>NZ_JBQFXE010000004.1:0-243189 GCF_056540685.1 Ruegeria sp. AM2 | reverse complement strand
CTGCGGTCAGCGTCGTCTTGCCGTGGTCAACGTGGCCAATCGTGCCGATGTTGACGTGCGGTTTTGTACGCTCAAACTTTTCCTTTGCCATGATGGCCTCCTTTGTCGGTAATGACAGGAGCCCGCTAACCGGGCTCCCTCAAATCTTCGCTTATGCGTATTTCGCCTGGATCTCGTCCGAGATGTTCTGCGGAACCGGATCGTAGTGGTCGAACTGCATGGTGAACTGGGCACGGCCCGACGACATCGAACGCAGGGTGTTGATGTAGCCGAACATGTTCGCCAGCGGAACAAACGCGTCGATCGCGATCGCGTTGCCGCGCGGTTCCTGACCAGACACCTGGCCCCGACGCGAGGTCAGGTCGCCGATGATACCGCCGGTATATTCTTCCGGGGTGATCACTTCGACCTTCATGATCGGTTCCAGCAGTTTCGCGCCAGCTTTGCGCATGCCTTCGCGCATACACATACGAGCCGCGATTTCGAACGCCAGAACACTCGAGTCAACGTCGTGGAACTTACCGTCGAGCAGAGCAACCTTGAAGTCGATCACAGGGAAGCCAGCCAACGGCCCGCTGTCCATGACCGAGTTGATGCCTTTTTCAACACCGGGGATGTATTCTTTCGGAACAGCACCGCCAACGATGCGGCTCTCGAACGAATAACCCTCGGCCGGCTCTGTCGGCGAGATGACCATTTTGACTTCAGCGAACTGACCCGAACCGCCCGACTGTTTCTTGTGGGTGTAGGTATGTTCAACTTCGTGACCAATGGTCTCGCGATAGGCAACCTGCGGCGCACCGATGTTCGCCTCAACCTTGAACTCGCGCTTCAGACGGTCCACCAGGATGTCCAAGTGAAGTTCGCCCATGCCTTTCATTATGGTCTGACCCGATTCCAGATCAGTTTCCACACGGAAGGACGGGTCTTCGGCGGCCAAACGGGCCAGACCCTGGGACATCTTCTCCTGGTCGCCCTTGGTTTTGGGCTCCACCGCGATCTCGATAACCGGATCAGGGAAGGTCATGGTTTCCAGAACCACCGGATCCTTCGCGTCACACAGAGTATCACCGGTGGTGGTGTCTTTCAGACCCGCCAGCGCGATGATGTCGCCTGCAAACGCTTCTTCGATCTCTTCCCGGTTGTTCGAGTGCATCATCATCATACGACCGATGCGCTCTTTCTTACCTTTGGTCGAGTTCAGGATCGAGTCACCCTTGTTCATGGTGCCCGAGTAGATCCGGGTGAAGGTCAGCGAGCCAACGAAGGGGTCGTTCATGATTTTGAACGCCAGACCCGAGAAGGCCATGTCGTCATCGGCACGACGGGCGATGTCACGAACTTCTTCCTCGTCACCGGGTTTGAAGCCCATGTAATCAACAACGTCCAGCGGGCTTGGCAGATAGTCGATCACAGCGTTGAGCAGCGGCTGAACGCCTTTGTTCTTAAACGCAGACCCACCCAGAACCGGAACAAACGCGATTTCCAGGGTCCCTTTGCGCAGCAGGGCGCGCAGAGTCGGGATATCAGGCTCATTGCCTTCCAGATACTCCATCATCGCGTCGTCGTCCATTTCGACGGCCGCTTCGATCATTTTGCCGCGCCATTCGTCGGCCATGTCTTTCAGACTGTCACGGATCGGAGCTTTGACCCAGCTTGCGCCCAGATCTTCGCCCTGCCACAGCCATTCTTCCATGGTGACCAGGTCAACCAAGCCTTCCAGCTCGGTCTCTGCGCCGATCGGAATACCAACCGGAACAGCACGTGCGCCGGTGCGGTCTTCGATCATGCGAACGCAGTTGAAGAAGTCTGCGCCGATCTTGTCCATCTTGTTGACGAAAACCATACGCGGAACCTTGTAGCGGTCAGCCTGACGCCACACGGTTTCGGTCTGGGGCTCAACACCGGCGTTTGCGTCCAGAACGCAGACGGCACCGTCGAGAACCGCCAGCGAGCGTTCAACTTCGATGGTGAAGTCAACGTGGCCGGGGGTGTCGATGATGTTCAGGCGGTGCTTGGCCGAGTCAGCGGTCTGACCGTCTTCGGTGCGTTCCCAGAAGGTGGTGGTCGCAGCCGAAGTGATGGTGATACCGCGTTCCTGTTCCTGCTCCATCCAGTCCATGGTGGCTGCACCATCGTGCACCTCACCGATGTTGTGGGACTTGCCGGTGTAATACAGGATACGCTCCGAGCAGGTGGTCTTACCCGCGTCGATGTGCGCCATGATACCGAAGTTACGGTAATGTTCGAGAGTATATTCGCGTGCCATTTTGATGAGCCTCTGGAATTACCAACGGTAATGGCTGAAGGCTTTGTTTGCCTCGGCCATCTTGTGGGTGTCTTCGCGCTTTTTCACAGCAGTGCCGCGTGACTGAACGGCGTCCAGCAGCTCGCCTGCAAGGCGCTCTTCCATGGTGTTTTCGTTACGGCCACGGGCGGCGGTGATCAGCCAGCGGATGGCCAGTGCTTCGCGGCGCTCGGGGCGGACTTCGACCGGAACCTGATAGGTTGCACCACCAACCCGGCGCGAGCGAACCTCGACCGACGGTTTGATGTTGTCGAGCGCTTCGTGGAACACTTCGACCGGTGCGCGCTTGATCTTGCCTTCAACGCGGTCAAAGGCGTTGTAGACGATGCGCTCTGCGACCGACTTCTTGCCGTCGATCATCAGGTTGTTCATGAATTTGGTCAGAACCTTGTCGCCAAATTTGGCGTCAGGCAGGACTTCGCGTTTTTCGGCGGCGTGACGACGTGACATATCAGCCTCTCCTTCTTACTTGGGACGCTTCGCGCCGTATTTCGAACGACGTTGCTTACGATCTTTGACGCCCTGAGTATCCAGAACACCACGCAGGATGTGGTAACGCACACCGGGAAGGTCTTTCACACGGCCGCCACGGATCAGAACAACCGAGTGTTCCTGCAGGTTGTGGCTTTCACCGGGGATGTACGAAATGACCTCGAACCCGTTGGTCAGGCGCACCTTGGCAACCTTACGCATAGCCGAGTTCGGCTTTTTCGGTGTGGTGGTATACACGCGGGTGCAGACGCCGCGTTTCTGCGGGCACTGCTCCAGGTGCATGGACTTCGAGCGTTTTACTTTGGGCTGCCGCGGTTTGCGGATCAGCTGTTGAATAGTTGGCATTCCGGTTTCTTCCCCGTTTTGCAACACACATGACATGCACGCGGGTTGCGTGCGGTTAAACTTTGCTGCACTCATGCGTCCACAAGCGCAAAACCCGCGAGCGTTCCCATTCCGAGGTGAACGTCGCGGTTTGTTATCAGAGGGCGCGAACGATAAAAGTGTCCGGGCCTTGACCAGTTCATTACTGAAATCGGTTATGGGGCGGCCCCCGGTACCGAGATGTCGCGCGTCTTAAGCGGAGTCGGGCCAAGTGTCAACAGCCCGTCGGGACTGCAGTCTGCTACTTTGGGTTTCACCCGGACACACAGGGTTTCCAGCACGGCCTTGCGTTGCGGCCGCCGAACACCCGGTGCATAGTGACCACGACCCAAAACTCATCGGATGACCCATGCAAGTCATTGGCCTGTGCCGTTTTTCCTTTCCCGCGCTCGGTGATTTTCAGATTGAGCACGACACGGTCGAGGCCCGCCGTCGCCACCTGTACAATCCCGCACGGCTGGAAGAAAGGTTTCGTCTTTTTGAAACCGTCACCCTGCCCAGTTTTCGCGTGCAGACGGATGAGGATTTCCACCTGCTGATCGCGGTCGGAGAGTGCCTGCCCAAGGCGGCGCTTGGCCGCCTCAAAGACCTCACTGCGGGTATCCGGCAGGTCCGGATCGTCCAACGGCGGGTCGACCCGGAACAAAAGCACCGGCAAGCTATGAAGCGTATCCTGCAAGAGGCGCGTTCGGCGCAAGATCGCCCATGCTTGCAGTTCCGGCACGACGATGACGACGCGGTGGCGGTGGATTTTGTTGAACGGCTGCGTTCGGCTGCGCAAGACGGGCATGCTCTGATCGCCAAAAACCAGGCAATCGGCATCGACTTTAACAACGGATATTTGGCCAGTTTTGGGCCGGACGACATTCGGGCGGCTCAAGTCTACAAACCCCTTCTGGGTGTCGGTTTGGGAATGCTGATCCGAGGCGGCTGCGAACACACGATCATCAGTTTCACCCACAGCCGTATCGGGCGCTTCATGCCAGTGATCAGTTATCCCGATGCGCCCATGTGGGTACGGTCATTGAACCAATTCAACGATTCCCGCCGGGCCGAGAAGCAAAAGTCACAGTTGGAACCTATGACCGCGGACATGCGCGAGGTTTTCCAGTCGCGCTTTGCTATCGACCCAGACATAATGCGTTAAGTTCACTCGGCAGGCTGACGCGCCCTTTCGCGGAACAACGTGAAGAGACCGGCCCCGACGACCAACGCCGCCCCCAACATCGTGACAGCATCGGGCCAGTCTCCGAACACGACCCAGCCGAGGCCCAGCGCCCAAACCAGGCTGGAATAGCGAAATGGCGCGATAAATCCGACTTCGCCTATCCTCATTACCATGACGCTGAACAGATAGCCCATCAGGACAAACACGGCTGCCCCGGCCACCATGGCTCCGGATGCGGCGGAAATAGCGACCCATCCATCGAAAGCGGAGGCAATGGCCGCCGCCAATGTAATCGACAGGGACGTCGCCAGCGTGACCACCATTGACGGTACGTCTTCGGACATGCGTCGCGTGATCAGGTCTCGTGCGGTGACCGAGATCACCGCAATCAGCGCGTAGATCGCATAGATGCTGAACCCATCCGGCCCCGGTCGCACGATCAGCAGCATGCCAACGAACCCCATCGCAATTGCCACAATACGCCGCCAGCCTATTGCTTCGCCAAAGAACACCGCCGCACCCAAGGTTACGGTCAGCGGCAGCGCCTGCAGGACAGCCGTCACATTGGCCAGCGGCATGTGCATCAACGCAGTTAGAAAGAAAAACGTCGCCGCTAGTTCGGTCATGCAGCGCAAAGCCACAAGCCACTTGTCATGGCGCGGAAAGTTCAGATGAAGGGCCCCAAGGTGTCGGGCCAGAACGAAAACCAGCACGGTCGCCAACGCCCCCCGGATTGCGACCAGTTGAAACAAAGGCATGTCCTGACCCGCCGACTTCACCAGCGTGTCGTTGATGGTAAAGGCAGCCATACTGCCCATCATCAACATCGCGCCTTTTACGTTAGGTGTCATATTGGACTGGCCTGCACTTGGGTGAATCGGCCCATTGGCCCGATCGCCGGGGCAATTGTCAACCGATGGGGCTGGACCAGAGACGGTACTCAGAGATTTACTCGGACTGGCATTCGCCAGCTTCCGTCGCGATGACAAATGTGGTTAGTTTGCACCAAGTTATTCGAAGTTATTCAAAAGAGACGCGCATTGAACGACATACTGCACGGTTCGTACCCCTCGTTGGCGAAAGATCCAAGTGGCGACCAACAACAGCTGGTGATGTATGTTGCAGCCTTGGCCAAGTGGGTCGTCAACGACGGTTTGTTTATGAAAAGCGGGGACACTTTGGACAGAAAGACAAATGACTTCCGGCTTGTTTTTCAAGACTCAGGGTCGAGAGTACCAGCCCCGGTCATTCAAATCGAACCGGTGGGCGCATTGAATCGTTAAGGACAGTAATGGCGTATCATGTTTGGGGCACGGTCAATCGCCCGTATTATACAAATGTTATGTTTGACGGAAAAAACCCGCCGACTTCACGAGAGCTTGGTTTAACGGATGGAAAGAGCCTGGTACCTAAACAGGATCTTCTGCCCAAAAGTGGATATTCAGAACGGAAGCGCAAAAGGATACCCGACTTTATAGAGCAGCGAAGTTGCCAGTTCGTTTCCCAGAGCTTCAAGGACTTGGTTGAGGAATTAGAGCCTGGCGTTCATGAGTTTTTTCCCTTTCTGCTAAGAAATGGATTTTGGGGAGATCACGCGCCGCAATCGTATTACGTGATGAACATCATGACCAAATTGCCATGTGTTGATATCGACGCGGGCGGGGTGTCAGTTGGACGCGATCGTTTCGGAAATATCGCGTACTTAAGTCCGGAACATTTTCCTTACAAACAAATTACGCTGAGAAAATCTAATATTCAGGGGCTGCATGTATGGCGGGACCAATACTTGAGCGGAAGTTTTTTTGTTTCGGACGATTTTATGAAGCAATTCAATGACAGAAAGATGAAGTTCTTAGAGAACGAACCTTCCATCGAAGCCTAAACTCTTCGCAAAGCATTACTGAGTTCCCCATCAGGGAAACTGATGGACATCACGTAGTCCCGAGATCAGTCTGGGATAACCCCAAAGCATCTTAGGGTCGAAGGATTTGAGAGATCCAGATAACTTGGACAGAGGTTCGACTCAGCTAATCAGCGGTTTTTGGGTTGGCGCCCAAAAATATATTGATTTCCAGTAAGCAAAACGAAAAGGCCCCGCAAAATGCGGGGCCTCATCAATCCTGTTTCGCAGCGATTACTCGCGGCTTTCCGGAGTTTCCACCAAAACGTCCAGCTCGTCACCGACCATGTCATCATCAAAAGTCGGTGCAGCCAACGCAGCGGCCGCTTCGGCCTCTTCTCGGCGGGCTTCGATCACAACGTTGTCGCGTGACTGCGCAACGCGTTGCACGCTTTGGGTCGCGCCACCGGTACCGGCGGGGATCAGACGACCAACGATGACGTTCTCTTTCAGGCCAACCAGCTTGTCTTTCTTGCCCTGAACCGAAGCCTCGGTCAGCACGCGGGTTGTTTCCTGGAACGACGCCGCCGAGATGAACGAACGCGTCTGCAGCGAGGCTTTGGTGATCCCCAGAAGGATCGGCTCGCCCTGTGCCGGACGTCCGCCACGGTCGAGGGTCTTCTCGTTTGCCGCGTCGAACTCTTGCTTGTCGACATGCTCGCCTTTCAGCAAGGTGGTGTCGCCTGAATCCAGAATCTCCCACTTCTGCAGCATCTGGCGCACGATGACCTCGATGTGCTTGTCGTTGATCTTCACGCCCTGCAGACGGTAGACGTCCTGCACTTCGTCGATCATGTAATCCGCCAGCGCTTCGACACCCATGATGGACAGGATGTCATGCGGAGCCGGGTTACCGTCCATCAGGTACTCACCCTTCTGGATGAAGTCCCCTTCGGCGACCGGGATGTGCTTGCCCTTGGGTACCATGTATTCGATGGTCTCCATGGACTCGTCCGCCGGTTCGATGCTGATGCGGCGCTTGTTCTTGTAGTCGCGGCCAAAGCGCACATAACCATCGGCTTCTGCGATGATCGCGTGATCTTTCGGACGACGCGCTTCGAACAGTTCGGCCACACGCGGCAGACCACCGGTGATGTCCTTGGTCTTGGCGCCTTCACGCGGGATACGCGCGACAACGTCACCGGCTTCGATGGTCTGGCCATCTTCAACCGACAGGATCGCATCCACCGACATCGGATAGTGAACCGGGTTGCCCGCATCGTTGCGGACCGGCTCGCCATCTTCACCGACCAGAATGATCTCGGGCTTGAGGTCGCTGCCTTTGGGGGCCGCTCGCCAGTCGATCACGATCTTCTGGGTCATACCGGTTGCATCGTCGGTCTCGTCGCGGACAGCCAGGCCCGAAACAAGGTCAACGTATTTCGCGGTACCGGCTTTCTCGGCGATGATCGGCAAGGTGTAGGGATCCCATTCGAACAGCTTGTCACCACGGGCCACCTTGGTGCCGTCCTTGACGAACAGCTTCGAGCCGTAGCCCAGCTTGTGGCTGGCACGCTCTTCGCCGTGTTCGTCCTTGATCACCAGCTTCATGTTCCGGCCCATGACCAGGCTTTCACCTGCGGCATTCACCAGAATCTGCGGGTTCTCGAAGGAAACGACACCGTCCTGGCTGGCTTCCTGGAACGACTGCTGACCACCTTGCGCAACACCACCGATGTGGAAGGTCCGCATGGTCAGCTGTGTACCGGGTTCACCGATGGACTGGGCGGCGATGATGCCGACAGCCTCACCCGTGTTGACCATGGTACCGCGTGCAAGGTCACGACCGTAGCAGGTGGCACAGACGCCTTCCTCGGACTCACAGGTCAGAGGCGAACGGATGCGCATCGACGCAACGCCAGCCTCATCAATGGTGTCAGCCATGCGTTCGTCAATCAGCTGACCTGCTGCAACCAGAACCTCGTCCGTACCCGGACGCAGAACGTCGTCGGCAGAGACACGACCCAGCACACGTTCGGCCAGCGACGCGACAACCTCACCGTCATTCACGGCGGCTTCGGCAGTGATCGCACGTTCGGTGCCACAGTCGATCTCACGAACGATACAGTCTTGCGCCACATCCACCAGACGACGGGTCAGGTAACCCGAGTTCGCCGTCTTCAGAGCGGTATCCGACAGACCCTTACGGGCACCGTGGGTCGAGTTGAAGTACTCGAGAACGGTCAGACCTTCTTTAAAGTTCGAGATGATCGGCGTTTCGATGATGTCGCCATTCGGCTTGGCCATCAGGCCACGCATGCCGCCCAGCTGTTTCATCTGAGTGACCGAGCCACGCGCGCCGGAGTGGGCCATCATGTAGACCGAGTTCGGTTCCTGCTCGGAGCCATCCTCAGCCCGATCCGACGACGAGATCGTCGACATCATGGCCTCGGTGACGCGGTCGTTACACTTCGACCAGGCATCGACAACTTTGTTGTACTTTTCGCCCTGAGTGATCAGGCCGTCCATGTACTGCTGTTCAAAGTCCTTCACCTGACCGCGGGTGTCATCAACGATGCCCCACTTGTCGTCCGGAATGACCATGTCGTCCTTACCGAACGAGATACCCGCCTTGAACGCTTCTTTGAAGCCCATCGACATGATCTGGTCACAGAAGATCACGCTCTCTTTCTGACCGCAATAACGGTAGACGGTGTCGATCACCTGCTGCACTTCTTTTTTCCGCAGCAGACGGTTGACCAGTTCGAACGGCGCTTTGTTGTTCATCGGCAGCAATGCACCCAGACGCAAACGGCCCGGAGTGGTTTCATAGCGCTTCTGAACTTCGTTGCCTTCGTCGTCGATCTGCGTGATCCGCGCGGTGATTTTCGAGTGCAGGTGCACTTCGCCGGAATCCAGCGCGTGCTGAACTTCGTCGATCGACCCGAACACCTTGCCTTCGCCCGGCATGCCTTCGCGTTCCAGGGTCACATAGTAGAGACCCAGAATCATATCCTGCGACGGGACAATAATGGGCGCGCCGTTTGCAGGCGACAGAACGTTGTTCGTCGACATCATCAGAACACGGGCTTCCAACTGCGCCTCAAGGCTCAGCGGGACGTGAACGGCCATCTGGTCCCCGTCGAAGTCGGCGTTAAAGGCCGAACAGACCAGCGGGTGCAGCTGGATTGCTTTGCCTTCGATCAGAACCGGCTCGAACGCCTGAATGCCAAGACGGTGCAGCGTCGGTGCACGGTTCAGCATGACAGGGTGTTCGCGGATCACCTCGTCGAGGATATCCCACACTTCAGGACGCTCTTTCTCGACCAGTTTCTTCGCCTGTTTCACGGTCGAAGACAGACCCTTGGCTTCGAGGCGCGAATAGATGAACGGCTTGAACAGCTCCAACGCCATCTTCTTGGGCAGGCCACACTGGTGCAACTTCAGCTCGGGACCTGTCACAATGACCGAACGGCCCGAGAAGTCGACGCGCTTACCCAGAAGGTTCTGACGGAAACGACCCTGCTTGCCTTTCAGCATGTCCGACAGCGATTTCAGCGGGCGCTTGTTGGCGCCGGTGATCACGCGGCCACGGCGGCCGTTGTCGAACAGAGCATCCACGGATTCCTGCAGCATCCGCTTTTCGTTGCGGACGATGATGTCAGGCGCGCGCAGTTCGATCAGACGCTTCAGACGGTTGTTCCGGTTGATGACGCGGCGATACAGATCGTTCAGATCCGAGGTCGCGAAACGGCCACCATCCAGCGGAACCAGCGGACGCAGTTCCGGCGGAATGACCGGGATCACAGTCATCACCATCCACTCGGGCCGGTTGCCCGACTCGAGGAAGCTCTCGACAACCTTCAGACGCTTGATGATCTTCTTGGGCTTCAGCTCGCCGGTCGCTTCGGCCAGATCAGCGCGCAGCTGCTCGGCTTCGGCTTCCAGATCGATCTGGGCCAGCATCTCACGGATGGCTTCGGCACCGATATTGGCGGTGAACGCGTCCATGCCATAGGCATCCTGCGCGTCCATGTACTCTTCTTCGGTCAGCATCTGGCCATAGGTCAGGTCAGTCAGACCGGGCTCGATGACGACATAGTTTTCAAAGTACAGAACGCGTTCCAGATCGCGCAGTGTCATATCCAGCATCAGACCGATGCGGGACGGCAGCGATTTCAGGAACCAGATGTGCGCAACGGGCGCGGCCAGTTCGATATGGCCCATACGCTCGCGGCGGACTTTCTGCAGGGTGACTTCCACACCGCATTTCTCGCAGACAACGCCGCGATACTTCATCCGCTTATATTTGCCGCACAGACATTCGTAGTCTTTGATCGGGCCAAAGATACGCGCGCAGAACAGACCGTCACGTTCGGGCTTGAACGTCCGGTAGTTGATGGTTTCGGGTTTCTTGATCTCGCCATAAGACCAAGACAGAATCCGTTCGGGCGACGCCAGCGAGACCTTGATCTCGTCGAAGACCTTCGGGGGCGTCAGCGGGTTGAACGGGTTGTTGGTGATTTCCTGGTTCATTTGTTACCTCAAATCTTGCGGAAGGGGGGACGGGAGAAAGGGCAGCGCCCTTACTCCTCAACCTCCGCATCCAGGAGTTCCATATTCAGGCCGAGGCCACGGACTTCTTTCACCAGAACGTTGAACGATTCCGGTACGCCCGCTTCAAAGTTATCCTCGCCCTTGACGATCGACTCATAGACCTTGGTCCGACCGGCGACGTCATCCGATTTCACGGTGAGCATCTCCTGCAGGGTGTAGGCGGCGCCGTAAGCCTCCAAGGCCCAGACCTCCATCTCACCAAAGCGCTGACCACCGAACTGCGCCTTACCACCCAGCGGCTGCTGGGTCACCAGGCTGTACGGCCCGGTCGAACGCGCGTGGATCTTGTCATCCACAAGGTGGTGCAGTTTCAGCAGGTACTTGATGCCCACGGTGACCGGACGTGCAAATTGCTCACCGGTGCGACCGTCGAACAGAACCGACTGACCGCTTTCCGAGAAGCCCGCACGCACCAGCGCGTCGTTGACGTCAGCCTCTTTGGCGCCGTCGAAGACCGGGGTTGCGATCGGAACACCGCGAGTCACGTTGCCCGCCGCCTCGATCAGGCCATCCTCGTCCAGACCGGTGATGCCTTCTTCGTAGACATTCTCACCATAGGCCAGCTTCATCGCTTCGCGCACCGGGGTCAGGTCGCCGGAGCGGCGGTATTCACCCAGAGCGTCGTCGATGTTCAGACCCAGACCGCGTGCGGCCCAACCCATATGGGTTTCAAGGATCTGACCGACGTTCATACGCGAAGGCACACCCAGCGGGTTCAGACAGAAGTCTACCGGCGTACCATCGGCCAGGAACGGCATGTCTTCCATCGGAACAACCTTGGAGATCACACCCTTGTTCCCGTGACGACCGGCCATCTTATCGCCCGGCTGCAGCTTACGCTTCACGGCGATGAAGACTTTGACCATCTTCATCACACCCGGCGGCAGGTCGTCGCCACGACGGACTTTCTCGACCTTGTCTTCGAAACGGGCGTCCAGAGCGCGTTTCTGCACTTCGTACTGCTCGTTCAGAGCCTCGACGATCTGTGCGTCCTGCTCGCCTTCCAGTGCCAGCTGCCACCACTGACCACGGGTCAGGGTTTCCAACAGCTCCTCGGTGATCACCGACCCTGCCTTGACGCCTTTCGGGCCTTTGACAGCGGTTTTGCCCAGGATCAGACCTTGCAGACGCGCATAGATGTTGCGGTCCAGGATCGCCAGCTCGTCGTCCCGGTCACGGGCCAGACGTTCGACTTCCTCACGCTCGATCTGCAGCGCACGCTCGTCTTTTTCGACGCCGTGACGGTTGAAGACGCGGACTTCGACGACCGTACCGTAATCACCCGGCTTCACGCGCAGCGAGGTGTCGCGCACGTCAGATGCTTTTTCACCAAAGATGGCGCGCAGCAGCTTTTCTTCCGGGGTCATCGGGCTTTCGCCCTTCGGAGTGATCTTGCCGACCAGAATATCGCCCGGCTCAACATCCGCGCCGATGTAAACGATGCCCGCCTCGTCGAGGTTGCGCAGCGCTTCTTCACCGACGTTCGGGATGTCGCGGGTGATCTCTTCCGGGCCCAGCTTGGTGTCACGGGCGGCGACTTCGAATTCCTCGATATGGACCGAGGTAAAGACGTCATCACGCGCGATACGTTCCGAAATCAGGATCGAGTCTTCGTAGTTGTAACCGTTCCACGGCATGAACGCGACGACCACGTTCTTACCAAGGGCCAGTTCACCCATATCGGTCGACGGACCATCGGCAATAACCTCGCCCTTCTGGACGGTGTCACCCACCTTGATCAGCGGACGCTGGTTGATGCAGGTGTTCTGGTTCGAACGCTGGAACTTGCGCAGACGGTAAATGTCAACGCCAGCGTCGCCCAGTTCCAGATCTTCGGTGGCGCGGATAACGATACGCTGGGCATCAACCTGGTCGATGATACCGGCGCGTTTCGCCTGAATCGCAGCACCCGAGTCGATCGCAACCTTTTCCTCGATACCGGTACCGACCAGCGGTGCTTCGGCCCGCAGCAGCGGAACCGCCTGACGTTGCATGTTCGAGCCCATCAGAGCGCGGTTGGCGTCGTCATTTTCAAGGAACGGGATCAGCGATGCAGCGACCGATACCAGCTGTTTCGGCGACACGTCGATCAGGTCCACATTCTCGCGCGGGGCGAGGGTGTAGTCACCGGCCTGACGGGTCGAAACCAGATCGTTGATGAACTTGCCATCGGCATCCAGAGTCGCGTTCGCCTGCGCCACGGTGTGACGCATTTCCTCGGTCGCGGACATGTAGTGAACCTCATCGGTCACCTCGGCGTCTTTGACGACGCGGTAGGGCGTTTCGATGAAGCCATACTTGTTCACGCGGGCAAAGGTGGCCAGCGAGTTGATCAGACCGATGTTCGGACCTTCCGGCGTTTCAATCGGGCACATCCGGCCATAATGGGTTGGGTGCACGTCGCGCACCTCAAAGCCTGCACGCTCACGTGTCAGACCACCGGGGCCAAGCGCCGAGAGGCGGCGTTTGTGGGTGACTTCCGACAGCGGGTTGGTCTGGTCCATGAACTGCGACAGCTGCGACGAGCCGAAGAATTCGCGGACAGCAGCCGCAGCCGGTTTCGCGTTGATCAGGTCTTGCGGCATGACGGTGTCGATTTCGACAGACGACATACGCTCTTTGATCGCACGCTCCATGCGCAGCAGGCCAACGCGGTACTGGTTTTCCATCAGTTCGCCGACCGAGCGCACACGACGGTTGCCGAGGTGGTCGATATCGTCCACGTCGCCTTTGCCGTCACGCAGTTCAACCAGCGCCTTGATGCAGGCCACAATGTCTTCGCGGCGCAGGGTGCGCAGGGTGTCCGGCGCGTCCAGAGCCAGACGCATGTTCATCTTCACACGGCCAACGGCGGACAGGTCATAACGCTCACTATCGAAGAACAGTGTGTCGAACAGGGCCGACGCAGCTTCGACGGTGGGCGGCTCACCCGGACGCATGACGCGGTAGATATCCATGAGCGCGGTTTCGCGGCTCATATTCTTGTCCTGCGCCATAGTGTTGCGCATGTAAGGGCCGACGTTGACGTTGTCGATGTCCAGAACCGGAATATCGGTGATGCCCGCGTCGATCAGCTCTTTCGCGGTGCCGCCGATCAGGTCGCCGTCCTTGTCGTATTCCAAGGTCAGCTCATCACCGGCCTCGACATAGATCGCGCCGTTTTCTTCGTTGATGATGTCCTTGGCGACATACTTGCCGACGATGTTATCGAATGGCACCAGCAGGTCGGTGACAGCACCTTCGTCGATCAGCTTTTTAACGGCGCGCGGGGTGACTTTCTTGCCGGCTTCGGCAATTACTTCACCGGATTTTGCGTCGATCAGATCGTATGTCGGACGGGTGCCGCGCACACGCTCGGGGAAGAACGGCGTGACCCAGCCTTTCTTCTTGTCCAGCTTATAGGACACGGTGTTGTAATACGCGTCCATGATCGCTTCCTGATCCAGACCCAGCGCATAAAGCAAGGTAGTCACAGGCAGTTTTCGGCGGCGGTCGATACGGGCGAACACGATGTCCTTGGCGTCGAACTCAAAGTCCAACCAGCTGCCGCGGTACGGGATGATGCGGCAGGCAAACAGCAGCTTGCCCGAGGAATGGGTCTTGCCCTTGTCGTGATCGAAGAACACACCGGGCGAGCGGTGCATCTGGCTGACGATCACACGCTCAGTGCCGTTCACGATGAACGTGCCATTCGGTGTCATCAGGGGCATGTCGCCCATGAACACGTCCTGTTCCTTGATGTCTTTGACCGATTTCGCGCCGGTGTCCTCATCGACATCAAACACGATCAGACGCAGAGTCACCTTGAGCGGCGCGCTGTAGGTCATGTCGCGCTGCATGCACTCTTCGACGTCGTATTTGGGTTTTTCCAGATCGTATTTCACGAACTCCAAAACGGAGGTTTCGTTGAAATCCTTGATCGGGAAAACCGATTGGAACACGCCTTTGATGCCTTCGCCGTCTGTGGGCTGTTCTGCATCGCCGGAGCGCAGGAAAAGATCATAAGAAGATTTCTGCACCTCAATGAGGTTCGGCATTTCCAAAACTTCGCGGATTTTGCCGTAGTATTTACGAAGACGTTTCTGGCCAAGGAACGTTTGAGCCATGTCAGATGTCACCTTTCGATGTTCTCAGCGGGCAAAGACACCGTCGGGCCCCGGCATCTTGCACAATCGAGACAACACGTCCGGATCAATTCGTGGCCACCGTCCCGAAGGCGGCCTCCCGATCCGAAAACCGTGTCTTAGAAAACGCCCCTGAAAATGAGGCCCTTTCTAAGACAGGTTCGGCTGGACCCGGATTTCTCCGGACCCAGCCAAATTTTGCGGCGCATCAGCGATGCACCTGTCGGTTGGCTTAGGCCAGCTCGACTTCGGCGCCAGCTGCTTCCAGCTTGCCTTTGACTTCTTCGGCTTCGTCTTTCGACACGCCTTCTTTGATCTTGCCGCCAGCTTCGACCAGTTCCTTGGCTTCTTTCAGGCCCAGACCGGTGATGCCGCGAACTTCTTTGATCACGTTGATTTTCGAAGCGCCGGCGTTCTTCAGAACGACGTCGAATTCGGTTTTTTCTTCCTCAGCTGCGCCACCGGCGTCGCCACCGGCTGCAACCATTACGGCGCCGCCAGCTGCGGGCTCGATGCCGTATTCGTCTTTGAGGATGGTTTTCAGTTCTTGTGCTTCCAGCAGGGTCAGACCCACGATGCTTTCTGCGAGTGCTTTCAGATCAGCCATTTTATCAGCTCTTTCCGTTTACAGTGTGTGTTCCAACGTCAGGGAGTTTTCCCTACGCAGATCATTCAGTGCCAACCGCTTACGCAGCTTCCGCCTTCTCTTCGATGGTGGAAAGGATGCTTGCGATGTTGCTTGCAGGTGCGCCAATTGCACCGGCGATGTTGCTTGCAGGCGCGCCGATGCAGCCCACGATCGAAGCAATAAGCTCTTCACGCGACGGCATTTTCGACACGGCTGTAACACCAGCCCGGTCCAGAGCGTTCTCGCCCATTGCACCGCCAAGAATTTCGAACTTTTGGTTCTCTTTGGCGAAGTCCTCGGCCACCTTGGCTGCTGCCACGGGGTCCTCGGAATAGGTCAGAACGGTCATACCCGTCAGCAGGTCACCAATGCTTTCACATGGCTTTCCGTCGAGGGCGATTTTGGCAAGCCTGTTCTTGGCAACACGCACGGCACCACCCGCGTCACGAGCACGTGCGCGAAGGTCCTGCATCTCGGCAACTGTCAGACCGGCGTAGTGAGACACCACTACGACGCCAGAGCTTTCGAAGATTTGGCCGAGTTCCTCGACCACTTTCTCTTTCTGGGCTCTATCCACAGTTCTCTCCAAGTTTGGGATGTTGGACATCCCGGCTCATATTTGCCGAGGGGTTAACCCCAGCGTTCAGGTCCGTTGTTACGGGATTGGCCAAAATGCGCCCGAGGATCGCGACCCTCAGAATTCTTTGGTCTTACCCGTCTCAGGCAGGAAATTAAGGGGCCAGATGGCACCACCCACCGTCTTGGACGAAACAAAATAAAGCGCACGACGAATCGCACGCTTTATTCCGCAGGTCTACTTAGGACAGATGGCAGGGGTTTCCAAGGGGTAAATTGGGAGAAATGGCAGAGCTGAGCCGGGTTTATTTAGCTGTGTGAATCCCTAGCTTCACCTTTGAGCGCATGAACGGCAGTTTTGCGGACAAAGCGGCTGTTGATATCAGCTAGTTTAATGGCCGTTTTGCTATAACTTCAGGCTTATGGATTGTCAGAGCTGCAAAAATTCTTCACCCTTCCATCGTTGGACCTACACAACTAAATCCAGCAACGACTCGGTCGTTTTACCGGATGGATGCATCGATGTTATGGTTGCGTCCTTTGGAGCATCTGAGCTTGGGGTGGTTCATGTCACGAATTGGGATCTATCGCCTCGGTTCGTGCATCTTCGCGCAGGAACTGTTCTAACTGGCTATCGGCTGCGTCCGGGAACCACTGTCCGTCTGGCAGAGCTAGAGGTCGAGACATCTGATCTTTCGAAACTCGAGTCCAAGATCGAAGAGAACATAATGGATGACCCCGAGACTGAGGAAATAATTGATGCTCTTAGCCGGCCTGGAAGCAGTGTTGTTGGCTTGGCGAAACAACAGGGCGTATCGGAAAGAACTCTGCAACGCCACTTCAAGCGAAAGTCGCTCCCAGCCCCAATCTTCTGGCGCCAACTGGGAAGAGCAAGACGAGCGGTTCAGGCATTGACCTGTCGTGTCCCGTTTTCTGAAATCGCATTGGAATACGGCTATAGTGATCAAGCTCACATGACACGAGAGTTCGCGAGATGGTTTGGTCGAACGCCCGTCCAAATTCGCCAAAACCCGAGTGCCCTGAACGAGTTGGCGCAACCCGGTCTTGGCAACTGGTCAGATTAGGTCAGAGCCTAACCTGCGGGCTTGTCGCAAGAAGCCCTCGCACTTCTTCTCAACTATGTCAGGCAAACTTGCGATCTTGATGTGACGCCGATTCTTTCCGCCGCCTTCAAGTATTTTCTCAGGATCGTCTAGCCGCGCTCCTCCGCTGAACTCCAAGGATACGTGGTTCTTGTACGCGAATACCCCGCAGAACTGAAAATTTCGCCGCTCGGGAACAACGGCTTCGGCGATGACGCCTCCGTATTTCATAACAAATACAACTTGCGGTTCGACCAACAAGATCAAGGCCTTCAACCGCACTACGATTTCCTCTGATTTGGCTGCGTGCATCACTCTGTCAACTCGGAAGCTGGACTGCAGAGCAAATCTCAATCAAATATCCATTGGGATCAGCTACGTAGGAAGTCGTCTGTCCCCAAGGCTCATCGCGGGCATCCTGAATGAGTGTGGCCCCTGCCTCGATAGCTCTTCGCAGTGCACCGTCTACGTCGTCCGTTTCGAATGCGATTTCAAATGTTGGGGCGCCTGATTTTGGTGTCGCTGGATTCTTGTCGAGTTGCCTCATCAATTCAGTTGAGGAAAAGGCAAGCTTGGTCTCACCCGTCACCAGTTCACCGTAATCGCCGCTTTCGTGAAGAAATCCGCGTTCAAACCCGAACGCATTTTCAAAGAAACTCAGGGTCGCCTTCACATCTGCGACGTAAAGAATTGTGTAACGAAAGATCATTTGGCCTGCCTCCTGTTAGCGAAATTTGAATCAAATTACAGGCGTCAAAATGCTTGGTCTTGAAGAAAGCCGACATTCGAATGAATTGCGGCCTTTGCGAGATATGGGCTCGAAGCGGTCTTGCGGCAATGCGGCGTGGTCAGATCAAGTGCAGAAGACGGCTTTGCGGAGATATTGTTGAAAAACTCTGAATTTGCCAAACTTGAGGAGAAAACTGCGCGTACAGAGTCGGTAAGACGTTTCAACCGAGGGGTCGGTCGAAACTTGGCACTGGCTGCCAGAGGACACGTCAACGACTGTCGGCGATGTTGACGGCGGTCTCTTCCGGTTGATTGCCTATTCGCGGAAATTGCGAGCTTCCCGGATTTTCGAGTTTTTCAACAAACCGGACAAAGTTAGTTTTCGCTGCAAATTCACGAATGACCGCTCAGGATTTCTTCCCTTGCTCATCACTATTCGAGCTAAATCAAACGTCGTGAGTTCCACTGATCGTGTTAGCTATCTCACTAAAGCTGGTTTGGGTGTTTTGGGATTTGCATATTAGGCGCCTAAGAGCTTCTTACTCATTTATCGCCTTCCGGCACCGGAAACCGTCATGCCGATGGAACACATGCCGACCATGTACTAACAATCACGTTGGACCCGTCAGATAGGGCAGCGCCACACGGCGCTTGAAAAAAAATTTCCAGTGTCGCTTACTAGCTGGCATTTAGATGAAGGCACAGAACATGTTGAGATTTAGCATTTTGGCGTACTTCATAGTTACAACCAGCGCTAGCGCCGATCCAGTAAAGTGCTCCTCCTTAGTTAATGATCTTGTTGCTTACGCAATCGCTATGGATGAGACCCAAGAGAAGATAGCCTCGTTGACCGCAGAGATTGAAACTACGAGTGACGCCGCCAGGAGACATAGTCTTCAGAATACAAGGAATGCTTGGCGCGAAGAACACAAAGATCTAGTTAGAACGGCCCATGGCTTGGGTGCCGAGCTAAGGACCTATGGATGCGCAAACATCACTTATTGAACCTGCGTCAATCACGCGCCCGCAAAAAGGGTTCTGGAGGAAAGTCATTGAATAGCGCTTGGACAGCAGCTCTATCCACAGTAATTGCAGCCTCCATTTCTGCGGCGGTGAGTTTTTATGTGGCGGGTGCCAAACTTGATTCTGAAGAATCTATCAGTCGGGCAAAGCTTTTTAAGGAGCTAGTCTCTGCTTTCCAAGCAGAGGACAATAAACGATATGCCCTACTTTCCCTCTGGAAGATCTACCCTGAAGACAGGCGACTTGTTTTAATCACTGCCCTTCAAAATCCAACGCCGGATACAATAAAACTACTTGCGCAGTTGGGATATAAGAAAGATTTGGCTTCGTATCAGGAGGATATTAGGCGAGTATACGACGCCGCTGACGGTGACGACAAACGAATAATCAGCGCATTGTTCCAAGCACTGGAGCCAATTGAACAAGTTGAGATCGTGCTTGAGAGCATTCTGTCTCAGGAGGTTAAAGCTACGGACGGGGAGGAATATAGAGAATTTGTCAGGCTGATGTCCGACAACAAGAACGTTAGAGACCATGTTGTTAAGAAAATATCGGAAGTCGATAGCTTTGAACACAGAATATTGATCTCATATGCAATCTATTTGGCCGGCGACAGTGCGCCGTTCAACAACACCTTGGTGCAACTCAAACAGCAAATGGAATGGTTCCCATCGCTTGCTATTTTCTTCGACAATAGGAGCCCTCTAGAAGTCGGTGAGGACCAAAGAAGCTCTATTCTAAGTCTTGCTGCAAGCCACGCTGAATACGTTGTCAAAAATGACAAGTCCCGCGTTGATCTACGCTATCCACTCGGTGTCGCAGAAACTTTTTTTCCAAACATGCTTGCGAATGAAACCAACACCAAGAATTTTCTGGGTGTCGTGCAGACAGTGACTAGGGATAGCGGAGATTTAGTTTTCCAACGAGAACTGGCACTGAAGCTATTAAGTGAGGCTGGTAGCGCCGATGCGGCGAATAGAGAATACTTCAATATTGTTTATTGCCTGGGCGACGATGAAAGAAAAAGCCGGTTGTTTCAGAGCCTGGCCTTTGGTGGAACCCTGCTTTCGGAAGACGTGTTGAATAGCGAATACAGTCAGGCTAAGGCGAAAATTTCGAACGCGATGAAGGAGCAGAACGTTGCTTGTGGCTAAGAAAATCTGTGTTTCCTTATGTGCTCTGGTGATCGCACTTTTTCCAAGTGGTAGAGTTGTTGCACAAAACTTTTGGGAGCGTGCGCCGCATCACGATTTGAATTGTTTTTCGGGCGAAGGCCGTCAAATTGTAAGAGAGAGGGGATTCTCTAAGCGCGGCGAAACTTACTCCGTTGACGAATTTGAGCCGGGAACGATTTTGTTTGTTGAAGACATGCTCTTTAAGAAGCCGTTTGTTTTGTCAAAAATCGATTTTGCCAAATCCTGCGTTATCGTTGACGACATGAAGCTCAAAGGATTAAGTGAGCCCGCAGAAATCGACGAGAGCGAATTGCTCTGCAAGGCTATTCAACTACTACAAAGTCAAGGTGCAGTTGAAAGAAAAGACATCTACCAGTTGGAAGAGTTGGCTTTCTCCGGCGGCTCATCGTATTTTGAGTTTGATCAGCGCGCACTGCGTGCCGCCCTCGATTGTTTCTTAAGGAATTAGTGCTGACTACTAAAATTGGCCCTTTTGACATCAATTACTCAACCAAACAATGTGGTGACCAAGAAGCAATTGAATGAGTCCGAGATAGTGTCCCTTGCAAATTCCTTATAACATTGAACGCCCGCTGCAACTAACGTTTAGCTAAAAAGCGGTTTCTGACCGTCTACCTTTTGGCCTTGAGTTTTCGCACGGGTCGCGTTGTTCTGTTCATGCTTATGGGAGACCGGCGCTGATCCGAAAGCGGCTATTTTTAAGTGTTGCAGCATCAGGTGCTTTGGGCTCGAAACCGACGTTTGACAATTAGTCAAAAAAATCCCGGGCAGTACGCACCACCCGGGACCAATTCTTCTAAACTGAACGCAAAGGCTTATTCGCCCGCAGCTTCCGCCACGTCCAGTGTCACGCCGGGGCCCATGGTCGAGCTCAGCGCGATTTTCTTCATGTAGGTGCCCTTCGCGCCCGACGGCTTGGCTTTCGCAACAGCCGAAACAAAGGCACGGACGTTTTCGACCAGTTTGGCTTCGTCGAAAGACGCTTTGCCAACACCCGCGTGCACAACGCCGCCTTTTTCCGCTTTGAACTGAACTTCACCGCCCTTGGCTGCTTCCACGGCCGCTTTCACGTCCATGGTCACGGTGCCAACCTTGGGGTTCGGCATCAGGTTGCGGGGGCCCAGAACCTTACCCAGACGACCGACGATCGGCATCATGTCCGGGGTGGCAATGCAGCGATCGAATTCGATGGTGCCGCCCTGAATGGTTTCCATCAGGTCTTCTGCGCCAACGATATCTGCGCCAGCTTCTTTCGCCTCGTCAGCCTTGGGGCCACGTGCGAATACAGCGACGCGCATCGCTTTGCCGGTGCCGTTCGGCAGACCAACAACGCCGCGCACCATCTGGTCCGCGTGACGGGTGTCAACGCCCAGGTTCAGAGCGATTTCGATGGTCTCGTCAAACTTCGAGGTTGCATTGGCTTTGACCAGGGCAACTGCTTCGTCCACCGACAGGTTTTCCTTGCCGGCGACAGCTTCGCGCGCAGCGCGGGTACGTTTACCAAGTTTTGCCATCTTACTTCACCTCGATGCCCATAGAGCGGGCCGAGCCCAGGATAATCTGCATTGCGCCTTCGACGTCGTTGGCGTTCAGATCTTTCATTTTGGCTTCGGCGATTTCGCGAACCTGTTTGGTGGTCACGGTGGCCACGGTCTCGCGACCTGGGTTCTCTGCGCCACGAGGACGGTTACGCTTGCCAACCGGCTTCAGGCCAGCTGCTTTTTTCAGGTAATAAGACGCGGGCGGCGTCTTGATGTCCATGGTGAAGGACTTGTCCTGATAATAGGTGATCACGGTCGGGCAAGGGGCGCCTTGCTCCATGTCTGCGGTCTTGGCGTTGAACGCCTTGCAGAATTCCATGATGTTGATGCCGCGCTGACCCAGCGCCGGACCAACTGGCGGCGACGGGTTCGCCTGACCTGCAGGAACCTGCAGTTTCATTGTACCAGCAAGCTTTTTGGCCATTTGGTTTTCCTTTCAACTAAGGCGAAACGCGTTTCGCCCAGACTATGTTGCGTGGTCCGGTACGGAATCGCGATCCCTGCAACCTCCCACGAGAGAATCTCGCCCGAAGACGATAGAGGCGGCATTTATAGGGGAATGAGGGGGTTGGCAAGGAGAAACCCCAATTAGATTTCTTGCGCGTTTCGAACCTTAAAAGGCAACTAGTGATACCGATTACTTTCGCCCGAAAGAGAGTGGTCTCAGTTTGAGAATACACCTAAGGTAACTGCATAATTCGATAGCAGGGGAACGTAGTGTTTAAGAAATTTGCGGCCTCCATTTTGATGGCTTTACTCACGGTTGGTAGTGTAGGCCCCTTGAGGGCCGAGACAGTAACACGCGAAGTTAAGAGTGGAAAATCGCCGCGCGAGGTCGTTGGTCGCGGGTTCCGGGATTTAGAACGAGGAACTTGGCAACCCGCAAAACCTTACGGCGCACAAATTGTTTCCGATCCGCCGGGTGGGCTCGACGGTAAGGCTCTTCGCATGGAACTGCGGTATGGCGATTGCGGGCGTGAAAGGAAATGGGATGACTGCGCGCAGGGCAACGAAAGAGTAGAGTTTGCAAGGTACAACGCGTTTAAGAATGGACAGCGTAAAAAGTACCAATGGTATGTTTATTTTGCGCCGGGGTTCACTGACAAAGGTGCCGAACAGATTGTAGTCACTCAATTTTCTATGATGGGCGCAAATTCACACCCTTTCCAGTTCGCAGTTCGTAGCAACAAACTCATTGCATTGAAACGCGTTGAGAGCACAGATTGGAATTATGAGAGTCTTGTCCGGACTATAATACCAGCATCAAATCTGACCGGTCGGTGGCACAAGTTGAATGTAGATGCGAAATGGACCACTGGAGACGATGGTCACTTTCTAGTTTGGGTCAATGACGCTCCTGTTTATCAGTGGAAGGGGCGCACTTTGGGTACTGGAACCGTCGGAAAGGTTGCATTGGGACTTTACAGGAAAAAGCCAAGAAACAGCGCACCGCCAGTTGTGCTTTATCTTTCCGGGATCAAAGAAAATTAGGAAAGGAATTTTCCGGGGCACTAGTTTGTAACTGAGGTCAGAAAACTAGCCCGACAGAATGCCAACTTGTCCATTCAAAACATAAATTCCAAAATGAACAGAAAACCAGGCGTCAAAAAAGCCGCGTGCGATCAGGCACCACGGCTTTTCAAAAGATTTTTGGCCAAGCTCAGCCCTGCTTGGTCACCTGCGTAAAGTCCAGTTCGACCGGCGTTTCCCGACCAAAGATCGAGACCGAAACCTTGAGCTTTTGGGCCTCGTCGTCTACGCCTTCGACCATGCCGTCGAAATCCTCGAACGGGCCGTCGTTGACCTTGACCTTCTCGCCAACCTCGAAGCTGATCATCAGCTTCGGCGCTTCTTCGCCTTCCTGAACGCGGTTCAGGATCTGGTTCACCTCGGCGTCGCGCATCGGCATCGGGCGCCCCTGAGGGCCCAGGAAACCGGTGACGCGGTTGATCGAGTTCACAAGGTGATAGCCCTGATCCGACATCTCCATATGCACCAGTACATAGCCGGGCATAAAACGGCGTTCGGTTGTGACCTTCTTGCCCCGGCGCACTTCGATCACCTCTTCGGTGGGCACCAGAACTTCGTCGATGTCGTCCTCAAGGCCCTGTTCGGCCACCGACGTGCGGATCTGCTCTGCGATCTTCTTTTCGAAATTCGAAAGAACGCTGACCGAGTACCACCGTTTCGCCATGAACCTGTCGTCCTTGTCTGTCTTTGGGACGCGACTGCGCCCAATATTGAAATTCCATCACGTCGCCCGGAATAAAAAGCGGCGCGCGGTCCGAATCGCCGCACGCCCATTCCGAATAGTCCCGCGTCACCTACTCCGACATCGCGTAGGGTGCAAGGGGGCAGTGGCGCACGGCTGGCCCGGAACTGGCTTAGCCAAAAGCGCCCAGGATCAGTTGAAGGCCACCGCGAATACCCAGATCGACCAGAGCAAAGAACACAGCCGTCAGGGCTGCCATGATGAACACCATGACCGTGGTCAGCAGAACTTCGCGCCGGGTGGGCCAGACGACCTTTGCGACTTCGGCACGGACTTGCTGAATAAACTGGATCGGGTTCATGGTAGCCATTTGGCGGGATTCTCTCTGCTAGCGGATGGGCCGGACATAACCGGGCATTGCGGCAATTTCAAGGGCACTCAGGGCTTGGGTTTGTCGTCCCATTCATCGCTGAGGATACGGCGTGCGTCGCCTTCCGGGTCGTCATATTGGTTCGAGCGGACCGTGTAGACAAACCCCACCAGGCCAACCCCGCCCAAAAGCAGGGAAATCGGGATCAGATAGGCCAGAACTTCCATGTGTTATCTCACGCGCAGGGCATTCAGGGACACGGTGATCGACGAGGTCGACATCGCCAGCGCCGCGATCAGGGGCGTGGCCAATCCCACCACGGCCAG
Organism: Ruegeria sp. AM2; assembly: GCF_056540685.1. Classification (NCBI taxonomy): domain Bacteria; kingdom Pseudomonadati; phylum Pseudomonadota; class Alphaproteobacteria; order Rhodobacterales; family Roseobacteraceae; genus Ruegeria; species Ruegeria sp. AM2. The sequence continues at coordinate 218,552 of NZ_JBQFXE010000004.1, read as the reverse complement.
CGGCACCGCAATGATATTATAGACGGTCGCGATGCGAAAGTTCTCGCGAATCCGTTTCGTCGCCTTCACCGCCGTATCGCAGGCGTCGGCAATGGGCGACAGATCGTTGCCCAGCAGCACGATATCCGAGGCCACCCGCGCCGCATCCAGCGCCGAGGCCGGTGAAATTGACACATGTGCCGCCGCCAGCGCGGCGGTATCGTTGAGGCCGTCCCCGACCATCAGAACATGCCGTCCCTGCTCGCTGAGTTTTTGCACATGGCTGGCCTTGTCCTGCGGCAGGGCTTGCGCGATCCAAGTTTGGATGCCTAGCTTGCCCGCCAGCGCCTGAACCGCGCCCTGCGTGTCGCCCGAGATCAGAATGACTTCTTTACCCGCATCGCGGAACGCCGCGACGGCCTCGGCTGCGCCGGGGCGCAAACTGTCCGAGAACAGGAATGCCGTAGGCGCCTGCCCCGCGACGGATAGCCACGCGGCGGTCTGGTCGCCTTCGTCTGCGCCGGTCCAGGCCGCGCGACCCAGACGGACCCGTTGGCCGCGATAGGTGCCATCGGTGCCATAGCCAGGAACCTCGATGACGTCTTTCAGCGTGGCCGGTTTGATCCCGGCCTCGCGCGCAGCCTGTGTCAGGGCAACCGACAGCGGGTGCGACGACGCCACGGCCAGCGCCAGTGCGATCTCAAGATCAGCGCGGGAGTGATCCCCCAGATTGGTCAGTTCAGGCGTCCCAGACGTCAGCGTACCGGTCTTGTCAAAAACGACCGTATCCACCTCGGCCAAACGTTCCAGAGCGGTGGAATGTTTGATCAGCATCCCCTTGCGGAACAACCGCCCCGAGGCGGCTGTCGTCACCGCGGGCACCGCCAACCCCAGCGCACAGGGACAGGTGATGATCAGCACCGCAGCCGCGATATTCAGCGCGGTGCGGATATCGCCGGAATAGATGTACCAGCCAACGAAACTCAGCGCCGACAAAATGTGTACTCCCGGCGCATATAGCTTGGCGGCCTTATCCGCCAGCGAGGTATACCGTGACCGACCCGATTCCGCGATGGCCACCAGATCAGCCATGCGATGCAATGAGGTGTCTTCACCCACAGCCGTCGCGCGAATGGTCAGGGGGCCGGTCAGGTTGACCTCACCTGCGCTGACCGTCAGGCCGGTTTCGGCAAAGACGGGCAGGGTTTCCCCGGTCAGTAGGGATCGGTCGAGTTCTGACTGACCTGAGACAATCTCGCCATCCACGGGCATCCGACCACCGGGGCGCACAAGGATCAGGTCGCCGACGTTCAGATCAGACACTGCGACCTCGTGTTCAACGCCGTCCACAACGCGAACGGCGCGGGGCACCTCAAGCGCGGTGAGTTCCTCGGCGGCAGACCGGGCAGCCGCACGGGTGCGATAGTCGAGATAGCGCCCGGCCAGCAGAAAGAAGGTCAGCGTCAGCGCTGCATCAAAATAGGCATGCTCACCACTTAACGCTGTTTCCCAAAGCGACGTCATCAGTGCCAAAAGGATCGCCAGAACAATCGGCACGTCCATGTTCAGCCGACGGACACGAAGGGCGCTCCAGGCGTTTGCAAAAAAGGGCTGCGCGGAAAAGGCAATCGCGGGCAGGGCGATGGCCGCGGAAATCCAGTGGAACATGTCGCGTGTCGCATCAGACGCACCGGACCAGACCGAGACCGACAAAAGCATCACGTTCATCGAGGCGAACCCGGCCACGGCCAGCCGCATGAGCAGGTCACGCCCTGCCTTGTCCGCTTGTGTTGCGGACAAAGCTCCGGGATCCAATTCATGCGCCTCGTAACCCGCCGCTTCCAGTACGGGGATCAGATCGGCGGCACGCAGATCAGGCGCGGCTTTGACCATAGCGCGTTTGAGCGTCAGGTTGACCCGCGCGTCATCAACCCCCGCAACGGCATTCAGCGCGCGTTCAACATTCGCGATGCAGCCCGAGCAGTGAATGCCCGGCAACGACAGCGCGATTTGCACATCCTGCGGGATTGGCCGCGCCGGTTCTGCCGGAGAGGCGATGCAGCCCGGACAGGCCGCCGTGCCGGATGTCATCTGCGCGCTCACGTCCTAGCCCCTCACATAGAGCGGGATGCGCTGCGCAAACTCGGTGCCATCGCGATCTTTGGCCAGCAGTCGGATATTCCAGTTGCCCTCGCCCAGCGCGGCAGGCGCGGCATAGGCCAGACCGTCAAAGGTGAAGTCGGGCGAGAAGTCGTCTTTCACATGAGTCGCGCGCCCGACAATGGCCTGCAGTTCGGCCACTTGAACCGGGGAACCAGTTTGGTCGGTGATGTGCAATATCAACAAGCCACCAGAAACTTCGGCACGGATGTCCCAACCCAGCGCCTGTTGTTCCTGCAAACGCTCATTGAACTCCTGGCTGGCCACGTAAGAGTTTTTTACTTCAAGCCCGGGGAAGGTTTTGACCGCATTGTACGCCAACAGCAGGTTTACGGTGATGATCACGCCAAACGCCGCAACGAACACCGCCAAGGCGTGTTTGCCTGTGAATTTCCGTTCGGCCATGGTCAGTTTCCCCGTCCGTTAAACGTGGTGTCCTTATGGGCGCGCTCGCCGTTGTTCAGGTCTTCAACCCAGATGCGCACCGGAGTCACTTCGGCACTGGCCGGGCCGGTCTGACCAGATGCAAAAATGTACACGCGGGTCAATTGTGCCGTATCCGGGGCCACAATGACAGTATCACCTTCGATCCCCTCGATTTCGACCTGCAAGGCGGGATCACCCGCGAGCGTGAGTTTGAACGGCCGTTCCTCGCCATGCTTGTTGCGCAGGCGGACATCATAGGTATTGCGGATGGTGCCGTCGGACAGTGTCACAAAGGTCGGGTTCCGTACCGGAGCAACGGTCAGATCAATATCCGACCGGATAAACAGCGCAAACAGCAGCGCGAAACCGACCAGCGACCAAAGAGACGTATACAGGATCGTGCGGGGCCGCAGGATGTGCTTCCAGATATTCTTGGGCGGCTGCCCCGCGCGCTCACGAGTCTCGTCGCTCAGCGCCATGTAGTCGATCAAGCCACGCGGCTTGCCGATCTTGGCCATCATGTCGTCACAGGCGTCTATGCACAGCGCGCAGGTGATGCATTCCAGCTGCTGCCCGTCGCGAATATCGATGCCCACAGGGCAGACATTCACGCAAGCCATGCAGTCGATGCAATCGCCCAGCTCGGAGTCTGCGGTACGTTTACCCTTTCCCCGAGGTTCGCCGCGCCACTCGCGGTAACCGACGACCAGAGTATCCTCGTCCATCATTGCGGCCTGAATGCGGGGCCAGGGGCAGGCATAGATACAGATCTGTTCACGCGCAAAGCCACCGAACAGGAATGTGGTACCGGTCAGGATCAGGATCGTCGTATAAGCGACGGGATGCGCGTTGCCGGTAACCAGATCGCGCGCCAGCGTCGGCGCGTCGGCAAAGTAGAACACCCAGGCACCACCGGTGGCCAGGCCGATCAACAACCACACGGCCCATTTCGTGACCCGCAGGCGCGCCTTGCGGAAATCCAGTTTTTGCTGACGATGTAGGCGCAAACGAGCGTTGCGGTCCCCTTCGATCCAGCGTTCGACCAGAATGTAAAGGTCCGTCCACACGGTCTGCGGGCAAGCATAACCGCACCAGACGCGCCCCAAAGCGGAAGTGAAAAGGAACAAACCCAAACCAGCCATGATCAGCAGACCGGCCACAAAGTAGAACTCGTGCGGCCAAATCTCGATCCAGAAAAAGTAAAACCGGCGGTTCGCCAGATCCAGCAAAACGGCCTGGTCCGGCAGGCTGGGGCCACGGTCCCATCTGATCCACGGTGTCACATAATAGATGCCCAACGTGACCGCCATGATGATCCATTTCAAATTGCGGAATGGACCGGATACGCGTCTTGGAAAAATTGGCTCCCTCGCTACGTATAAGCTGGGGGCGGGGTCGGAATCGCTCACGGGCTGGCTCCAGATCTGGCTCTTCTGAGTGTCTTCTTCCAGATCACGGCACAATAGACTTTGACATGGGTCAAAACGCGCATCGTACAAACATCTTTATCCGTCACGCGCCAACCTTTTCAACCAACCGACAAATGCCTTAACCGCCGGTCTTTTTGGGGTTTTCGGCGTTACAATATGGTACCCGCGCGTGTCTGGCTCGGCATAAAGCTCGACTATGCGACCGGCTTTTATGTCGGCCTCGACGAAATGTCGCACGGTGACGGTGACACCCTGCCCGGCCCTCAGACCGTCCAGAACCAGATTGCCCGGTAGCTCGGTCCGGCCCGCCCCGCGCGCAGGACCGGCATGGTGTTGTGCGAGCCAGGTGGTGCCCTCGGTGGTGCCAATCTCCTCAAGCCAGGGCAGTTGCGCCAGCTCGGATGGGGTCCAATTCGTCTTGTCCCCCAATAGCTGCGGGGCTGCGACGATCACCATCGGCGTCTGCAGCAGCATGTCCGCCTCAACGCCGGACCAACCGCCCGAGCCATAGCGTATTGCCACATCGACCCCGCCGGGGCGGAGTTCAACCAAGTCCGGTGTTGGGTCCAACACAAGATCTATTTCGGGATGGGCTTCGCGGAACATCGGCAAACGCGGCATCAGCCATGACGCGGCAAAGGACGGAGTCAGTGAGACATGGACGGGACGTTCTGCCCCTGACCGCGCAATGTCTCTGACCGCAGATTCGATAGCTCCAAAACCCAGGTGCAGGGCGCGGGCCAGATGCTCACCATCCGCTGTCATCGTCAGCGTTTTTCCGGACCGATCCAAAAGAGCCACACCAAGGTGTTTTTCCAACGCGCGCAACTGCTGGCTGATGGCAGCGTGGCTGACATTCAGCGCGGCTCCGGCGTCAACAACATTTCGGCGTTCTGCAAAGGCTGCAAATGCTCTGAGCGACGCCAGAGGGGGCAAGTCAAGCCAATCCATATGTAACCCTAGATTACATGTCTGAATTCCAATTGAGTCGCATTCTACGCGCCAAAGGTCAATCCTGATGTCACTGAATACAGCGTATAGGAGGCTGACAATGCTGACCGTTTTTGCACGATCCTTCATGACCGCAACCCGGATCAATGCCCCGACCATTCGGGACGCACCCAAATCGAAACAACGGAAATCGCGTTGGCTGCCGGAAGGTCACTGGTGGACCGAAACACGCCGCGATGTCGATCTGAACGATCTGTGATCCGGTGCAAGTGCGCTTTGGACCTGAAAAGGTCGGGAATTTAGTGTAGAAAGTCGGCACCGGCTGTTCTGGAAACGCGCGAACAGATCGAACAGCCGGTGCCTCAGCCTTCGGGCGGGAGACCGCCCGGAGGTGTTCTTTGTGCCTTACTGACCGCCACCCAACTGGTGGACGTATGCCGTGACAGCGCGGATTTGCGCGTCGGTCAGACGGTTTTTCCATGCAGGCATAACGCCAAAGCGGCTGTATGTGACCGTTTCGGTCAGGGCCTCTTGGCTGCCACCATAGAGCCAGATGGCATCCGTCAGGTTCGGCGCGCCTTGTGTGACGTCACCTTTGCCATCCTCGCCGTGGCAGGCCGCACAATTGTCTTCGAACACAACCTTGCCTGCCTGCGCCGCTGCATCGTCGGTCTGCGCACTGGTCAGCGACATGACATACTGAACCACTTGCGTGATCTCGTCATGTTCGAGAATTTCTCCAAAGGCCGGCATCTCGGAATAGCGCGCGTCGTCGCTTTCTTCGTTGCGAATACCGTGGGCAATGGTGAACTCGATATCCTCAAGCGATCCGCCCCACAGCCACGCGTCATCCAACAGGTTCGGGAAGCCCATCGCGCCTTGGGCCCCTGATCCGTGGCACTGGGCGCACCAGGTCCGGAACACGGCGCTGCCTGCGTTTACAGCGTATTGCTGCAACTCGGGATCAGCCGAGACCTCTTCCAGCGGTGTTTCAACAAGCTTTGCGCTCCAGGGGGCGTTGGCCTCCTGGAAGGCCACCAGCTCCTGTTGCACTTCCGCGCGTGAGGACCAGCCGGTGACACCAGCCGTCGCAGATTGAACCAATGGCCAGGCCGGATACATGATCGTGTAGATCACAGCCCAGAAAATCGTGGCGTAGAATGTCCACAACCACCACCGTGGCATCGGATTGTCGAACTCTTCCAGACCGTCCCAGCTGTGGCCGGTTGTCTTGGGATCACCCGGCAGTTTTTCAGGTGTCTTGCTCATGGCCGCGCCTCCTTGGATTCGGCGGGTTTATCGTCGCCCCGAAGGGGCGCTGGTGCGTCAGCGTGCCGGAACGGGATGTTGGCAGTGTCCTTGTATTCCATGCTGGCACCGGGGCGGAAAACCCAGACCACGATGCCGACAAAGAAGCCAAACAACAGCAGCAACATCCAGCTATCCGCGAATTGCCGTAAGAGAGTATATTCTTCCATCACCCCCTCCTTAGCGGCTTGCGTCCGGCGTGAAGGTCGAGAAATCGACCAACGTGCCCAGCATTTGCAGATAAGCCACCAGCGCGTCCGCTTCGGTCAGGTCAGACTGACCGTCAAAGTTGCGCACGCTGACCTTGTCGCCATAGCGCTCAAGCAGCCCGTCATAGTCGCTGTCGGGATCAGCCTGCGCGCGGAAGTCGGCCTCGGCATTGGCCAGCATGTCCTCGGTGTAAGGCGTGCCGACAACGGCGTTCGCCTGCATGATGTCACCGATATACTTGCCGTCCAGCTTGCGGTGTTCGAGGAAGCCGTATTTCGGCATCACCGATTCCGGCACAACCGACTGCGGGTCACGCAGGTGGTCCACATGCCACTGGTCCGAATAACGGCCACCCACGCGGGCCAGATCAGGACCGGTCCGCTTGGAGCCCCACTGGAACGGGTGGTCATACATCGACTCGGCCGCCAGCGAGTAGTGGCCATAGCGTTCGACCTCGTCCCGCATGGGGCGGATCATCTGGCTGTGGCAGACATAGCAGCCTTCGCGAATGTAGATTTCACGCCCCGCCATCTCCAAGGGGGTGTAGGGGCGCATGCCCTCCACCTTCTCGATGGTGTTCTCAAGATAGAACAGCGGGGTGATCTGCACGATGCCACCGATGGTCACGACCAAAAAGCTGAATACCAGCAGGAGGGTCGCGTTGGTCTCGAGGATCTTATGTTTGTCGAGAATTGCCATTGCTCCGGCCCTCCCTCTATTCAGCCGGGACCGCGACGGTCAGGCTGGCCTCTTTGGCCGGCGCTTTCCGCACAGTCATCCACAGGTTGTAGCACATGATGACCGAGCCAGCGACGAACATCACGCCACCCAAAGCACGCACCACATACATCGGGAACTTGGCCGCCACGGTGTCGGCGAACGAGTTCACCAGGAAGCCGTTGGCATCCACTTCGCGCCACATCAGGCCTTCCATGATACCGGTGACCCACATCGACGCGGCGTAAAGCACGATGCCGATGGTGGCGAGCCAGAAATGCCAGCTGACCATTTGCAGCGAGTACAGACGCTCGCGCTTCCACAGCACGGGCACCAGGAAGTACAGCGCACCAAAGGTGATCATACCGTTCCAGCCCAGCGCACCGGAATGCACGTGACCAATGGTCCAGTCGGTGTAGTGGCTGAGAGAGTTCACAGCGCGGATCGACATCATCGGACCTTCAAAGGTGGACATGCCGTAAAAGCCGACCGAGATCACCATCATGCGGATCACAGGGTCGGTGCGCAGCTTGTCCCATGCGCCCGACAAGGTCATCAGACCGTTGATCATACCGCCCCACGAAGGCATCCACAGCACGACCGAGAACACCATACCCAGCGTCGAAGCCCAGTCAGGCAGTGCGGTATAGTGAAGGTGGTGCGGACCAGCCCAGATATAAAGGAAGATCAGCGCCCAGAAGTGGATGATCGACAGTTTGTAGCTGAAGACCGGACGCTCGGCCTGTTTCGGGATGAAGTAATACATCATGCCCAGGAAGCCTGCGGTCAGGAAGAAGCCCACGGCGTTGTGGCCGTACCACCACTGGATCATGGCGTCTTGTACGCCCGACCAGACGATGACTGATTTCGAGCCCCAGATGCTGACGGGGATGGTCAGGTTGTTGACCACATGCAACATTGCAACGGTCACGATAAAGGCAAGGTAAAACCAGTTCGCCACGTAGATATGCGGCTCTTTCCGTTTGACCACGGTGCCCAGGAACACTGCCAGATAGGCGACCCAAACGATGGTCAGCCACAAGTCAACATACCATTCCGGTTCCGCGTATTCCTTGGACTGCGTACCGCCCAGAACATAGCCGGTCGCGGCCAGAACGATGAAAAGCTGATAGCCCCAGAACACGAACCACGCGAGGTTGCCGCCCCATAGGCGCGCGGCGCTGGTGCGCTGCACAACATAGAACGAGGTTGCGATTAATGCGTTACCCCCAAAGGCAAAAATCACGGCCGAAGTGTGCAGCGGACGCAAACGGCCAAAATTCAGATATCCCTGCGCCCATTCGAAGTTGAGCACCGGAAAGGCCAGCTGGAACGCAATAAAGGTCCCCGCCAGAAACCCGACCACCCCCCAAAAGGCGGTTGCAATCACCCCGTAACGGATCACGCCGTCCATGTACTCGCCCGAGCGATCTACGAACGTATCTGGCTCATCCGTGTTTCTCAGCGTCCAGATGAATAATCCGATGGCGATCAGCATCACCAGAATTGCATGCACCTGATACGCCAAATCGCGTGCATAATTGGTTCCGATCGCGGCGAAAATCGCGATCAGACCAAGCAAGATCAGCTTGATGTAATTTGACATATTGCGTCCCTTTGCCATGCCCCACGCGATTCTTCAGCCGCGCGGAACCCTTTTTGACTGGATGCTGTAATGCAGAAACTGCCGATTTGCCGCTTTGATCTGCATCAAGACAAGCCGACAATTTCTGTGACAGGTATCCTTTCGGGAATACGCGCTGCACCAGACGAAAAGCGTCACAATCAAGAGGGCCACATGGCGTATAAATCACTCCTCACCGTCATGACGGAAACGAATTTGTCCAAAGCCGCGCTGGCGCAGATGGTCACTTTGGCAAACGGACAGGATGCCCATGCAGAGGCCCTGTGCCTGGGTGTCGACCGCAGCCAGACCGGGTATTATTACGCCGGTGCAAACGCACTGGTTCTGCAGGAAACGTTGACGCGCGCAAATGCCGAAGCCGACCAAGTGTTGGCCTTTGCAAAAGAGTACCTGGGCAAATCAGGTGTGCGTTGGTCCGCTGAAAATGGCGTGGCGCAGATCGCCGATATCGGACGTCACGTAGCGCGAAGGGCGCGGTTTTCGGATCTGGTCGTTTTGCCGCTGCCCTACGGCAAGGATCGCGACGCCGAGGCCGAGCCGATTGTCGAGGCCGCCATGTTCGAAGGACATGCACCGGTGTTGCTGGTCCCGGATAATGCGCAACCGGTCTCGCCAACTCCGCGCACGGTCATGATCGGCTGGAATGAGAGCATCGAGGCGATGCGTGCCGTCCGCTGCGCTCTGCCCTTCCTGAAACAGGCCGAACTGGCGCGGATCGTTGTGATCGATCCGCCGCGCCACGGACCGGACCGTTCGGACCCCGGTGGCCTTCTGTCGCAGATGCTGGCCCGCCACGGTGTCAAATGCGAGATTGATGTGCTGAGCAAGACCATGACTCGCATCTCGGATGTTCTGAACCGGCATGCGGCAGATACTCAGGCCGACCTGATCGTTATGGGGGCCTATGGGCATTCGCGTTTCCGCGAAGCCATCTTAGGCGGTGCAACCCGCAATATGCTGGAACAATCCTCGGTGCCGGTTTTTCTGGCGCACTGATCAAGGGCGCTTGCGAGCCGGCCCCCTGATGCACGGCGGCCTTTTCTCTGTTTACGCTTTTCGCACCAACCCGATCAGGAACAACAGGATCACGGCCCCGATCGTTGCAAACAGAATGGACGAAAACAGGCCACCTCCGACTGCGAAACCAAGCGCCGGAAAGATGGTGCCCGCCAAAAACGCGCCCACGACCCCGACGATGACGTTTCCGATCAGGCCAAAGCCACGCCCTTCCATGATCTTGCCCGACAGCCAACCGGCAATCGCGCCAATGAAAAGCATTGCCAAAACACTACTGAATTCCATGTCTGTCTCCTGATCCTTTTTTGGTCCTGGGACCGATCAGATCAGGTCTCAGACCAGAAATCCACCATCGGTGTCGTCGCCAGCCTCTTCCATCAAGCGGCCCACGTCCGGAATGGTCACGTGGCGCTTGCCTTCTAGAAAGATGACCTGGTCTTTCTTCAGGGCCGAGATCTGACGGCTCACCGTTTCCAGCGTCAATCCCAGATAGTCGGCCATCGCTTCGCGCGTCAGCGGCAGATCGAACACGATCGGGCCGGACATGCCCGATTTGTTGATCGAGGCATCCCGCCGGGCGATGATCGACAGCAGGCTGGCAATTTTCTCGCGCGCCGTTTTACGGCCCAGAACCAGCATCCATTCGCGCGCTGCATCCAACTCATCCAAAGTCATCTGCAACAGCCGCTGCGCGATGTGCGGAGTTGTCACCATCAGTTCTTCGAAAGGTTTCTTGCGAAAACAACACATAACCAGATCTGTTGTCGCAACCACATCATAAGGGGCAGAATCGCGCCCGGGGCGGCCAACGAAATCGCTGGGCAACAACAGGCCTACCATTTGGGTGCGGCCATCTTCCATGGTCTGGGTCAATGAGGCGATTCCAGACACGACCGAACCGACAAAGTTCATCGGATCTCCGGACCAGATTAACGTCTGACCAGCCTCGAAGCTTCTGTAATACTTGATGCTTTCAAGCTCATCGAGCTCGTCTTTCTCGCAATGCGCACAGACCGCGCGATGCCGGATCGGGCAATCGTCACAGTTCGAATGCTCATACAGGGCCTTGAGTGTCATTCGCGCTTCCACTTGATCTCGGTCAATGTACCTGAGCCCTCCCTGTTATAGCCCTAGCGCCATGACAAAGAAACATCAATTGGCGCGGCTTGGACTTTTTGACGCTAAGGTACCGCGCTATACAAGTTACCCGACCGCCCCACATTTCAACAATGATGTGGGGTCTGGCTTGTTCGGCGAGTGGATTTCCGGGATCAAACCCGGCAGTTCCATCTCGCTCTATATCCACGTGCCGTTCTGCCGCAGGCTGTGCTGGTTTTGCGCCTGTCGCACGCAGGGCACCCAAACCGACAACCCTGTCATCGCCTATGTGGATGTGCTGAAGGCCGAGATCGACTTGCTCGCGGCGCGCCTGCCCGAAGGCGTGACATTATCCCGCCTGCATTGGGGCGGCGGAACGCCGACGCTGCTGAACCCGGACCTGATGCGCGATCTGGCTGGGCGGATACTTGAGGTAGTACCTTTGGGGCCAGACGCCGAATTCTCGGTCGAGATCGATCCAAATGAAATCGATGAGGCCCGACTGGATGCGCTGGCCGAGGCAGGCATGAACCGCGCCTCGATCGGCGTGCAGGACTTCGATGATGAAATCCAGCAGACCATCGGCCGCATTCAAGGCTATGACGTTACCCGCAACGCGGTCGACATGATCCGCGCGCGCGGCATCACCAGCCTGAACGCCGACATTCTGTACGGTCTGCCGCACCAGACCAAGGCGCGGATGACGGAAAGCGTGCAAAAGCTGCTGTCCCTGTCTCCGGATCGCGTTGCGCTTTATGGCTATGCCCACGTTCCGTGGATGGCCAAGCGTCAGCAAATGATCCCGTCCGACGCACTGCCGACGCCCGAGCAGCGCCTGGAACTGTTTGAAACGGCCCGACGCCTGTTCCTGTGGGACAATTACGCCGAAATCGGGATCGACCATTTCGCCACTCAGGATGACGGGCTGACCAAGGCCCTGAACGCGGGTCGGTTGAAACGGAACTTTCAGGGCTATACCGACGATCAGGCCGACGTTCTGGTCGGTTTGGGCGCAAGCTCGATCTCGCGTTTTCCGCAGGGCTATGCACAGAATGCCTCGGCCACGTCTGTCCACACGAAAGCCATCCGCGACGGGCAGTTTTCCACGGCTCGGGGACACCTGTTCAAAGGTCAGGATGTGCTGCGCTCACGCTTGATCGAGGCTTTGATGTGCGATTTCCGGATCGATTCCGCCGAAATTCTCAGAGATCACGATATTTCGGCGTCGGAACTGCAACAAATGTATCAAAGCGCAAATGCGACGTTCGAAAACCTGCTGCAGATTACGGACAAGGGCCTGTTCGTCCCGCCCGAGGCCCGCGCGCTAACCCGCATGATCGCGCGCAGTTTTGACGCCTATGACCTGAGCAAGGCAGGCCACAGTTCGGCGATCTGACGGCGGCGAACCGGACGATATTTCGCCCGGTTTCCGCCAACGCAGCACGAAGGGCTTGACGCCCGCCACTGGTTTTCTCCACACTTGAGGCGTGGAAAGCCGCATCTTTCCACCGCCCGAGGCAGGCCGAGTACCAGACAAACCCGCGCCGACGCATCCGCGTTCGACAGACCCATTCGTGCAGCCAATTTGCAACTGAAAGAGGGACAGCACTCATGCGCGTTTTCACCGTCCTCGGCCCCAGCCAATCGGGCAAAACCACCTTGGTCGAAGCGATCAGCCGCCTCGACGGGCGGCCGACCACTTTCGACGTATCCGGAACCGTGCATCTGCACGGTTTTTCTTATTTGGACGAACCCTGGTGCGCCATTGATGTGGATGGGGGCGGCGATAACCTCGCCTATGTCGGCCCCGCCATGGCAATTTCAGACGCGGCGGTGGTCGTCGTCCCGCCAGACCCGGACGCCGCCGTTTTATGCGCCCCATATCTGCGTCTGGTCGAAGAAGCGGGGATTCCCTGTTTCCTGTTCATCAACCGGATGGACAACCCCAACGGGCGCATCCGCGACATCATCTCGGCCTTGCAAACCTATTGCACCAATCACATCGCGTTGCGGCAGGTTCCCATCCGCGAAGGCGAGACGATCATCGGAGCGGTTGATCTGATCTCGGAGCGGGCGTGGAAATATCAGGAGGGTCAGCCCTCGGCCCTGATCGAACTGCCGCAATCGGTCGAAGACCGGGAACAGGAAGCACGGACCGAGTTGCTGGAGACCCTGTCAGATTTCGATGACAACCTGCTGGAACAATTGATTGAAGACAAGCAACCGCCCAGCGCGGAAGTCTATGAACTGGCAGCGCAGGTTCTACAGAACCACCAACTGATCCCCGCCTGTCTGGGCGCGGCCAGCCATGGCAACGGGCTGACCCGTCTGATGAAGGCTCTGCGCCACGAAGCACCCGAGTTCAACATAGCGGCGGATCGCGACGAGGCTGCAGAAAACGCCCGCGCCATTGCCGGATTTGCGGATGTGAAGAAGCATATCGGCAAGATCATCGTACTGCGTGGATTGGGCGACGGCGTCAAAGCCCACGAAGACCTGGGCGGCGAGACGGTCGGAAATCTGACCACGCTGGACGCCAAGACGCAGATTTCACAGCTCGAGGCGGGTCAGATCGGCTTGGCGGTGAAATCCGACCACCTCAACCCGGGCAATCTGTACGATAGCAAGACAGCGACACCCTTACCCGAATGGGCTGCGTCGCACCCGGCGGCCCATCGACAGGTGGTTTCACCCGCACATGAACGCGACGATGTGCGCCTGTCCAACGCGCTGTCCCGTCTGGTCGAGATCGACCCCGGATTGCATATGGAGCAGGACGAACTCAGCGGCCACGCCGTGCTGGGATCACAAGGTCCGCAGCACATGCGGCGGGTCTCGGCGAAACTGGCCGAAGATTTTGGGATCGAGATCGAAACCGAAGTGGTTGAGACCGCCTATCGCGAAACCATCCGCTCGCGCATCGAACACCGGCACCGGCACCGCAAACAGTCTGGCGGTGCAGGGCAGTTCGCCGATGTGGTGATCACGATCGCGCCCATGCCCCGCGGGTCCGGTTTTCAGTTCGAGGAAATCGTCAAAGGCGGTGCGGTCCCTCGCAACTACATCCCTTCGGTCGAACACGGGGCCAAGGACGCGTTGGAGCAGGGGCCGGAAGGCTTTCCGGTGGTCGATGTCAAGGTCACGCTCAGCGATGGTAAACACCATAACGTGGACAGTTCGGATTATGCGTTCCGAACGGCCGGAAAGAACGCCGTGCGCGAAGCGCTGCCCGAGGCCAAGCCCGTGGTGCTACAGCCGATCCTGAATGCAGAAATCCATCTGCCATCGGATTTCGTGGGCGATCTGGTGCCGACGATCAGCTCTTTGCAAGGGCAGGTTCTGGGCTTTGAAGGCAATCCCAACGCGTCAGGTTGGGAGATTTTCAATGCAACCCTGCCCGCCGTGGCCGAGGACGAGCTGCATCGCACGCTTGCCAGCGCCACGCGCGGCACCGGCTGGGTCAAACTGAGCTTCGATCACTATGAAGAGTTGCGCGGACCGGTGCCAACCCGGGCGGCACGCGAAACTGCCAGCGCCTGAACAATCGTGGCGGGCTGTCGCTCAGCCCGCCGCAGCAATCAGTTCGCGGGTGTAATCTGTTTGGGCGTTTTCGAACAGGTCTTCGGCTGCGCCCATCTCGATCACGTCCCCATTCCGCATGACGATAACGTTGTGGGACATGGCGCGCACGACTTTGAGGTCGTGACTGATGAACAGATAGGCCAACCCATATTTCCGTTGCAGGTCGCGCAAAAGGTCCACGATCTGCACCTGCACAGTCATGTCCAACGCGCTGGTCGGTTCGTCCAAAACCAGCAACTTGGGCCGCAGGACCATCGCGCGGGCAATCGCGATCCGCTGTCGTTGACCACCCGAAAACTCATGCGGGTAGCGGTCCATCGCATCCGGGTCGAGCCCGACCTCGGTCATAACTTCGGCCACCAACTCACGCGGAGCGCGGTGGGCGTCCACATTGTGGATCGCCAGACCCTCGGCGATGATCTGCATGCATGTCATGCGCGGGCTGAGGCTGCCGAACGGATCCTGAAACACGATCTGCATGTCCTTGCGCAGCCGCCGCAGTTCTCGCGTGGACCAGCGGCGCACGTCCTGATCACGGAAAGTGATACCACCCTCGGACGCGATCAAACGCATGATTGCCAGCGCCAGCGTGGTCTTGCCCGAGCCGCTTTCGCCCACGATCCCCAGCGTTTCACCGGCGCGCACGCTAAGCGTCGCGTCGTTCACGGCCTTCACATGGCCCACCGTGCGCTTTAGCAGGCCACGTTGGATGGGAAACCAGACCTTCAGGTGATCGGTACGCGCGACCTCTTCCGCGTCTCTGGCCACTGGGTCGGGATGGCCCGACGGCTCGGCAGCCAGCAGTTTGCGCGTATATGGATGCTGCGGGTTGTCAAAGATTTCGGCTGTGATGCCGGCTTCGACAATTTCGCCATCTTTCATCACGCAAACCCGGTCGGCAATCCGACGCACAATGCCAAGGTCATGGGTGATGAACAGCATTCCCATGTTCTCGGATTTCTGCAACTCGGCCAGCAGCTCCAGAATCTGCGCCTGAATGGTCACGTCCAGCGCCGTGGTCGGCTCATCCGCGATCAGGATATCCGGTTTGTTCGCCAACGCCATCGCGATCATCACACGCTGTCGCTGCCCGCCCGAAAGCTGATGCGGATAGCTGTCCAGCCGCTCTTCAGGGTCGCGAATGCCGACCTTGTTCAACAGTTCCAGAATCCGATCCCGCGCCGCGTTGCCAGAGAGGCCCTGATGTAGCGACAGAGACTCGGCCATCTGCTTTTGGATCGTGTGCAGAGGGTTGAGCGAGGTCATCGGTTCCTGAAAGATGAAACTGATATCGTTGCCACGCACATCCATCAGCTTGCTTTCAGCAGCGCCGATCATCTCCTGACCGTCATATTGCACCGAGCCTTCGACCATCGCACTGTCGCCCAGAAGCGACACAGTGCTGAGCGCCGTGACAGATTTTCCCGACCCGGATTCGCCCACAAGCGCCACCGTCTCACCCCGATCCACGGTGAAGGAGACACCCTTGACCGCCGCGCTGATCTGACCGTCTTGCCGAAACGAGACCTTGAGGTTGTTCACATCCAAAAGGCTCATGAGAAGGTCTTTCTGGGATCAAACGCATCGCGCACGCCTTCGAAGATGAAGACCAGAAGCGACAGCATGATGGCAAAGGTGAAAAACGCCGTGAAGGCCAGCCAAGGGGCTTGCAGGTTCTGTTTCGCCTGCAGTGTAAGCTCACCCAGCGAGGGTGCCGAGGATGGCAGGCCGAAGCCCAGAAAGTCCAGTGAGGCCAGGCCACCGATCGTTCCGGTTACGATGAACGGCATAAATGTCAGAGTCGCCACCATCGCATTCGGCAGCATGTGCCGGAACATGATCGTCATGTTGCCCACGCCCAATGCCCGGGCGGCGCGCACATATTCCAGGTTTCGGGCCCGCAGAAACTCGGCCCGAACCACGCCGACCAGCCCGGTCCAGCCAAACAGGATCATCAACGCGACCAGCAACCAGAAACTTCGACCAAGGATCGCGAACATGATGATGATCACGTAAAGCGACGGCGTTGAGGACCAAATCTCGATAATCCGTTGGAAGATCAGATCGAGCCAGCCGCCGAAAAAGCCTTGAATGGCACCGGCAAAAATGCCGATCAGACTTGCCGCCCCCGTCACGACCAGAGTGAACAGGATCGAAAGCCGGAACCCATAGATCACGCGGGCCAAAACATCGCGTTTGGTGTCATCAGTGCCCAGCAGGTTCTGGCTGTTCGGCGGCAACGGCGCCGCGCCTGGCCGGTCAACACTGGTGTTGTAGGAATACGGGATCAGGGGCCAGATCGACCAGCCGCGTTCGAACCCGTCTGCCTCAAACGTTCCGGCCTTGATCTCGTCGAGGATACCGTCAGGGTCGTCGAAACACTGATCCAGCCCGCCGCTGTCGATCAGGCAACGCACCTCGGGGTCGCGGTAAATCGCCTCGGTTTGGAAATCACCGCCAAACTGCGTTTCAGCATAAAAGTTGAAAATCGGCGTATAGAACTCACCCCGGTATTTCACAAGTATGGGTTTGTCATTGGCGATGAACTCGGCAAACAGGGACAAGCCGAACAAGACCGAGAAGATCAGCAGCGACCAATACGCACGACCATTGCGGCGAAAATTGCGCCAGCGGCGCTGGTTAAGAGGGGAAAGCGCCATTTACCCCTCCCGCTTTTCGAAGTCGATGCGCGGGTCGACCAGCACATACATCAGATCGCTGATGATGCCGACGACCAGCCCCATCAGACCAAAGATGAACAGCGTCCCGAAGATCACCGGATAGTCACGCGCCACGGCAGCCTCGAACCCCAAACGGCCCAGACCGTCCAGTGAGAAGATGGTTTCGATGATGATCGAACCACCGAAGAACACGCCGATGAACACCGCCGGAAAGCCCGCGATCACGATCAGCATCGCGTTGCGGAAGACATGGCCGTAAAGAACCTTGCGCTCACCCAAACCCTTTGCTCGGGCGGTCATGACGTATTGCTTCTTGATCTCATCCAGAAACGAGTTCTTTGTCAGCAACGTCAGCGTTGCGAAAGCCGAGATTGTCAGCGCCGTAATCGGCAAGGCGATGTGCCAGAAATAGTCGGCAATCTTGCCCAGCAGGCTGAAGTTTTCCCAATTGTCCGAGGTAAGTCCCCGCAGAGGGAATACCTGCCAGTATGACCCGCCCGCAAACAGCACCAGCAACAGGATCGCAAACAGAAAGCCGGGGATGGCATAGGCCACGATGATCGTGCCGCTGGTCCAAGTATCAAAGGTCGACCCGTCGCGGATCGCCTTACGAATACCCAACGGGATCGACACCAGATAGGCGATAAGCGTCGACCACAGGCCCAGCGAAATCGAAACCGGCATCTTTTCCAGCACCAGATCGATTACGCTGATTGACCGGAAATAGCTCTGACCGAAATCCAGCGTCAGATAGTTTCCCATCATGGTCAAAAACCGCTCGACCGGCGGCTTGTCAAAGCCGAATTCCTTTTCCAGATCCTCGATAAATTCCTTCGGCAGGCCACGCGCGCCAATGTACTCACTGTCCGAACCAAAGGTCTCTTCGTTGGTGGACCCCTCGCCGCCCGCGAACCCGGCGAATACGTCGCCCTCGCCCTGCATCTGCGCCAGTATCTGTTCGATTGGCCCACCCGGTACGAACTGCACCAGCGTGAAGTTGACGATCATGATGCCCAGCAGTGTTGGGATCACCAACAACAGGCGTCTTAGAATATATGCTCCCAAGGGTGTTTTACCTCAACGCGCCGGCGGCTTTCAGGGCTTCGTACTTTTCTTCGTTGAACCACCAAAAGTCCAGATAGCCAAGCCCCCGTGGCGGCAATTCCGGCGGGTGTTCGAACATATCGTAATAGGCAACCCAGTTCTCGGCCACGTAACCCGCCGGAATCTGGATGCGGCGGAAGCGCAAGGCCCGGTCAAGCGCCTTGAGTGCCGCGATTTCTTCTTCGCGCGATGTCGTGTTCAAAGATGCCTCGATGATCGCGTCGATCAGCGGATCCTGAAGCGATTGCGGGTTGTAAGACGAGACAACGGCCGTTTCCGACCCATAGGACTGTTTCAACCCGGTACTGGCCACCTCAAACGGCTGGTTGCGGAAGAACATCATGTCCCAGTCTTTGTCGTAGTACCGCTGAGTGTATTGCGCGGTGTCGACCTTTTCCGAGTCAGCCGTGACACCGAAATTCTTCAATGTCTCGACATAAGTCGTGATGATCGCTTCCACCGTGTCAGACGACGCGCCGGATAGCATGATCTTGAATTGCATCAACTCGCCGTCCGCATTGCGCAGCTTGCCCGCGCTGTCGACGGTCCAGCCGGCCTCTTCAAACAGTTTAAGTGCCCTGCGCTTGTTTCGCCGATCCACCGGACGATCCGGATTGGAACTGTGGGCCATGACAGCTTCTTGCGTCATGAGTTCGGCAGGGACAACATCGCCGAGGCTTTCCAAAAACGCCTTTTCAGCCCCTTCTGGCACGCCGCTGGCCTGAACATCGGAGTTTTCCGAGAACGAGTGGCGCTGTGTCGTCAGACCGAACTGCAATGATGCCGAAGTCCATTCGAAATTGAACGCCAGTCCCAGCGCCTCGCGCACTTTGACATCTGTGAAAGGATCACGCAGCAGGTTGAACACGAACCCCGACGGCGACGGGGGCGTATAGTCCGCAATGGTCTCAAGCTTGACATAGCCCTTTTGCACCGCCGGAAAATCATAGCCCGTGGCCCATTTCTTGGTGCTGCCTTCCGCGCGGAAGGTGTAAAGCCCCGCTTTGAACGCCTCGAACTCAGCCGCATCATCGGCGAAATACTCGACTTTCACCCGGTCAAAATTGTGACGGCCCTTGTTGATCGGTAGGTGCCAGCCCCAGTAATCGGGATTGCGCTTGTACAAAACAAACCGGTTGGCCTCATAGCTGTCGACGACATAAGGTCCGCTACCCATCGGTGTGTTCCAGCTTTGCTTGTCCAGGCGCTCTCCGGTTCTTTCGTACCAGTCTTTCGAGAACACCGGCGTGTTGCCGACCTGAGAAATCAATGAACGACGCGAAATCCCATCGACAAAGTTGTACTTGATCGTGTGGTCGTCAATGATCTCATAGCCTTCAATGCGCTGCTTGACGGCGCGCGAATAGCTACGGATCGCCTGTTCAAGAAACAGGTCATGGGTAAACGCTGCATCATGCGCAGTCAGCGGGGTGCCATCCGCAAACCGCGCCTCGGGGCGCATGTGGAAGATACACCAGCGTTTTGAGACCGGATACTCGACCGCTTCAGCAATCAACCCGTATTGTTCGGTGATTGAGTCCGCCGGAGTCGCAGTACCAAACGGGCCATCCCCGAACATGCCTTCTGCGACCAGCCCGGAATACAGCCCGGATTTGCCTTGCCAGTTCCAACGGTTCATCCCGTCAAACGTGCCGCGCGTGCTTACAGAAATCTCGCCACCGACCGGGGCGTCGGGGTTCACATAGTCGAAATGTGTGTAGTCAGCAGGATATTTCAGATCGCCAAAGAACGAGTAGCCATGGGCGCGAATGATCTCTTCTTCTTCGACACCTGCGGCAAAACTTGCGGCCGCAGGCATTGAGGCCGTCACAGCGCTCGCCCCCAGCAATTGCAGCGTGGTTCTGCGGTCTACGTCAAACCTAAAGTTTGGTGAACCTTTTTTCGCCATTGCTGCCTCTCCTGCGGTTTGCGTTACCCTGTATCTCGTGCGCGCCTGCTAAAAGGCCAGCACTGTCAGGTGCAAGTTTAGAATGCGTGAACGGTTTGTGAAGTTCTGCTTAGACAAAAAAAGGGCCGCTGCACATAGCAGCGACCCGAAAATTTCAGTTCTGACCGGCAGATCAGTTGCCGATGGTCTGAAGATAGGCGATCAGGTCGGCCCGTTCCTGCGGTTTTTTCAGACCGGCGAAGCTCATCGAGGTACCCGAGATATAGGCGCTTGGGCGTGTCAGGAACGCATCCAGCGCTTCGGGTGTCCAGTTGCCGCCATGGGCCTGCATCGCTGCAGAATATCCGGTGAACCCCTTGGCCGAAGCGACCGGGCGGTCGACAATCGCGTAAAGATACGGGCCAGTGCCGTTCGCGCCGTCTTCCAGCTTGTGACATGCGGTGCATTTACGGAACACGCGCGCGCCCTTTTCAGGGTCCGCAGCGGCCAACATGTCTTCGAAAACCACCTCTTCGCCGTCTGCGCTTTCGCCTGCGCTATCGGTTTCGATGATGTACGAGGCGGTCTCGCCATGGCCATCGGCGTGATAAAGCGCCTCGGCACCCCATTTGGCCAGAAGCAGCACCAGGAAGGTGCCAAACAGGCCTGCTGCGGCCTTGGTAACTGTCATCGTGTCGAACATTGATCGCGAGTCCATTTCAGCTGTCTGCGGGGTGTCTAAGGCTTCCCCTGACAAGAGGCAAGGTATAGACACCGCGACTAAACGCCCAATCTTAGAACTTGTTGCATGGAATCGACCAAATGACCCAACGTATCGCATTTCAGGGAGAACCCGGCGCCTATAGCCACGAGGCTTGTCGGAATGCGCGCCCCGATATGGAGGCGTTGGCCTGCCGCACATTCGAAGACGTGATCGAATCGGTGCGCTCTGGCGCGGCTGATCTGGCGATGCTGCCGGTCGAAAACACGACCTATGGCCGCGTTGCCGACATCCACCGTCTGCTGCCCCACAGCGGCCTGCACATCATTGACGAGGCTTTTGTGCGCGTTCACATCAACTTGCTGGGCGTTCCCGGTGCCACGCTGGACGACGTGACCGAGGCGCATTCTCATCTGGTTCTGTTGCCGCAATGTGCAGGTTTTCTGAAACAGCACGGCATTCGCGGACGCGTCAGCCCCGACAATGCCCGCGCCGCACGCGAGGTGGCGGAACAGGGCGATCTGCATTCGGCGGCTTTGGCCAGCGAACTTGCTGCCGAGATCTACAACCTGAACGTACTGGCCCGCCATATCGAGGATCAGGACGACAACACCACCCGCTTCCTGGTGATGTCACGTGACGCCGACATGTCGCGCCGTGGCGCACATGGCATGATCACCAGCTTTGTTTTCCAGGTCCGCAACATTCCGGCCGCGCTTTACAAAGCCATGGGCGGGTTTGCCACCAATGGCGTCAATATGACCAAGCTGGAAAGTTACATGGTCGACGGGTCCTTTACCGCAACCCAGTTTTACGCCGATATCGTCGGCCATCCTGAGGATCAGAACGTGAAACTGGCTTTGGACGAACTGGAGCATTTCACAACGAATGTGGAAATCTTGGGAGTGTATCCAGCGGCGCATTCAAGGGGTTAGGATTTCTGACATACCAAATGCACTGCCGATTTGTGCGCAAAATGGGCAACCATCATAGAGTCTAGTTGCACAATCTGTACGCCTTGCAAATGCTTCCATCCATTCTGCGGTATTCCCGGAACCCAATAGCCTCGTAGTAGGCAAGGCCCTCGCAATTGTTAACGCCGATCGTTGCATCGATGGCCAATAATCCGGCCTGTTTGGCGGCAGTCAAAGAATGCCTGAACAATTCCCGCCCTACTCCACACCGCGCCGCCGTCGGTTTAATGTGTGTTCCGATAATCCCCCAATCAACCGCAACTCCGTATGGGTTGCCGGGCGTTGCATGCTTGAGGGACTGAAATCCCAAAACCTCGCGATCAGGGCCTACCGCAACCGTACAGCGAATACGGTGCGGAGCTTGAATGTAGTGCGACAACGCAAAACTCTCGTCGCTGGGTTTGGTGCGCTTTCCGGCGGCGATCAAGGCCGCTAGAACCGAAGCTATGCCATCGGCGTCCGACGCTGTCGCGACACGGTGCAGGATGGATGTCATCAGAACCCTCTTTCAAAACCCATGCAAATGGCGGTCTTCCAGTTCTCGCGCAAAGTCGCTCAGGCGGACTTGAAACTGGCGACGAAAGCGAGCTTGGCCCAGTTTGAGTGACTGAAGCAACAGTCTGGCGGGAAGTGTCTTGGCCGCCAGTGACATCTGAACGCTCAGGCGGGTGCGGCGCTGGGACAGCGCCAGAAGCTCAATCGCTGTATCCCCGTTCATACCCTTGCTGCTGGATTGAAAGCGCAAGATGGTCGGGTGTTCAAAATCCGTCATGACAATCGATATCTGACGGGGTTTGCCGCGGATCTTAAGTTCGGTTTCCCAGGTGGTACCGGGCCCCGGAGATGCCGGCCCATCCAGTCGCCGCACATCGATGCCGCGCCGCATCGCCATTCGTTCAAAACGTTCAAAATCGGCGACCATGCCAAAGACAGTGTCGACTGGTGCTTCGATATCTTCGCGGGCTACAAATTGCATGCTCTTCTTTTCGTCGCCCCGTTTGGGCCTCTGTTCCTCAGTCCAGCGTATCAGCAAGCCAATGGCGCAGCAAAAAATGCGCAATGGCACCCGGTCTTGCGGGCAAAATCCCTGGATGTTCTCCGGCAAAGGCCTGCATCATCTCGGACTTTCCCACCCAAATCGCGTCTTCTATTTCAACCGGATCAATCTTGATGTCACGCGACAGGGCCTCGCCCGCGCATCCGATCATCAGCGACGCAGGGAACGGCCAGGGTTGGCTGGCCAGATAATTCACCGCGCCTACCGGCACGCCCGCCTCTTCCATCACCTCGCGCCGCACTGCGGCCTCAATCGTCTCGCCGGGCTCGACAAAGCCCGCAAGAAGTGAGAACATCCCTTCGGGCCATCCCGGAGATCGGCCCATCAGCACGGAATCTCCATGCGTAATCAACATGATCACAACCGGGTCCGTTCTTGGAAAATGTTGGCCACCACATGCGGAGCAAACACGTTGCCACCCCCCTTGCGCGATGTCGCTGGCCGAGCCGCACCGCGCGCAGAAGCCATGCGTTTCGTGCCAGCCGATAACAGCCTTGGCCGTTGCCGCCAATTCAGCGTCGCGCGCTGACAACCGGGTCATGATGCGGCGCAATTCTGCAAAAACGTACCCATTCGGCAATTCAGGATGCTGCTGGACGCTGCGATCTACAAAGTCGCCAACACCCGACAGGTCCAACCCCTCTGCCGCCCAGTTCGAGATATCGACGGCAAAGACCGGTGCGGCGTCTTCTGAAAGGCCCAGAAACAGCGGCGCATTCATCGCACCGCTTGGTCCGTCCCGCACAACGTCCTGGGTCGATGGCAGCAAGGCCAGCTGATCCAGGCCCTCACCCTGAACAAGGACTTTGCCGCGCCATAACATCACGCATCGCGCCGTGGGGTCAGCCCAGGCTGTGCGCAGTCTATTCGCATCCGTGCGCAAATGCGCTGCCCGGTTCAATCCGGATCCACCAAATGTGACCTCTTCCGCGCGCTTCATACCTGCTTTCCCTGACTGCCCGCCAAGGGCTGCCATGTCTGCGTCTTTGGTGCAACGGCAATTCGCCAAATTGAGAGCTTCGGCGCTGTTTGTGAAAGACAAATTCGCAATCGCCAGAATTGCACTAGAACCACTTATCAGTGAAGATGCAGTTGCATTGACAGCCAAAAGTAGAAGATTTGAAACAAAAAGAAATTTATTCGGATGATCAGAAGCCAGTTGCCCGGGCGTGCGTTCGTATATTGGCAACATCTGATCTTCATATGAACCTCACGGGGTTCGACTATTTCGCAGATCGGCCAAACCCTCGGATTGGCCTGACCCGCACGGCCAGCCTGATCCGCAACGCGCGTCAGGAGGCCCGGCGGGACAACGCGCTGGCGCTGTTGTTCGACAATGGCGACTTTTTGCAAGGCAATCCGCTGGGCGAGTGGGCTTCGGGCCAACCTGCCGAACAGCATCCGATAACCCGCGCGTTTTCCGCGCTGTCTTACGACGCGGTTGGTTTGGGGAATCATGACTTTGGCTTTGGACTGGATATCCTCGGACAAGTGGTCGGCCAAATTCCCTGTCCGGTTATTGGCAGCAACGTGGATCTTTGCGATGGCAACTCGTTCTGGCACCGACAGGCCATTTTGAACCGCGAACTGCCGTTCAACGGTGCGGTTTTACCGATAAAGATCGGCGTCTTTTCCATTCTGCCGCCTCAGACCGCCCTGTGGGAGGCACACAGGCTGCAAGGCCGCGTCACGGTTTCGGATATCTTGTCTACGGCGCACGAAGTGACGGCGGATCTGAGGCAAAAGGGATGCGATCTGGTGATAGCACTGGCTCATTCGGGGCTGGGACCGGATCAGCCCAAAGCCGGGTTGGAAAACGCGGTCATTCCACTGGCCGAGATCGACGGGATTGATGCGATCATCGCAGGGCATACTCATCTGACCCTGCCCGGGAAGGCGCATCAAGGACTGTCTGGCGTGGACGCGGTTCAGGGTCGCGTCCACGGCAAACCGGTTGTCATGCAAGGCTGGGCGGGGTCCCATCTGGGCGTCATCGACTTAAATTTGGGGCGCGACAGCACGGGTGTCTGGACCGTCGATAGCAGCAAGTCCGAGCTTCGTTCGGTCACAACAGACAATGGACCAATAACAGAAGATCCTGAAATGGTAGAATTGTTTGCCCCCAGCCATCGCGAAACACGGGCCTTTGTGGCAAGGCCGGTCGGGCGCATTCCCCATAGTCTGCACAGCTTTTTCAGCTTTTGTGTCCAAGATCGCGGGCTATTCCTGCTTGCACAAGCGCAAGCCGCCGCCCTACGTCCATTTCTGGCCGGCACCGAGCTTGAAGGCTTGCCGGTCCTGTCCGCCGCAGCACCGGCTAAGTTTGGCGGACGGGCGGGCCCTGCGTATTTTACCAATGTCCCACCCGGCGATATTTCGGTTCGGCACATTTTCGACCTGCATGTCTTTCCCAATGAACTGCGCGCGGTTCGGGCCTCGGGCGCGCAGATCCGGGACTGGCTGGACATGTCCGCCGGGCTGTTCAACACGTTGCCAGAAGAAGTCCCGACCTCGCTGGTCGACCCGCAGCGCACGGGGCATAATTTCGACGTCATTCATGGCTTGAGCTACGAAATCGACCTGTCCGTTCCGGCCCGGTTCGATGCCGACGGGCATCTGATAGACCCCAGTTATTCCCGCATCCGCACGCTTTGTTTTGACGGGAAACCGGTTGCGCCTGATCAGGATTTCATTGTGGCTTTGAATGACTTTCGCGCAAATGGCGGTGGTCATTTCCCAATTGCCCAAGATGCCAGCCTCATCCCGTTGCCGTCGCTGCCGATCCACGGCCTCTTGTGCGACTATGTGACTGGGCACCTGCCCCGCGATCCCTTGGCGCTGGCCCCCAGACCCTTCACTTTCGCGCCTTTAGGCGGCGCATGTGCAACCTTGCTCACCAGCCCTGACGCGCGCAACTGTCTGGACGAGTTGAAGGAATACGATCCAAACGTTCTGGGCCTAGATCCCGACGGGTTTTTGCAGATTCAACTGACGCTCTGACGGGTTGCCATTTTCGCAGACGGCGCTTATATCGACCCCTGAGAGGTTGGCGCGGGCGAGCGCCTCGCCAACCTGGTCAGGTCCGGAAGGAAGCAGCCACAACGAGCCCCGCTTGGGTCGATGTCCAACCTCTCACTTGCAACCACCAGCCGCAGGAGGGCTTTTATGATTGTCGCAAAACCCCTTCGGGCGGATCGGTTCTGAATTTCTGAATGCACTGACTGCCTGAACACATCCCCAACGGACGCGCGCGCCATCTGTCGGGTTTGCTGTATTTGAAGACAGGCAAAACAATGTCAAAAACGCTTACGGACCTTGGATGGTCCACTTTCTTTGCCGCGCAGCATGTCGCGGATACTTCGCTGATTCCATTCCGTATCTCGGCCGTTCACCGAGATCGGCTGATCGGGCTAAACCCGGACGGTGAAACACCTCTGCTGACGCCGTCACACCCAATCGGAGCTCTTGCGGTTGGCGACTGGGTTCTGGCGGACTCGCAAGCCCGCGTTCAAAGCGTGCTCGACCGGCGCAGTCTGCTACAACGCCGCGCGGCTGGTACAGGTGCCGGGCAGCAGTTGATTGCGGCCAATGTCGATGTGCTGTTCATCGTCTCATCGTGCAATGCCGATTTCAATCTGGCCCGGCTGGAACGCTATCTTGCGTTGGCACATCAGGCTGGCTGTTATCCGGTGATTGTTTTGACCAAGGCGGACGAATGCGCTGACCCCCGAGGCTATGCCTCACGCGCGCAACACTTGGGGCAATTTGTGACGGTCCTCACCATCAACGCGCTGGATCACACAGAGATCCAACAGGTTCTGGCATGGTGCCCCAGCGGGCAGACGGCAGCGCTGGTCGGATCATCTGGTGTTGGCAAAACAACGCTCGCGAACGGTATGACCGGGCAGACCGCAGACACCGCCGGTATTCGTGAGGATGACGCACGAGGCCGGCACACAACAACAGCGCGGTCCTTGCACCGTATGATCAACGGCGGGTGGCTGATCGACACGCCGGGTATGCGGGCATTGCGACTACTGGATGCGCGTGACGGGGTGGACGAAGTGTTCTCGGACATTTCGGACCTGGCGGAAGCGTGCCGGTTTTCTGATTGCCAACACGTCACCGAACCCGGCTGCGCGGTGCTAGCCGCCATCGAGTCCGGCACGTTGGACCCCGACCGGGTTGCGCGTTGGCGCAAGTTGCTGCGTGAAGATCAGCGCAATTCAGAAACCGTGGCGCAATCGCGCGCCCGTGACAAGGCGTTTGGCAAAATGGTGCGTTCCGTCATGCAGGACAAGAAATCGCAACGGCGAAACTGAAGATCAATGGTCCCGGTCCAGCAGCCGGGGCCACACGGCCGCATTTCGGCGAGCGAAAACGCCGATATGGCCGATTTCCGACAGCCCGAAATCGGTCGGTTTTAGCAAGTGGCGTTTTGCATCCGGACCGTAAAGGTTTGCCAGCCGCCAGACAGCTTCGGGCGGCACCATCTGGTCATCTTCGCAGGCAAACAAATCGACCCGACCGCCTCGTTGCGCCCATTCAGCCTTGGGCAATGTACGACCGATATCCGGGTGATAGCTGGTGGGCGAGGTGCACCATTTGCGCCATTGCCAATAAACCCGCGCGGGCAAGTCCGAGCCGAACCCCAGCGCCTTGCCCGGCAGATAGCCTAACGCACGGACGGTCAACGGTGCGTGGCCGTACCAAAACAAGCCAGCAAGGGCGCGATAGGGCCACGGGTGATCCTTTACGGTGACCATACCTGAACACACGCAAATCATCCGGTCGATTTGTTCGATGTCCGGCTGAACAGGACCCAGCATTCCGCCCACCGAATGCCCGATATTCCACAATTCTGCTTTAGGGAACCGGCGGCGCATCTCAGCCCGCGCGGCTGGCATATCCACCAGCGCCCAGTCGGCCATGGTCACCTGTGAATCCTTTAACCGACCGGTCAGAGAGTGGCCGAAATCCCGGTAATCATAGGTCAGGCAGGCCATGCCTCTTTCCGCTGCCAACCAGTGGGCAAAATGCTGGTAATAATCCCGCGGAACCCCGGTTGCGCTGTTCAAGACTACGACGGTTTGCGGTTCTGTGATCGGCAGATAAAGCCGACCCGACAACATCCCCGTACCGGATGGAAACTGCAGGTCTTGGGTCAAAACGGCTTGCTGGTCGTCCAACATTCTAGCCTCCTGGCTCATCTGAACTGATCAGTTCACCAACTATTCCGCAATGCGCGACCGCCGTGAGTCAAGGCAGACCCAACGTAACCAACACATGATTCGGCTGAACACCCCCTTTCTCGGGTCCTGTGTTTCAATCCGCTTGACTCGAATGCCGTGCCGCCGCTAGCCATAACTCGATGGTTTTCGCACCTCAGTTTGAGGTCGAAATGAAAAGGGAACACGGTGCGGTCCTGCCCGGCAATGCTGGAAACGGACCAAGGCCGCGACTGCCCCCGCAACTGTAAGCGGAGAGCGATGCCGGAATGCCACTGACCGTAGGGTTGGGAAGGTCGGCAAAGCACTGAACCGCAAGTCAGGAGACCTGCCATCCGAACCAAAACCGAAACTCGGGCGGGGTGTCCGGGCAGGTCGTCAGCTTGCTGTCACACCGGTCTTTCGCCTTTTGTCCGTCGCGCGGAGGGCGCATTATGATCTGGAAGACCAAAACCCACACTTACGCGGCAACGCTGTGTCAACGAACAGGCCAACCCTGCCCCGCACTAGCCCGCATGGCCCGCGGTCTGGCGCAGGGAATGGCTATGACAAAGCCTGTGACCGATGACGCGTTTCAGTTGGACGGCAGTGCTGAACTGACCCATTGCTCGGATGGCTGCATCGCGCGCTTCCGAGCAAATTTGGATCAGGTGCGCGTGTTCTGCGGAACCGACGCTGAGGCGGAGATCGACGCGCTGGATATCTTCGCCGACATGATGTTCGGAACTGAACGCACTGCACGCCCGTCAAAGGGCCTCACACCGCCATGCGCGATGATCGAGGTCCTCTTGCTTGAGCAGGAAAAAGCGCTGGTCGCACAAGAACCGGCACACGCCTGACGTTAAGGCTGAATAGGAACCCGGGCCGTTGAGACCGCCCATGCCATTTGGGCATCGGTCTCGACGGCGCATGGCCGCAATTTGCGCAGTCGCGCCAGTGCCGCGTCCGGTTGCTCACCGCATTCGACCATGACCCTCAGCACGACCATGCCCGATCGCCCGCACCCGCCGCGACAATGCACCAGAACCCGACCTCCACCAGACAGGGAATGGCGAACGGCCGCACTGATCTCGGGCCAAAGCTCGTCGATTTCGGCTGAAGGGGCACCAAAGTCTTCGATCGGCAAATGCGCCCAACGGCTGGCGCGACCCTGAATGTCGCTTCCGAAATCCGGTGCCCCATCCTGCAGCATTTCGACCTCGGTGGTCATCGAGATGACAAGCCCCGGCTTCCAGTCAGCAATTAAGTCCAGATCGCCCGCGTAATCCCCGCCACGTCCCGGCATCGAGGTCAAAGCAAGAGTGCCTCCGCCAACCTGAACAGCGTAGATCACAAGCTGAGTCATGAAACACCCCCGAAACACATAACTAAAAATCAGTATCTGAAATGCATTCGCAGATTTTAGCCTCGACAGTTCACAATCCAAAGCAAAATCCTATGCGCGCCCGGTGGACGTGGACGACGGCGGTCACTACGCTGCGAATCTGATACGAATCCATCAGAGCAGACATGACCGACTCATCCAGTCCCGCCTATCAGGTGCTTGCCCGCAAATACCGCCCGGAAACCTTTGCCGATCTGGTCGGTCAGGACGCGATGGTACGCACCCTGAAAAACGCGTTCGAGGCGGACCGGATCGCGCAAGCTTTCATCATGACCGGCATCCGTGGCACCGGTAAAACCACCACGGCCCGGATCATCGCCAAAGGCATGAACTGCATCGGCCCCGATGGCGAAGGCAAGCCAACCACCGAGCCCTGCGGCCAATGCGAACATTGCGTCGCCATCATGGAAGGCCGTCATGTTGACGTGATGGAGATGGACGCCGCCAGCCGAACCGGTGTCAACGATATCCGCGAGATCATCGATAGCGTCCGCTATCGCGCCGCCTCAGCCCGCTACAAGATCTACATCATCGACGAGGTCCACATGCTCTCGACCAGCGCCTTTAACGCGCTGCTCAAAACGCTTGAGGAACCGCCCGAACATGTGAAGTTCATCTTCGCCACCACCGAGATTCGCAAGGTTCCGGTGACAGTCCTGTCGCGCTGCCAGCGTTTCGACCTGCGGCGGATCGAGCCCGAAGACATGATTGGTCTGTTGCGCAAGATCGCAGGCGCCGAAGGGGCGGAGATTGCCGAAGATGCGCTGGCACTGATCACGCGCGCCGCCGAAGGCTCGGCGCGGGACGCGACCTCGCTGCTGGATCAGGCGATCAGCCACGGTGCCGGAGAAACCAGTGCCGATCAAGTGCGCGCCATGCTGGGCCTGGCCGACCGGGGCAGGGTTCTTGACCTGATCGATATGATCCTGCGTGGCGACGCGGCAGGAGCTCTCACTGAGTTGAGCGCCCAATATGCCGAAGGGGCCGACCCTCTGTCTGTCCTGCGCGATCTGGCTGAAATCACCCATTGGGTGTCTGTCGTCAAAATCACGCCCGACGCCGCAGAAGACCCCACAGTCTCCCCCGACGAACGGGCGCGCGGTCAGCAGATGGCCGAAGCCCTTCCGATGCGTGTTCTGACCCGCATGTGGCAGATGCTGTTGAAAGCGCTTGAAGAGGTCTCGGCTGCGCCAAACGCGATGATGGCCGCTGAAATGGCGGTGATCCGCCTGACCCATGTGGCCGATCTGCCCAGCCCGGAAGAACTGGTCAAACGGTTGCAGGATGCCCCGCCTCCGCCGCCGAACGGCGGGCCGGGAGGAGGTCTGCCGGTCCACAGCGCGGCACCCGCGACCGCAGCCGCGCCGCAACCGGCCTACAGCGCGGCCCCCCGAGGCACCGCCGGTGCCCCAACGGCCGCGCTGGCGCAGGAGACCCAAGCCGCGCTCGCGCGCTATCCGACATTCGAACACGTCATCGAACTGATCCGCGCCAATCGCGACGTTAAGCTGTTGGTGGAGGTGGAAAGTGGCGTTCGGTTGGTCTCGTACCAACCCGGCCGGATTGAGTTCACCCCTTCGAGTCACGCGCCTCAGGATTTGGCCGCCCGGTTGGGCTCATCTCTGCAACGCTGGACGGGAAACCGCTGGGCCGTATCCATTGTGTCCGAAGGCGATGCGCCGACGATTGCCGAGGTCAAAGATGCCGCAGCGCTTGCCTTGAAGAACGAAGCCGCCGAACATCCGCTGGTTCAGGCCGTTCTTGCGCAATTCCCAAAGGCAAAGATCACCAAGATCGAAACCCCCGAACAACGCGCGGCGCAGGTCGAAACCGAAGCCCTGCCCGAGGTCGAGGAAGAATGGGACCCGTTCGAGGAGGATTGAACCCCCAACAAGGAACACGACCATCGGCAGGAGCAGCTCGCCTCTTGTACAGAACCGGCACCCCCCGTATTTAGGCGTCAAACTGAATTGCAGGAGAATACCAATGCTCAAGGGTTTAGGCGGTCTGGGCGACATGGCCAAAATGATGAAATCCGCACAGGATTTGCAGACCAAGATGACCGAAATGCAGGAAGGTCTGAACAATCTGATGGTTGTCGGCGAATCCGGTGCCGGTCTTGTCAAAGCCACCGCGACGGCAAAAGGCGAACTGAAGGGCCTGGACATCGACCCGTCGATCTTCAACGGCGACGACAAGGAAGTTGTCGAAGACCTGATCCTCGCCGCCATCAAAGACGCCCAAACTAAAGCAGCGGAACGAGCGCAGACGGAAATGGCCAAACTGACCGAAAGCATGGGTCTTCCGGCGGATATCAAACTTCCGTTCTAATCTTCATCTTTTTGAAAAATACTCCCGCCGGAGGCTCCCTCGGGCACCAAACAGGACAGGCCGTGAGTTCGAACAGCGACATCGACAACCTGATCGACCTGATGGCCAAACTGCCCGGCCTTGGCCCCCGCTCGGCCCGCCGCGCGGTATTACACCTGATCCGTAAACGCGCCTTGCTGCTGACGCCTCTGTCGGACGCCATGCAGCAGGTCGCCATCACCGCCCGAGAATGCCTGAATTGCGGCAACGTCGGCACCACCGACATCTGTGACATCTGCGATGCCGAGGCCCGCGCGACCGGAGAGTTGTGCGTCGTCGAAGACGTGGCCGACCTCTGGGCGATGGAGCGCGCAGGCGTGTTCAAAGGCCGCTATCACGTTCTGGGCGGTACGCTCTCGGCGCTGGACGGCATCGGCCCGGACGAACTGCGCATTCCGCGCCTCAAGGACCGGGTGGTCGCAGAAAGCATCACCGAAGTGATCCTGGCCCTGAACGCCACCGTCGACGGCCAGACAACCGCCCACTATATCGCAGACCAACTGGATGGACAGGTTCGCCTGACCTCACTGGCGCAAGGCGTGCCGATTGGCGGAGAGCTGGACTATCTGGATGACGGGACGATCACGGCGGCTTTGAGGGCGCGCAAGGAGCTTTGATCGCGTCACTTATTTTAGTCTACGGATTCGCGAGCTAATTTCTGGTGATATTGCAGTGTTCCAACCAATCGAACGGCAACACGTTAATAGCAACGTTGTTCGGCAGTTGATAAAATGACATTGTTCGATAGCTCCAAGCATAGGGGACACAGTCTTTCAAAGCCGCAGCGTGCAAGAAAAACTGAAACTCTCTTGGGGCATTTCGTAGTGTCTGCGCAAATGAGTTTCTAAATTCCAAATCGGCACCAAAGGCGTTGATTTCTCGGGCGCGAAGATGGCTTGCATAAACCCCAACGAAAAAGGTCGCGAAGGCCATAGCCAAGACGATGAAAACTGGCAGCGTCAGCTGGGTCTTGAAGCCACGTGTTCTTAGCAACACACAGATTAAGAAGCTCAAAAATCCGCCAGCCAACGCCAGAGCTGGCCAGAATGGGGCACCCAATCGATCGTTCCAAAACGTGAGGAAAGCAATTGGCTGCAAGATGCCTCCGAATAGGAAAATCGCAGTTATGACATACGCGAGAAAACTGTACAGGATGATTGAAGATAGTTTCATTGGGGGCCAAGAAACCGATTTTTCTTAAATAAATTGGACCTTTATAATCCGACAAAAGGTCATTATCGTCAAGAGAGCCACACTCCGTGCAGAGTATCTGAATGACCCGTATCCTCGCCCTAATCCTCACCACCTTCACCGCAACCGCTGCCCTTTCCCAAGCCCTCATCGACAAGGGCTTTGTCGATGGCTGGAACGTTATGGAGGACCCCAATCTCGGCAACGGCTGCCTGATTCAAACGGTGTATCAGGATCTCTCAGTTGTGCGGCTGGGGTATGACGCGCTCGACAATCGCGGCTATTTCACGGTTTTCAACAAGGCGTGGGGCGGCATTGAGCCGGGGCAGAGTTATCCGATCCGGTTTGAACTCGACGGCAAAAGCTTTGACGCCACCGCAATCGGCTTCAAACTGGACCGCGTTCCGGGCGCAACGGTGTTCTTCACGGACCGCAGTTTCGTCACCGGGATTGCCCAGAACAAGACGTTGACCGTTTTCAATCCCGAGGGGCAGCAGGTCATGGCGATTGATCTGAAAGGCACCGCCAAAGCGCTGGAATACGCGCAAAAATGCCAGGATGGCAGTTTCTAACGAATCGGATCGAACAGGGCATCCGAGGCGGTGCAGTCGCGGATGACGTCTCGCCCGCATGGCACGGGTTCAAGGTCACGGGACAGGCACAAGCGGACCTCTTCGATATAACCTTGTTTGCAGGTGATAGTGATCATATCGGGTTCCAGCGCGGGGTTCGCTTTCAAAAACGCCTCTTCCACGACAGACGCGGGCAGTTTGACCGACCCGTCCAGCTTGCGAAACACTTCAGGCCGAACGACGCCACCATAGGCCTGACGCGACAGGGCAAAATAGTCAGGCGCAGAAAGCCCTGAACAGGTCCCATGTTTCTTCCATTGGTGCCAAGCCAGCCCAGATGAGCCCTGAATATCCTCCATTTCCCGCGTCATAGCGCGCGAAGGTGGGGCCTTGGACGTGGGGCAATAAGACGGCCAGCCCTGGTGAAACTGGGGCCACAGCCCGTGCAGGATCCACCCATAATCATGCCTTACGTCGCACTGGTCTGATCCGCGCGCATCACCTTCGCGCGCGCACCAGTTCGGAGACCAGCTGAGCGCAAGGACGTAATAGTCGAACTCACCCGCCCTTTCACCTTCGGCCAGCGCGGTCACGGTGCCCAGAACCCAGCAAACCAGCCCTAGAATCCCTTGGCGCATTCGCCTCTTCCCTTCTTTGCCTGACGCGACTATATACGGGCCAAGTTCCCCGACAACGGAAACCTGCCCCAAGACCACGGGGCCGCCGAATTCCGGCGACGGGACAGATGTATTCAAAGGAGACGGGCTGATGGCAAAACCCCTGATGGCCAAGGCAACCGCCGTATGGCTGGTGGACAACACCACGATCAGCTTCAAGCAGATCGCGGATTTCGTAGGCATGCACGAGCTGGAAGTGCAAGGGATCGCGGATGGCGATGTTGCGGCTGGCGTCAAAGGGTTCGACCCGATTGCCAACAACCAGTTGACCCAAGACGAGATCGACACGGCGCAAAACAATCCGCTGCACAAACTGAAGCTCAAGTTCAACCCCGCCGCAACCGGCGAGGAAAAACGCCGTGGTCCGCGCTATACGCCGCTGTCCAAGCGTCAGGACCGTCCGAACTCGATCCTGTGGCTGGTCAAGTTCCACCCGGAACTCAGCGATGGCCAGATCGCCAAGCTGGTGGGCACCACAAAACCGACGATCCAGTCGATCCGCGAGCGGACACACTGGAACATTTCCAACATGCAGCCGATCGATCCGGTTGCTCTGGGCCTGTGCAAACAGTCCGAGTTGGACGCGATCGTGCAAAAAGCCGCCGCCAAGAAAGCCGCCGAAGGTGGTGTGATGTCCGATGACGAGCGCCGCAAGCTGGTCTCGACAGAGCAGTCGCTCGAAATGGACGCCGCGCCGAAGATCCCGACCGCCATCGAGGGGCTCGA
The DNA here is from genome assembly GCF_056540685.1 of Ruegeria sp. AM2. Taxonomy (NCBI): domain Bacteria; kingdom Pseudomonadati; phylum Pseudomonadota; class Alphaproteobacteria; order Rhodobacterales; family Roseobacteraceae; genus Ruegeria; species Ruegeria sp. AM2. Next base: position 183,456 of record NZ_JBQFXE010000004.1, on the reverse strand, counting down.
GACCTTCTCGTTGTCTGATGACCCAGAGGACAAGGAAGACGAAGAGCCGATGATCGATGCGGACAGCTTCTTCAACCTGCCCAAAGGCGGTGGCGACGAAGACGAAGACGATCAACGTCCCTGATCACCCAATTGCCCTGATCCTCAGTGGTCAGGGCATTTTGCTTAGAGACCGTCATGCTGAGTATATTGTCCGCCATTTTTGGCCCGCATCGCGCCGTTTCAATCTATGCTTTCGTGAAAACCTGGGGCTTGCCTCTGATCGGCGGTGGCGGAGTGGTCGTGGTGGCCGCGGCCCTGCTGCTGCTCAATGACAGCGGCGAGCACGAACATGACTCGTTCATGACTGTGGCTGTGTTGACAGCAACGCCAATCAATGGCGATTTGCGCAACGGCGTGATCGCTTCGGTACGTTTGCCGGATGGGTCGGCGACGTCGATCACATCGACCGAGGCTCCGGTCTCGCAGACGGTAGGCACCAGCGCCTGTGTCGAAAAGCGTGTCTTTGTTGAAAGCGGTGAAGCAAGGTATCGCTTCAAACTCCCGCGCTATTGCGAAGCAAGCTAAAGAGCAAAACCGCCCGGTGGCATCACCGGGCGGTTTTTCATTCAGATCATCTGGAACAGCACACCAGCGACAATGGCTCCGCTGATACCCAGCCCCAGATAGGTCGCAAAGACCTTTGGTTTGACCAACGACCACACCGCCGCCATCGCAGGGATCGAACTTACGGCACCTGCCACCATGAACGACATCGCGGCGCCCGCAGTCATGCCCTGCTCCATGAGCCCTGCCAGCAATGGCGGCGCGACGTAGGAGTTCAGGTAAGCGGGCATCCCGACCAACGCGGCAATGACGATGGGCAGCACACCATCTCCACCAACAACCGTGGCGATGAGATCGGCGGGCACATAGCTGACAAGCAGAGCCTCGAGCACATAGGCCAGCGCCAGCCATTTCAGCAGGAACAGGCCGTTGTGCACAAACTCTAAACGGAACCGTACGCGGCGTTCGGGCTCCTGCCAGAAGGCCCAAACCGGCTTGTCATCCATCTTTGGACCACAGCCGCAGCACCCGGCAGGTTTGTATACCCGCAGCGGCTGCGCAAAGGCTCCGCTTTTCATCAGACCACGAACCGCGAAGCCCCCAAACAAGCCCAGTGCCACGGCGGCAACCGCTTTACCTATGGCAAACGGCCATCCCAACGCACCCGCCGTGATCAGCAGCGTCGGCGGGTCAATTAGCGGTGAACTGAGCCAGAAGGCCATGACCGCCGACAAAGGCGCGCCAAGGGCAAGCAGGCCCGCGATGAACGGAATCACCTCGCAGGAACAGAATGGGGCTAGTCCACCAAAAAGCGCAGCCAGAAAGATCATCCGCGTCTCCCGCCCTTCAAAGGCGCGGGCGACCATCACTTCGGCGCCCGTCGCCTTGAGGTAGGACAGCAGCAGCACCGCAAACAGGATATACTGTCCCGTATGGGCCAGTGCTTTGCCAGCAAAGGTCACCACGTCGGTCCAGTTGCCGGGGTCCAGAAGAGCAACCGCAATCAGGATCGCAACGATCAAAGCCCAGGGCGTCTTGATCCACCGGGTCACACCTGCCGAGATCGGTCGCAGGTTTTGAGACAGTTCAGCCATCGTTTGCGGCCTTTCCCACTTCATCGGCGCAGCATTCGCTGAGAATAAACTGCGCAAGTCTGTTCAACTCATCGAAACGCGCCCGATTGATCGTTGTGCGCCCAATCTTTTCCTGCTCGACCACGCCTCCGGCGGCCAGAAACCGCAGGTGATGGGCCAGCGTCGACGGCGCGATGCCGGTGCGGGTTTGAATCTCACCCACGGTCAGACCGGTCTGCCCGGCCCGGACCAGCGTTTTCAGAACTTGCAACCGAGCCTCGGATCCCATGGCCGAGAAACCTGCCGCCGCTGTTTCCCACATGATTCTTCTCCATTAAACTAGATTTATAGTTATTTAGTTTTCTCTTGTCTGCCTGTCAATCGGCAACTGCGCCGCTGCTTAAGTCCAGATTGCCCATCCGTTAGGTCCAACCTATAAGCGAGTATGGGCATTGCAGTTGATACATTCTTTCTGGAACGCGACGGGCAGGGCACGTTGCAGGCGCGCATTCAACAGATGATTGCCGAAGGCATCCTGTCGGGGCGCTTTCACGTCGGTGAAAAGCTCCCGTCGTCACGCAAACTTGCCACGCATCTGGGGGTCAGCCGGATCACCGTCACGCTGGCTTATACGGAATTGCTGGCCAACGATTACCTGATGTCCCGTGGACGGTCAGGCTACTACGTGTCGGAAAACGCCCCGGTGCCTCCAAAATACACGCCGATGCAGCGTAGTTCGGAAACGGTCGACTGGTCACGGGCGCTGGCGCGTCAGTTTTCCGGCGGGGATGTTTTACCCAAGCCCAGCGACTGGCGTAGCTACCGTTACCCGTTCATCTACGGTCAGGCCGATAGCAACCTGTTCGATCACGCCAACTGGCGGCTGTGCGCCGTGCGGGCTTTGGGGCAGAAGGACTATGACTCGCTGACCGGTGACTACGTGGACCAGGACGATCCGCTGCTGGTCGAATTCATTGCTCGCCATACCCTGCCCCGACGCGGCATAGCCGCCCGACCCGAAGAGATTCTGATCACGCTGGGCGCGCAGAATGCATTGTGGCTGGCCTCGCGCATTCTGTTGAACAAGGATCGCAAGGCCGCCATCGAAGACCCATGTTATTATGCGTTGCGGGACCTGTTGATTCATTCCCAATGTGAAGTCGCCCCGTTGCGGGTGGATCGCGAAGGATTGCCACCGGATGCAATTCCCGATGGCACCGATGTCATTTTCACAACGCCCAGCCATCAATGCCCGACCACCGCGACGATGCCCATGGACCGCAGGCAAGCCCTGTTGAAACGGGCGCGCGAACTGGATGCGATGATCGTCGAGGATGACTATGAATTCGAGATGTCGTTTCTGGGTGCCCCCTCGCCTGCGTTGCGGTCTTTGGACCGTGACGGGCGGGTGATCTATGTGGGCAGCTTTTCGAAATCCCTGTTTCCTGGCTTGCGCCTTGGCTACATGGTCGGGTCCGAGCCCTTTATCCGCGAGGCGCGCGCGCTGCGGTCGCTGGTGCTGCGGCACCCGCCCGGCCATGTCCAGCGGACGGCAGCCTATTTCCTATCGCTTGGTCACTATGATGCACAGATTCGGCGGATGTCGCAGGCCTTGCAGGAACGGCGCGAAGCGCTGGATAAGGCCATCGCCGCCTTTGGCCTGACCGTAGCGGGGCGCGGTAAGTTGGGCGGGTCGTCGATCTGGATGCGTGCGCCCGAAGGGGTCGACACGTCGCGATTGGCGCGCACGCTGCAAGGCCAAAGCGTGCATATTGAGCCGGGAGAGCCGTTCTTTTCGGGCCCAAATCGGCCGAAGAATTACTACCGGCTTGGCTACTCCTCGATTTCACCGGATCGCATTGCGCCGGGAATCCAACGGATTGCCGAGGCCATACGAAAATACTGACATCTTCTGGACCTATCCCGGTGTGACTTCTGGCCCTAACCCCGCCCGGTCCCATGGGCCAAAACCAATTGCAACGGCAGGGCACCAATGTCCGGTCTTTCCAACCATGCGCGGAGATCACTCAGATGAAAATGACCACCGAAGAGGCCTTTGTTAAGGTTCTGCAGATGCACGGGATCGAACATGCGTTCGGGATCATCGGCTCGGCCATGATGCCGATCTCGGACCTGTTTCCCAAGGCAGGCATCATGTTCTGGGACTGCGCCCACGAAGGGAGCGCCGGCATGATGGCCGATGGCTATACCCGCGCTACCGGCAAGATGTCGATGATGATCGCGCAGAACGGCCCCGGCATCACCAACTTTGTCACCGCCGTCAAAACCGCTTATTGGAACCACACCCCTCTGTTGCTGGTCACGCCGCAGGCGGCCAACAAGACCATCGGTCAGGGTGGTTTTCAGGAAGTCGAGCAGATGAAACTGTTCGAAGACATGGTCGCCTATCAGGAAGAGGTCCGCGACCCGTCCCGCGTATGTGAGGTTCTGAACCGCGTGATCATGCAGGCCAAACGTGCCAGCGCCCCCGCACAGCTGAACATCCCGCGCGACATGTGGACTCAGGTCATCGATGTCGATCTGCCTGCGGTTGTGGAATTCGAGCGTCCTTCGGGTGGCGAAAGCGCCGTGGCCCAAGCGGCTGACTTGTTGTCGAACGCCAAGAACCCCGTGATCCTCAACGGCGCGGGTGTGGTTCTGTCCGAAGGCGGTATCGACGCCTCAAAGGCGCTGGCCGAGCGTCTGGATGCGCCGGTCTGCGTCGGCTACCAGCACAATGACGCATTCCCCGGCAGCCACCCGCTGTTTGCTGGCCCGCTGGGTTATAACGGCTCAAAAGCCGGGATGGAGCTGATCAACGAGGCCGATGTCGTCCTGTGCTTGGGTACTCGCCTGAACCCTTTCTCAACCCTGCCCGGCTATGGCATGGAATATTGGCCCGCAGATGCCAAGATCATTCAGGTCGACATCAACCCGGACCGGATCGGCTTGACCAAGACGGTCTCGGTCGGAATCATCGGCGATGCGGCCAAGGTGGCAAACGGCATTCTCGCTAACCTCAGCGATACCGCAGGCGATGCGGGCCGGGACGAGCGGAAGGCGAAGATCGCGCAGAAGAAATCCACATGGGCACAGCAACTGTCCAGCATGGATCACGAGGATGATGATCCGGGCACCACATGGAACCAGCGCGCCCGCGCCGCCAAGCCCGATTGGATGAGCCCCCGCATGGCGTGGCGCGCGATCCAGTCCGCCCTGCCGAAAGAGGCGATCATCTCGTCCGATATCGGCAATAACTGCGCCATCGGCAACGCCTATCCGTCCTTTGACGAAGGCCGCAAGTATCTGGCCCCAGGCCTCTTTGGACCCTGCGGCTATGGCCTGCCATCGATCATGGGTGCCAAGATTGGCTGCCCGGACGTGCCGGTTGTAGGCTTCGCAGGTGACGGCGCCTTTGGTATCGCGGTCAACGAATTGACTGCCATCGGGCGCGAGGAATGGCCCGCGATCACGCAGATCGTGTTCCGAAACTACCAGTGGGGCGCCGAGAAGCGGAACTCGACCCTGTGGTTCGACGACAATTTCGTGGGCACCGAGCTGGACACCAAGGTCTCTTACGCGGGGATCGCGCAGGCCTGTGGTCTGAAAGGCGTTGTGGCCCGCACGATGGACGAGCTGACAGCGGCCCTGAGCCAAGCCATCGAGGATCAAAAGAACGGCATCACCACCCTGATCGAGGCGATGATCAATCAGGAGCTGGGCGAGCCCTTCCGCCGTGACGCGATGAAAAAGCCTGTAGCCGTGGCAGGTATTGCAGCGGACGATATGCAGGTTCAATGAACCAACTTTCGTGATCGGGCCTTAAAGGCCCGGTCACACCCCTCCGCATCCCCATGCGGCAATACAAAAAACCAAGCTTGAGCCCGGCACGAAAATTCTCAGAATGGCCAGCACGTTCAGGTAATAAGCGACCGGCCACAGGGAGAGAGTGAACGTGACGCATCAGCCCAAGCTAGACCTGTCACCCAAGGTCTCGGACGAGGTTCGGAAAACAACGTGCTACATGTGCGCCTGCCGCTGCGGGATCAATGTGCACATGAAAGACGGCAAGGTTGCCTATATCGAAGGCAATCGAGACCACCCCGTCAACAAAGGTGTGCTCTGCGCCAAGGGTTCAGCCGGGATCATGCAGGTCAACGCGCCCTCGCGCCTGCGCAAACCATTGCGCAGAGTCGGACCGCGCGGGTCGGGCGAGTTCCGTGAAATCGAGTGGGATGAAGCCATCAGCACGGCCGTTGGCTGGTTGAACGAATTGCATGAAACCGCCCCGCAAAAACTGGCCTTTTTCACCGGTCGCGACCAGTCGCAGTCCTTCACCAGCTTCTGGGCGCAGAATTTCGGCACGCCGAATTATGCAGCCCATGGCGGGTTCTGCTCGGTCAACATGGCTGCGGGCGGCATTTACACGATGGGCGGTGCGTTCTGGGAGTTTGGCCAGCCCGATTGGGACCACACAAAACTGTTCATGCTGTTCGGCGTGGCCGAGGATCATGACAGCAACCCAATCAAGATGGGCATCGGCAAAATCAAAGCGCGCGGCGCGCGCGTGATCGGGGTGAACCCGATCCGGTCAGGCTACAACGCGGTGGCCGACGATTGGGTCGGGATTACGCCGGGCACCGACGGGCTGTTCATCCTGTCGCTGATCCATGTGCTGATTAAGGCTGGCAAGATCGACCTCGACTACCTTGCCCGCTACACAAACGCGCCGGTTCTGGTGAATGCCTCTGACGGCCCCGAGAAGGGCCTGTTCCTGCGCGATGCCGATGGAAAGCCTTTGGTGATCGACCGTGTGACCGGTGAGCCAACCGCCTTTGACAAACCCGGCGTGCGCCCGGATCTGTCAGCCACCTACGACAAGGATGGCGTCACCCACCGCCCGGTCTTCCATCAAATGGCCGAGAAATACCTCTCGGACGATCACGCCCCTGAGAACGTGGCCGAGCGCTGTGGTATTCCGGCCCAGAAAATCCGCGCCATCGCCGCCGAAATCGCCCGCGTCGCCTTTGATGAGGCCATCGAGCTTGACCGGGAATGGACCGACTTCCGGGGCGAAAAGCACTCCAAGATGACAGGCCGCCCAGTCAGCTTCCACGCAATGCGGGGGATCTCGGCCCATGCCAACGGCTTCCAGACCTGTCGCGCGCTGCATGTGCTGCAGATCCTACTGGGCACGGTCGAGGTCCCCGGCGGCTTTCGCTTCAAACCGCCATACCCTAAACCTGTCGAGGCGCACCCGACACCGCACGGAGACCGCCGCCCGGGCCGCCCGCTGGAAGGCCCTCACCTCGGCTTCCCGCGCGGACCCGAGGACCTGCTGCTGGACGATCAGGGCAACGCCCAGCGCATCGACAAAGCGTTTACATGGGAAAACCCGATGTCGGCCCACGGTCTGATGCATATGGTGATCTCCAACGCCGCCGCCGGAGATCCTTACAAGATCGACACGCTGTTCATGTATATGGCGAACATGTCGTGGAACTCCTCCATGAACACCAAGGGCGTGATGGAGATGCTGTCCGCCAAGACCGAAGACGGCAAATATGTCATCCCCAAGATCATCTACTCGGACGCGTATTCATCCGAGATGGTCGCCTATGCCGACCTGATCCTGCCCGATACCACCTATCTGGAACGGCACGACTGCATCTCGCTGCTGGACCGCCCGATCTGCGAGGCCGACGCCGCCGCAGATGCCGTCCGCTGGCCCGTCATCGAACCCGACCGCGACGTGCGCGGCTTCCAGTCGGTTCTGATCGAACTCGCCAACCGCATGAGCCTGCCGGGCTTCACCAATGACGATGGCACGCCCAAGTGGAAGGACTACGCCGACTATATCGTCAATCACCAGCGCAAACCCGGCATCGGCCCGCTGGCCGGGTTCCGGGGCGAGGACGGCTCCAAAGAAGGGCGCGGAGAGGTCAACCCAGACCAACTGAACCGATATATCGACAACGGAGGCTTCTACGTCGCGCATATCCCCGAAGGCGCGGACTACTACAAACCCTGGAACGCCGCCTATCAGGACTGGGCCGTTGGAATGGGCATTTACGACAGCCCGCAGCCCTACCTGTTTCAGCTGTACTCTGAGCCGATGCGCAAGTTCCAACTGGCCGCCGAAGGGCACGGACCGAACCAGCCCCCCGACCACCTGCGACAACGCATCAAGGATGCCATGGACCCTCTGCCCATTTGGTACGAGACCGACCAGCAAGGCAACGAGGGCTTCACCGTCAACGCCCTGACCCAGCGCCCGATGGCCATGTACCACTCATGGGGCACCCAAAACGCGTGGCTGAGGCAACTGCACGGGCGCAACCCGCTCTACGTCCCCACCAAGCTGATGCGCGAACGCGGGTTGCAAGACGGCGACTGGGCCAAGGTCACCTCTCCTCACGGCGAGATCACCGTGCCCGTGATGGAGATGGCCGCGCTGAACGAAAACACCGTCTGGACCTGGAATGCCATTGGCAAACGCAAAGGCGCATGGGCGCTGCAGGAAGACGCACCCGAGGCCACCAAGGGCTTCCTGCTGAACCACCTGATCCACGAATTGTTGCCCTCGAAGGGCGACGGTATGCGCTGGGCCAACTCGGACCCGATCACTGGTCAGGCCGCGTGGTTCGACCTGAAGGTCAAACTGGAAAAAACCGACCCGCCAACGGACACACAAAGCCAACCCGAATTCGCCCCAATCCAATCTCCCGTGGGCACCGGCCCCAAGGATCTGGCATGGAAGGTCGGCAAATGAGCAGGATCCACCCTTCATCTGGCCAAAAATATCCCGGGGAGCGCGAGGGGCTGGCCCCTCGCTCCCGCCCTCATCACCCGCGCGGAGGCCGCCCCACATGACCCAGCTCCCCCAACAAACCGAACGGAAAATGGGCCTTGTCATCGACCTCGATACCTGCGTCGGATGCCACGCCTGCGTGATCTCGTGCAAAGGCTGGAACACCGAAAACTACGGTGCGCCCCTCTCGGATCAGAACGCATACGGCGCCGACCCTTCAGGCACCTTCCTGAACCGTGTGCATTCTTACGAAGTACAGCCTGCCGAGGGTCCGGCCCAGCTGATCCACTTCCCCAAATCCTGCCTGCATTGCGAAGATGCCCCGTGCGTCACTGTCTGTCCAACCGGGGCCAGCTACAAGCGCGTCGAAGACGGAATCGTTCTGGTCAATGAAAGCGACTGCATCGGGTGCGGACTCTGCGCCTGGTCCTGCCCCTATGGCGCACGCGAGATGGATATGGCTGAAGGCGTGATGAAGAAATGCACCCTCTGCGTCGATCGCATCTATAACGAAAACCTGCCCGAAGTGGATCGGGTGCCGTCCTGCGTTCGCACCTGCCCCGCCGGCGCGCGCCATTTCGGAGACTTCAGTGATCCGGACAGCGATGTCAGCAAACTGGTCGCCGAACGGGGCGGCATGGACCTGATGCCCGAGATGGGCACCAAGCCCGTCAACAAATACCTGCCGCCCCGACCCAAGGATCAGATCGAGGATCAGATCGACATCCTCGCCCCGCTGCTGGCCCCGGTCGCGGACGAGCCCAAAGGGTTCCTGGGCTGGCTCGACAAGACGCTGGAGAAACTCTGATGCATCCAGCCCCTTCCGTCATTCTCTTTACCACGCTATCCGGTCTGGGATTCGGCCTGCTATTCTTTCTTGGCCTCGGCCAGCCGCCGGTGATCGGATTTGTTGCGTTCGTTTTCTACTTCATCGCCTTTGGTCTGGCCGTGGGCGGGTTGTTGGCCTCAACTTTCCATCTGGGTCATCCAGAACGCGCCTGGAAGGCTTTCAGTCAATGGCGGTCAAGCTGGCTGAGCCGCGAGGGCGTCTGCGCGGTTGCCGCGCTCGTCCTCATGGGGATTTACGCATTTGGCGCGGTGTTTCTGCATAGTCATTGGACCTTTCTGGGTTGGCTGGGCGCGATCCTGAGCCTTGCGACCGTCTTCACCACTTCGATGATCTACACGCAGTTAAAAACGATCCCGCGCTGGAATATGAACCTGACCCCCGCGATGTTTCTGTCCTTCAGCCTGGCAGGTGGCGCGTTGTTGGCTGGGGCCGAGGCACTGGCCCCCTGGCTGTTGGCAATCGCCGGGGCCGTTCAACTTGCCTATTGGGCCAAGGGCGACGGCGCGCTGACCCGTTCGGGTACCACACTGGGCACAGCGACCGGGCTGGGAGGCAGGGGCGCAGTGCGCGCCTTTGAGCCGCCACACACGGGCACCAACTATCTGCTGCGTGAGTTTGTCCATGTGGTCGGACGAAAACATGCGCAGAAGCTAAGGATAATTTCTTTTGCTTTGGCGTTTGCGCTTCCGATCCTGCTGATCGTGATTCCGGTCTCGGGTGTGGTGATCAAACACATCTTCGCGTTGCTGGCGGTACTATCGCATCTGACCGGTGTGGCCATTTCCCGCTGGCTGTTCTTTGCGCAGGCGGAACATGTGGTGGGATTGTATTACGGCAAGCGCTGATCGGGCTCTGCCGCGTTGCGGCCAGGCGTGCCTCGCCGATTCGTCTCAGGCCGGACGAAGGTCAGATTCGGGTGCGGCCAGGGCGACGACGAAGGATCGAGGCCGCCCTTGTTCGTACTCAGATCAGGCCAGCATGCGCCATTGCCGCATCGATGGCCGATTTTGTGCTGTCCTCCAGCGGCGACAGAGGCGAACGCACCTCGGCGCTGCACAGGTCCAATTTGCTAAGAGCGTATTTTGCGCCAACAAGGCCCGGTTCGATGAAGATGGCCTCATGCAACGGCATCAGGCGGTCTTGGTAGGCCAGCGCTTTGGCATAATCTCCGGCCAATGTTGCCTGCTGGAACTCAGCGCAGAGTTTGGGCGCGACGTTGGCGGTGACCGAAATACAGCCGACACCCCCATGGGCGTTGAAACCCAGCGCGGTTCCGTCCTCGCCCGAAAGCTGGCAGAAGTCTGGCCCGCAGGTTGCACGCTGCTGGCTGACGCGGGCCAAATCTCCGGTGGCATCCTTGACGCCAACGATACGCGGCAGTTTGGCCAGTTCCCCCATGGTTTCGGGCGTCATATCGATGACCGAGCGACCGGGGATGTTGTAGATTATGATTGGAATTTCAGCACAGTCGTGCAGCGCGCGAAAATGCGCGATCAGGCCCTTTTGCGTCGGCTTGTTGTAATATGGCGTAACGACAAGCGCCGCATCCGCACCAACCTTTTGCGCGAATTGCACAAACCGAATTGCCTCGACAGTGTTGTTCGAGCCTGCACCCGCGATCACCGGCACACGGCCAGCCGCCGCTTTTACGACCTCGGCCACAACGGTTTCATGTTCCTCGTGGCTGAGCGTGGGGCTTTCGCCCGTCGTTCCCACCGGCACCAGCCCGGTCGAACCTTCCTTGATCTGCCAGTCTACCAACTGTTTGAGCGTAACCAGGTCCAACGCGCCGTTTGAAAACGGGGTGACGAGGGCGGGCATCGAGCCTTTGAACATGACACGCTCCTTAAGGTGCAGTTTGCAGTTTTTGCGTCACGGGCCATCACAATCATGGCGATCCGAGTTGATCCCGGCGGCGCAAGGTTTATCCTGAATGGCTCTATCCTTGGTTGGTTGGGAAATGCAAGGCATGACACGCATTCTGGCGCTTTTGACGGCAGTGATTCTGGGATCGATCGGATCGGCACAGGCCGATGCGGTCGGCGACCTGCGCGCGGGGCTTTATGAGATGCGCAAGGGCGACTGGAACGCGGCGCTGCGGACATCGGGCGCGCGCGGTTCGGTTTCGCGGGACATCATCGTCTGGCACTGGCTGCGCGAAGGGTTCGGCAGCTCTGGCGATGTGCTGGTTTTTCTGGACCGCCGTCCTGACTGGCCCGGACTGGCATGGTTGCGGCGCAAAAGCGAACCCGCCTTCACCGGCACTGATCCCAACCGGGTGGTGAAATTCTATGCGAACGTGCCGCCGCAAACCGCCGAAGGGGCACTCAACTACGCCGTTGCTCTAAAGGCACAGGGGCGTCATGGCGATGCCGAGGCGGATATCGTGACTGCCTGGCGCACGATGCCGATGGGGTCGGGCCTGCAGAAGACCTATTTGGAAAACTTCGGCAAGGTCCTGAAACCTCACCACACAGCGCGGCTGGATCGAATGCTGTGGGATCGGCATCTGGTCAGCGCGGGGCAGATGTTGCCGCTGGTTAGCACGGATCAACGTAAACTGGCCGAGGCACGCATAGCGCTGCAAAAACGCCAACCCGGTGTAGATGGCAAAGTCGCGGCGGTGCCAAAATCGCTGGCGAATTCGCCGGGATTGGCCTTTGACAGGTTTGTCTGGCGCGACAAGAAGGAACTGGACGACAGCGCGATTGACCTGATGCTGGCGCGCTCGACCGGGCCGGACGCTTTGGGAGAGCCGGACAAATGGGCCGAGGGTCGGCGTCGGCTAGCTCGGCTTGAGATGCGCAATGGCAGCGCCTCAAAGGCTTACAGAATCGCCGCAAACCATCATATGACGCCCGAGATGGGCTATGGTTATGCCGATCTGGAGTGGCTGGCCGGGTTTCTGGCACTGCGAAAGATGAACGATCCGGCGACAGCAGTGCGGCATTTTCAGAATTTCTCGGACGCGGTGCAATCGCCCATCTCGAAAGGACGCGGTGGATATTGGCTGGGTCGGGCCTATGCCGCGAAAGGGGATGCGGACAAAGCATACGAGGCATATTCCGCCGGGGCCGACTATCAGACCTCTTTCTATGGGCTTTTGGCTGCCGAACGGATCGGGCGGCCCTTCGACAGCGAACTGGCAAATCCCCGGCGCGCGCCGCATTGGAAACAAGCCCGATTTGCGGACTCGAGCGTGCTTGAGGCCGGGCTGTTGCTGCTGCGGGCGGGCGAAGACAATCTGTCCGAACGCTTTCTGACTCATCTGGTCGAGGGCATGGACGAAACCCAAGCCAATCAGCTGGGCGATCTGGTCATCGAATTGAAAGAGCCGCATCTGGCCGTCATGATTGCCAAACGGGCGGCAAAGACCGGCGTTGTCCTTCCCGCGGCCTATTACCCGGTGCATCCGGTGGCCGACCTGGGCCTGCCAATGGCGCAAGAGATGACATTGGCCATCGCCCGTCGTGAAAGTGAGTTTGACCCTGTTGTGGTCAGCGGGGCCGGTGCCCGTGGCCTGATGCAGGTGATGCCCGCGACGGCCAAGCTGGTGGCCAGGAACATGGGCATCCTCGGCGGCCACAAGACGGGCAAGCTGACATCGGACTGGCAGTATAACGCCAAGCTGGGTGCAAACTACCTGTCCAGCCTCGCGGCAGATTTCAACGGCAACGTGGTCATGATGTCCGCAGGCTACAACGCCGGACCGCGCAGGCCGATCTCGTGGATGGACCGCTATGGCGATCCGCGCCGGGGTGAGATCGACATGGTCGACTGGATCGAAACCATTCCGTTCAGCGAGACCCGCAATTATGTGATGCGCGTGACCGAAAGCCTGCCCGTTTATCGCGCCCGTCTGGGTAAACCCGCCTTGCCGGTGCCCTTCTCGCAAGAGCTGACGGGCTCAACCCTGGCGGCGTTCGCGCCATAGGGTGAACAAGCCTGCAGCGATGACCAATGCGGCCCCGATCACCACTGCGGGCCGCAGCGTTTCGCCAAAGACCGAGATCCCCAGGATCGCGCTCCACATCAAGTGGAAATAGGCGAAGGGTTGCACGGCGCTCGCCTCGGCCATCTCATAGCATTTGATCAGCAGCCAATGCCCCAGAACACCGCTGAGGCACAGCAGGCCCATCCACAGCCAATCGCCGCCCACCATCGGCTCCCAGAACCACACGCCAACAACGGTCATGGCGGCGGCCCCGGCGATGCCAGTCCAGAAAAAGCTGGTCGCCGTGCTGTCGCGGTGGGCGGCATAGCGGGTCAACAGGGCGTAAACGGCGAACATCAGGGCCGAAATCAAGGGGATCACGGCCAAAGGGTTGAACACGCCCATGCCCGGCTGAAGGATGATCAGAACCCCGACGCAGCCCACTCCGATTGCCATCCACCGCCGCCAACCGACCTGCTCGCCCAGAACCGGACCGCTGAGCGCGGCGACCAATAGAGGGTAACAGATAAATACGGCTTGGCTTTCGATCAGACCGAGGATGGTAAAGGCGTAAACGGCGACGCAGACCTCTCCGGCCAGCAGCACGCCGCGTAGGATTTGCAAGCCAAGCTGGCTGGTACTGGCCGTCGCCGCAATGCCTCCGGGCGCGCGTAGGGCTAGCGCAATCACAAATGCCGCAAAAAACCAGTAGCGGACCATCACCACCATGTAAGTGTTGTAGGTTCCGGCAAGATGACGCGAGATGCCGTCTTGCATTGCGAACACCACCGTGGCCGCGATCATCAGCGCAATCCCGGCGCGGCTGTTGTTTTGCTGGCTCATAGTTTGACAGCCCGGGTCATATGGCGCTTGCGGCCATAACCCGGTGCGCGGGTGACCGAGAAACCGGCGTCTTCCAGCCCACGGCGCACAAACCCGGCGGCCGTATAGGTGGCCGCTGTTCCGCCCGGTGCGGTGTGATCAGCCACATGCTGCATCAGGTCCGCGCCCCACAGCTCGGGGTTTTTGGCGGGCGAGAACCCGTCCAGAAACCAGGCATCTGCTTGGCCCCACCAGGCAGGCAGCGTGTGCCGGGCATCGCCTTCGATCACTTCCAGCCGCAGCGTTCCCAGATCGCAGGCACCACCCTGCCATTCGGCCAGAAATCGTTCCGTCCAAGGCATCAGTTCCGGAAATGCCGCCAAAGCGCGAGACATATCCTCGCGCGCCATCGGAAAGGCTTCGAAACTGGTGAAGGTCAGTGGTTCAGTCAGCCCTGCCTTTTCCCATTCGGACCAGACGGTCAGCATATTCAGGCCGGTTCCGAACCCCAGCTCGGCAATGCGAAACCCCGGCTCGAACCGTGCGGGCAGGTCGTTACCCGCAAGAAACACATGCCGCGTCTCCTCCAGCCCGTTCTGGAGCGAGAAATAGGGGTCGTCAAAGCGATCCGAGACGGGGATCTGACCCTCTCTCCAGGTCAGTTCGGCATGCTGGTCTGCCATCGGGAAATCCTGTAGCTAAGCGGCGCGACACTGAACAAGGAAAAGGGGTTTGGCAATGGTCGATGTGACGGTGCGCGGCGCGGGCATCTTTGGCCTGTCCATCGCCTGGACCTGCGCGCGACGCGGGGCAAAGGTGCAGGTGGTCGATCCCTTCGGCCCCGGTTCCGGGTCCAGCGGAGGCCTGGTCGGCGCGCTCGCCCCGCATGTGCCCGAGAACTGGAACGCCAAGAAAGCCTTTCAATTCGACAGTCTGATCATGGCACAACCGTTCTGGACCCAGGTCGAGGCGACCGGAGGCGTCTCACCGGGCTATGCCCGTTTGGGTCGCCTGCAGCCCATTGCAGACGACCGCACGCTGGACCTGGCCCATGCCCGCGCGACCACGGCTGCAGAGCTTTGGCAAGGTCGAGCCGATTGGCGTGTGGTTAAAACTTCGGACCTCGGCGCATGGTCCCCGCCCAGCCCGACTGGATTCGTGATCCACGACACGCTGAGCGCCCGGATGCACCCCCGCCGCGCCTGCGCCGCATTGGTGTCTGCGCTGGCCGTGATGGGCGTCGAGGTAGTGACCGACGCACCAGACAGAGGGCAGGTCATCCATGCGACCGGATTGGCCGGGCTACAAGAACTCAGCGCCGCGTTCGGCAAGACGGTTGGCAACGGTGTCAAAGGTCAGGCTGCCTTGCTGCGTTTTGATGCCGGAGAGGTTCCGCAACTGTTCGCGGACGCGATCCATTTTGTGCCGCACGCAGACGGCACGCTGGCCATCGGCTCGACCTCGGAACGCGACTATGACGACCCAACCAGCACCGACACCGCGCTGGACGACCTTCTGGACCGCGCCATGCAGGCGGTGCCAGTGCTGCACGGAGCCGAAGTCATCGAGCGTTGGGCCGGGGTGCGCCCGCGCAGCAAGAGCCGCGCGCCGATGCTGGGCGCTCACCCCCTTCACACGGGTCAGTTCATCGCGAACGGAGGGTTCAAGATCGGCTTTGGAATGGCCCCCAAAGTGGCCGAGGTCATGGCTGATCTGGTGCTGGACGACCGCGACACGATCCCTGAGGATTTCCGACCCGAGGCCTCACTTTGAACGGGGCAGCGCGTCGGCGCTCATGCATTGGCGACCATCCGGGCCGCGCACCCACAGGGATGTCCCGTTCCGGCACAGTGTCGCCGCTTCAAAGTGCATTAGGGGCGATGATGCCCGAAACGCAAATTGCTCCAGCGGACCTAGCAAGTCTTGCGCAAAGAGCATCAGCAGTTGCGCCAGCAAAGGGCCGTGCACGACCAGCCCGCCATATCCTTCTACCTCGCGCGCATAGTCCAGATCGTAGTGGATTCGGTGCCCGTTGAAGGTGAGCGCGGAGTAGCGGAACAGCAATGTGGAATCGAAGGGCACGTCTTTTGCATCGGTTTCATCTGTCCGCGCTGTCGGAGGCGTGGGCTTAACCTCGGACGGAGACGGGTCTGAACGATAAACCAAATCCTGCCATTCGGTCAGACACAGCGCGTCGCCCTGCCAGATTTCGTGCCGCAGGGTGACAAAGCCAAGCGGCCCGCTGCGCCCGGTTTTCATCGCTGAGCTTTCGCAGCTCGAACGGCGTTCAGCCTGTGTGCCAGCGATCAGCGGCGCGTGAAAAGTCAACCGCCCTCCGGCCCACATCCGACGGGGCAGGCCCAGATCGGGGATCAGACCCCCAACTTTTGGATGTCCGTCGCGGCCCAGACGCGCGGGTGGCTGCGGCGACCAGAAATAGAGTTGATGAAAGAACGGCGGCAAAGGTGACCCGGCCGCGATCGATGCTTCTTGACCCAACGCCACCTGCAAGGCACAGGCCCGCGCCGGATCAAGAACATCGGTCTGATTGTCTTCTGCCATAGGGTCAGACTAGGTAAGACATCCGCTGCGAACAAGCCGTGTGCAGGGTCAGAACCCCGCCTCGGCCCGCAGTTTTTGCATCAGGGTCTGCAAGGTGCTTTCATAGCGATCGCTCACCAGCCTGCCTTGTTCATCGAACTCGTTGGAACTGCTGGCCAGATGCACTTCGGGACCTTGCAGAATGCGTGGTTGGAATGGGACCATATAGCTGCGCAACACCATCTGCGCCCGCTCTCCCCCGGCGCGACCCGCTGCGGCGGACATTACGGCCACCGGTTTGTCAGCCCAAGGCCTACCGCTGGTGCGGCTAACCCAGTCCAGCGCGTTCTTCAGCACTCCGGACGGGCCCTTGTTGTACTCCGGGGTCGAGATGATTACCGCGTGGGCCTGCGCAATCTGGTCGGACAAAAGCTGCACTGCTTCGGGTATGCCCTCGCCCTCTTCCAGATCGCCATCATACAAGGGCAGGTTCAGTTCCGCCTCGATATGTGTGCCGGGATCGAACAACCGCGCCGCTTCGCGCAGCAATTTGCGGTTGGTGGCACTTTGGCGCAATGAGCCGGACAGGCTGAGCAGGATCGGTTCGGACATGAAGAAACTCCGTTGGGGTGTTTCCTCATAGTTAGCCCGAGAATGCTGCGCGCCAAAGCCCGGTTGACGCGCAGTCAGTGTGCAGGACCGTTAGGATCAAGCGCGGCCGTTGGGGATGATCTCGATATCGACCCGGCGGTTGCGCGCCTTGCCCTCGGGCGTCAAGTTCGAGGCAGCAGGACGGCTTTCGCCCAGACCAATCGTCGAGATACGGCCGCTGTTCACGCCATTGGCCAGCAAAATATCAGCGACCGATTGCGCGCGGCGTTCCGAGAGGCCCTGATTGTAGGATGCCTCACCATCGCTGTCGGTATGCCCGATGACCTGCACACTGGAATTGGGATACCGGGTCAGGTTCTGCCCCACGCGCACAAGGTCGGCGCGCAAGGCCGGATTGACCGTCGAACTGTCAGTGGCAAATGTAATGTCATTGGGTACGGTCACGATCAGCCGGTCACCGGCATTGGTGATGGTGATCCCGTCATTGGCCAGTTGCTGCCGCAGTTCAGCCGCCTGCCGGTCCAGCTGGTTGCCGATCACTCCGCCACCTGCGGCCCCGATGGCCCCACCGGCCAATGCGCCCAACAGCGGATCGGAATCGTTGGCAATCGCGCCAACACCCGCCCCGACAAGGCCACCCAAAAGCGCGCCTTGCTTTGCGTTCTGGTTGGGATCGGAGGGCAGGTTCAGCGTACCAGGGTCCGTACAAGCGCCCAGCACCAGGACGGAGCTTAGCCCAACCGCAACACAAAACTTGGAAATCGTCATGAAATCACCTTCTGCTCTGAGACCCGTTCATCGGGTCAGCGTTGTTTGGGCAAGTTTATCGCGCTGCCGGGCCCGCGCCACAAGCAACAATGCGGTGAACTCGGCAATTAAACGCCGTTCACTGGGCTTTCGCCGCTTCGTTCCATTGGTTTTGTTCCTGCCAGAGCGCACGCAATGGCTCACCTTGCCCACAAAAGTGATCTTCAATCAGGTCACAAGCCCATATGCGGTCAGTGCGGAAGTGCCGGAACCCGTTTCGCAATTCGCACCATGCCGCAAGCATAGTGCATTCGATGTGATAGATCAGCGCCACGGGCCGGACGATACGCTCGGTGCGCGCACCCTCGGAATTGACATAGGTGATGCGAATCTTGCGCTCGGCGCGGATCGCCTCGCGATAGTTTACGACCGGAACGCACCCTTTCGCAGGATCATCCGCAGGCGCCCCCCACGGCGCGACCTGCAACCAATCGGCGGGCGCGCGCAAGGCTTCGATCTTGCGGCAAACGCGGTCGGCAGACTGTTGCAGAGTGCTGTCCCCGGTCCGCGCCAACATCGACAGGCCGACCCACAACGCCTCGACCTCTTCGGCGTCGAAATTCAGCGGCGGCAGGTCATATCCGCGCCGCATCAGATAACCAACCCCGGCCTCGCCCTCGATCGGGGTCCGCTGCGCCTGAAGGGCGGCTATGTCGCGATAGACAGTCCGCACTGACACTTCCAGCTTCTCCGCCAGAGCGTCGGCCGTAACCGGGGCCTGCGCGGCGCGTAAAATCTGAATGATTTCAAACAGGCGGGTGGAACGGCGCATCTCGGTCTCCGGGTTTTCTGCTGACACTCTAGCACAGCCCCCTGACAGGGTGGTGTCAGGAGTAATCGGCCAGTGTGGGCACAAAGGAAAGGAGAATCCCCATGCCAAGCCGAGACCATCACGTTCTGATGACCCTGAAACTGGACCGCTGGGCGCAAGATCACCATCTGCGCGGGTTCGAGATCGAACGAGAGATCATGGCCGCCCGCCAGCCCTGCGCCCCGTCGCGACGCACGCGCCGATTTTCCTTGGGCAATCTCAAGGTATTCTGGACGCGAACCGCCTAGAAATCCGGTTTGGCGCGAAACTTCATCGCGACACCGCCTTCGGGGTTTTTCAAGCGCAGCTCTTCCGAATGCAGCATCAGGCGCGGGAAATCCCGCGCCGCGCCTTCTGCGTAAAACGGGTCACCCAGAATCGGGTGACCCAGCGCCTTCATGTGCACCCTTAACTGATGCGAGCGCCCGGTCTTGGGAAACAACCGCACCCGCGTTGCTTGGCCTTCATGTTTCACCACCCGCCAGTCGGTGATGGCGGGCTTGCCCGTGTCATGACACACCATCTGCAGGGGTCGGTTCGGCCAATCCACGATCAGTGGTAAATCCACCGTTCCCGCCTTGCCCGCCAAATGCCCCCAGACGCGTGCGACATAGGACTTGCGGGTCTGGCGGTTTTCGAATTGCAACCCCAGATGCCGCTGCGCGTGCGGTGTCTGGGCAAAGACCATTACGCCCGAAGTATCCCGATCCAGCCGATGCACCAACAGAGCCTGCGGAAACGCCTCCTGCACCCGGCGCAACAGGCAATCGGCCAGATGCGCGCCGCGCCCCGGTACGGACAGCAGCCCCGAGGGTTTGTTCACCACGATCAGTTGCGCATCCTCGTGCAGCACATCCAGCGGCGTCATGGGGGGGTCATAGGTCTCGCTCATGCGGGCCTGCCTATCGCAGCGCACAACTTCCCGCAACGTCGGCCTTGTTTGAACGGATCCGTTCAGTAACTTGTCACACAAGTCGGAGGAACCCATATGCACCCAACAATCGAACGCATGCAGGATGTTGTCGCAAAGGGCGATGAAAGCCTGATCCATGAATTGCTGGCCGAGGATGCTCGGTTCTTGCCCCCTACCTACTTCAGCACCTGGACTGGCCGCGCTCCGGTGGCGGCTGTTCTGGGCCATGTCGCCCAGGTCTTTTCCGATTTTCGTTATCGCCGGATCATGGGGGACGGCAATGACTGGGCGCTGGAGTTTCAATGCAAGGTCGGCGACCTTGATGCGGTCGGCGTCGATCTGATCACGCTGAATGACGACGGGCTGATTCAGGAATTCGAGGTCGTTATGCGCCCTTACAAGACCATCGGAGCGCTACGCGAAGCGATCATGGCCCGCGTCAAGACTGACGCCCGGTTTCTGGAATTCAAAAACGCATTGAGCTGACCATGCCGTTCGCAGTGGACCAAGTGCTGCGCGTGCCTCTGCTGCCAGTTCTCGCCGTGCAGGGGTTTTCCATCCGGCGCAAGGCGCAGCTGCTGCCCGAACCCTCTGGTCCCCGCGAAGGGCGCGCGGGACGCGGCCCTCGGCTGCGCTTGCTGATCGCCGGTGACAGCTCAGCCGCCGGTGTCGGTGCAGGCACACAGACGCAAGCTCTGTCCGGATGTCTGGTGCGGGAACTATCACCGCACTACACGGTCGAGTGGCGGCTGGAGGCGACAACGGGGCACACCACTCAGGACACAATCGATCGACTGAGCGTCCTGCCCGGGCAATTTGACATGGCGGTCACGGCGTTGGGGGTCAACGATGTGACGCGGGGCGTGACGCGCAAGCGGTTCGTCGAACGGCAAAACCGCCTTTTAGATCTGATCACTGGCCAACTGGGCGTGAAACGTATCGTTGTCACTGGGGTCCCGCAAATGCACCGGTTTCCGGCTCTGCCCCAACCTCTGGCTTGGGTCTTGGGGCGGCAGGCATCACGGTTGAACGAAGGCTTGCAAGAGGTCACTTCGCGTTTTTCCCAAGCCCGCCACCTGGCGCTTGATCTGCCCGAGGACCCAGCGCTGGCGGCTCCAGACGGGTATCACCCCAGCCCCAAAGCTTATGCCATCTGGGCGGCTCAAACCGCTGGTCTGCTGCGTGCGAAATGAAGCCGCATCTGGCGAACGTTCCATCCCACCAAATCCGTAGGGATCGGTAGAAACAAAACCACGCCTCCAAATTGATCGAAAAACCGAACGCAGCCGGTGCCAAAGTAAAAGCGCAAAAAAACGATCACCTTTCGGCAAAATTACAAGGCTGGTCGCAAGCCACACCATTGATATGCGAGGCTCTGCCTCGCGCTCCGGGATATTTCTGGCCAGATGAAGATCGGATCCCCTGCTTCATCTGGCTCCAAATATCCCGGGGGAGTCGCGGCTTGCCGCGGCGGGGGCAGAGCCCCCTACCCGCTTCAAACTTTCACGCGCTCGGATTTTGGGTCATACATCGGCTTCAGCGAAGCCTCGGCCCGAACCTTTACGCCGCAGACGTCGATCTCGTAGGTCGAAGCCAATACGTCCGCTGCCTTTTCCTCCTCGCACGGTACGTAGCCCAGACCAACAGCACCGCCCAGCGTGTGCCCATAGTTGCCCGAGCTCAGATAGCCCACGTATTCGCCATCCCGAACGATGGGTTCGTTGTGGAACAACAATGGTTCCGGATCGGTCAGCCGGAATTGCACGAGCCGGTTCTTTGGCCCGCTCTCTTTGCGTGCAATCACGGCCTCACGCCCGATGAAATCACACCCTTTGTCCACCTTGACAGCAAAGCCAAGCCCAGCATCAACCACATGGTCCTCGCAAGTGATGTCATGCCCGAAATGGCGGAAGCCCTTTTCGATCCGGCAGCTGTCCATCATATGCATGCCGCAAAGCTTCAACCCCATATCCTCTCCTGCTGCGTGCAATGTTTCGAATACGTGGCCTGCCATGTCGGAAGAGACGTACACCTCCCATCCCAATTCGCCCACATATGTTACGCGATGCACGCGGGCCAGTCCCATACCGATCTCAATGTCCTGCGCGGTACCAAACGGGTTCGTCGCGTTCGAGAAGTCGGCGGGTGAGACTTTTTCGAGCAAGGCACGCGCGTTTGGTCCCATCACAGCTAGAACGCCTTCGCCCGCTGTGACATCAGTGATAACCACGTTGTAGTTGCCTGCATGGCGTTGCATCCAGGTCTGATCAGCCAGACGGGTGGCCGCAGGGGTGACGACCAGATAGGCGGCCTCGGTCAGGCGGGTTACGGTGACGTCAGCCTCGATCCCGCCTGCGCGGTTCAGGAACTGCGTATAGACGATCTTGCCATTGGGAACCGAGTAGTCGCCGCCGCCGATATAGTTCATGAACCTCTCGGCATCGGGGCCTTCGACGCGGATTTTGCCGAAGGAGGACATGTCATACATTCCGACATTCTCGCGCACAGCCTTGTGCTCGGCAGCCGAGTTCTCGAACCAGTTCTGACGTTTCCAACTGTATTGGTATTCGCGTTCCTGACCCGGATTGGCAAACCAGTTGGCGCGCTCCCATCCGGCCAGTTCACCCATAACCGCGCCGTTGTCCAACAGATGATGATGGAACGGAGTGCGCCTTACCCCACGCGCGGTGGCCTTTTGACGATAGGGATAGTGGTCGGCATAGAGCAGGCCCAGCGTCTCTTTCGAGCGCTCGAAGAGGTACTGTTTGTTGCCCTGAAAAGGCTGCATGCGGCTGATGTCCACGTCGCCCAGATCAAAGGGTTTCTCACCTGAATCCATCCACTCGGCCAACGCCATGCCTGCGCCTCCAGCGGATTGAATACCGATCGAGTTGAACCCGGCCGCGACCCAATAGTTATCCATCTCGGGCGCGAGGCCAAGGTGATAGGCATCGTCGGGCGTAAAGGATTCCGGTCCGTTGAAGAACGTATGTATCCCTGCCTCGGCAAGCATGGGCATCCTGTTCACTGCCGCCTCAAGGATAGGTTCGAAATGGTCGAAATCCTCGGGCAGTTGGTCGAATTCGAAACTCTCGGGGATGCCATTCATCGCCCAAGGCTTGGCGTTTGGCTCAAATGCTCCCAGCAGGATTTTGCCTGCATCTTCCTTGTAATAGGCGCATTCATCCGGCACGCGCAGCACCGGCAACTGGGTCAGTCCGTCGATGCCTTCGGTGACGATATAGAAATGCTCGCATGCGTGCAGAGGGACATTGACGCCCGCCATCCGGCCAACTTCATGACCCCACATGCCAGCGCAATTCACCACCATGTCGCATTCGATGTGACCGGACGCGCTGCCGTCATCCGTGACCCAGTCCACGCCCGTAACCGAACGGCCCTGCTTGACGATATCAGTAACCTTCACCCGCTCTTTAACGATGCCGCCGCGTTGCCGCGCGCCTTTGGCCAGCGCCAGCGCGATGTTTGCCGGATCACCCTGCCCGTCCAGCGGCAGATAGACGGCACCTTTGACATCCTCGATGTTCAGATGCGGGTACATCTCCTTGACGCGTTCATTCGAGATTTCCTCGACCTCGACCCCAAAAGCCCGCGCCATGGCGGCTTGACGATAGATCTCTTCCTTGCGCTCATCAGTCAGGGCAACAGTGATCGAGCCGCAGCGTTTGAACCCGGTGGCAACGCCGGTCTCTTCTTCCAGCGCGCCGTAAAGCTCTTGGCTATACTTCGCCAGTTTGGTCATGTTCGCCGTTGCCCGCAGCTGTGCGATCAGACCCGCCGCGTGCCATGTTGTGCCGCTGGTCAGCTGCTTGCGCTCCAGCAAGACAACGTCTGACCAGCCTTTCTTGGTCAGGTGATACGCGACCGAGCATCCAATGACGCCGCCGCCGATGATGACCACACGGGCCTTGCTGGGAAGATCAACCATCTGGGTGCCTTTTCCTGTCTTTCAGAGTTGTGTATCAGACGATCCGGTGACCGGCGTCGCGAAGCTGGTGCGCAAGAGCGGCGATATGGTCGGGGCCGACCTCGCAGCAACCGCCTACAATCGTGGCTCCCTGATCGACCCAACCCATTGCGTGCTTGGCGTAAGCCGCGGGTCCAAGATCGGTGCGTTGTTGCAGTGCATCGACGGTTGGGGCGTCTTCCAGGAAGCCATCCGTGATCCCAGTGAACCCGTTGGCATAGGCCCCAAACGGCAGTCCCATCGGGGCCAATATGTCCAACGCCGCCGGAATCGCTTCAGGGCGGGAACAGTTGATCAGCAGCGCAGCGGGATGAAATTTCGACATGAGTGGCTGGATATCGGAGAGCGGTTCGCCGGACCGCAATCGGGTTCCATCGTCGTCCTTGACCGAAAAGCCGATCCAGACCGGTTTCCCGCATCCTTCAACACCACTTAGGGCGCCTTCCGCTTCCTGAATCGAGGACACCGTCTCGATCAAAAACAGATCGACACGATCTGCCATCATCTCAGCCAGTTCGCCGAACTTCTCAGCCGCGTCGTCTGTGTCCGGGTTCAAATCAGGGCGGTAGGTGGCCAGAAGCGGGCCTAGCGCGCCTGCGATGCGCCCACCGTTTTTAACTCGCGCCTTTTCGGCTGCAGACAAAGCGGCATCGATCAGGGCTGGCAATTGATCCTCGATCCCCTCGCGCACAAGGCGCGAACGGTGAATGGCATAGGTGTTAGTGGTAGCGACCGTCGCTCCGGTCCGGAAATAGGCATCGTGCACCTCGGCCAAAATCTCGGGCCTGTCGATCATCACCCGCGTCGACCAGAGCGGCGTAGGTTTGTCGCCGCTGCGCTTGATCAATTCCTGCCCGATTGAGCCATCAAGAAGGGTGATATCAGCCATGTTCCGTCGTCCTCATGGAATAAGCACCAGTTTGCCCGGCAGCGTTTTTGATTGAAAATCCTCTTGCGCGCGGGCAATGTCTTTTAGCGGGTATGTCTTTGAGATCAGCGGCTTAAGCCGACCTGTATTCATCAGATCAACCAGACGCCCGAAGACCTCAAATGCCTGATGTGTGCAACCGTGGATCGTAATGTCGCGCAGGTAGATGTCGCGCAGATCAGCCTGGACCATCGGTCCAGCGATAGCCCCGGAAACGGCATAGTGACCGCCGGGCTTGAGCGCTAAGATCAAGCCGGACCATGATGGACCGCCAACGACGTCAATCACCACGTCGAATTTATCCTTGGGCAAGGGCGCGTTCCGATCGAACGTATCCACGGCCCCTTGTGCCTTGACCACATCCGCTTTGGCGGGGCTGGTCGCGCCATAAACGCGCGCGCCTCTGATCGTCGCCAGTTGCACTGCGGCGAGCCCAACGCCGCCCGAGGCTCCGGTGACTAGAACCTTGTGACCTGCCGTGACGCCAGCGCGGGTCAGCAGGTTTTCAGCTGTACCAAAGGCGCAAGGGATGGCGGCAATTTCAGCATCGGATAGAGACGAGGCAGATACGTCGTACAAATCCGACGCGTCCACCACGCAATATTGCGCGAATGCGCCGTCAATCTCGGACCCAAGCGCGATAAACCCGGTCGGATTGCCGGGGCTCGGGCGCGGTAGGTTGATCGGACAGGTCACGCGTTGACCCTGTTGAAACCCGGTTTCGGGACCAGCGATTTCCACGATGCCGCACAAGTCACCGCCCTGAATCCTAGGGAACCGCAGCGCGCCGCCCCAGCCCCCGGCCTCGACCTCCTGATCGACGGCATCGGTCGCTCCGGTCACGTCCGACGAATACCATCCGACCCTTGTATTGATGTCGGTGTTGTTCACCCCGGCCGCCGCGACCCGGACCAGTACTTGATCAGGCCCGGGTTGCGGCACGGGGATATCCTCACGCCATTCCAGCGCCTCTGGCCCGCCGTGGCAGGTCAGGTAGACGCCTTGCATGACGCTTGGAACCGCCATGGATCAGGCCCGCAGCCGCTCGTTGGCAGGATCCCAAAGGGGCTGATCCTCTTGCACCACGGCAGGGTATTTCTGACCGAAGATTTCGACCTCCAGCGCGGTGCCCGGATTTGCCAGTTCCGACTTGACCATACCCAGCGCGATGGACTTGCCTACGCGGTAGCCCCATGCGCCCGATGTGGTTTCACCTACAATCTGATCGCCTTGCCAGATGCAGGACATATAGGGCGCGTCGCACTCACCGGCCTCGACCGTCAGGGTGACAAAAGACTTCTTCACCCCCTGCTGCTTTTCGTTCAGGATCGCGGCCTTGCCCGGGAAGTCCTGCGGCTTGTCCAGCTTGACGAACCGCCCCAGCCCGCCTTCAAGCAGCGAGTAATCGGTCGACAGATCGCCCTTCCATGCACGGTAACCTTTTTCAATGCGCAGCGAGTTCAGCGCATACATGCCAAAGGGCTTGGCCCCTGCGGACAGGACTGCGTCATAGATCGCAGGCATGTCGTCGTTAAGGGCGTGGACTTCCCACCCCAACTCGCCTGCAAACGACACGCGGATCAGATGGGCAGGTTTCCCGGCGACGGTGGCCGCCTGATGGGTCAGCCAGCCCAGCGACAGGTCGGCATCGGTCAGCCCTGACAGGATGTCCCGCGATTTTGGGCCGGTCACGATCAGCGTGTCGCGGGTCGTAGTGATATCCTCGACAGAGACATTTGCCGGCATCACTGATTTCAGAATGTCGCGGTCGTGCCATTGCGCAGTAGCCGCGGTGATCATGACGAACTCATCTTCGCCCAAGCGCAAGCAGGACATCTCGGTCAGAATACGACCCCGGTCGTCGGCGATATAGACCAGGTTGATCCGGCCCACCTTGGGCAGACCACCCGCGACCAGCCCGCGCAGCGCCTCGGCAGCGCCTTCGCCGTTCACCATGAACCGCGAGAAACCCGGCAGGTCCAGCACGCCGCAATGGTCGCGCACCGCCTCGCATTCTTCTTTGACCCGCTGCTCCCACGGACCAGACCGACCCCATGTATGCGTCGCATCCAGCGAGGTATCGTCGCCCGGCTTGGCGAACCAGTTGGCACGCTCCCAGCCGTTATAGGCGCCCATGACGCCGCCCAGTTCCTTGATCTTGTCATGAACCGGAGACAGCTTCTTGTCCCGCGCCGCGGGCCATTCGTGATGCGGGAAGTGCATGGCGTATTCGTTGCCGTAAACCTCCATGCCCTTTTGGTTGCAGTAGTCCTGATCGGTGTAGTCGGTGTAGCGGCGCGGATCGACGGCCCACATGTCCCATTCGGTCGCGCCATCGACGATCCATTCGGCCAGCACTTTGCCAGCGCCACCGCCCTGCGCGATGCCGAAGGTGAAGGTGTGCGCCTCGAACGCGTTCTGCACACCGGGCATTGGCCCGATCAGGGGCAGCCCGTCTGGCGCATATGGGATCGGCCCGTTGATCACCCGACCCACGCCAGAGGTTGCCATCAGCGGCACCCGCTCCATCGCGTCGGTGACGATATCCTCGATCCGGTCCAGATCGTCGTTCCACAGCTGGAAGCTGAAATCCTCGGGCATCGGATCGTCTTCGGTCATCCAGTGGCCCTTGCAGTTGGGCTCATAGGGACCAAGATTGAAGCCGTTCTTCTCCTGCCGCAGATAGTACGAGATGTCGACGTCACGCAGCAGCGGCAGCTTGCCACCATGTTCTTTCGACCACGCCTCGACCTCTGGCACTTCGTCGGTCAGCAGGTACTGGTGGCTCATGACCATCGCCGGAACGGTGCGCCCACCAAACGGTTTGAACCATTCGCCCACACGCTGTGCGTAGTATCCGGCAGCGTTGACTACATAGTCACAGGCGATATCGCCCTTTTCGGTGTGAACGGTCCAAGTTCCGTCATCGTGCTGTGTCACACCTGTCGCTGGGCAAAAGCGGATGATCTTTTGCCCCATGTCCCGCGCGCCCTTGGCCAATGCTTGCGTCAGCTGCGCCGGGTCGATGTCGCCGTCGGTCGGGTCGTACAGAACGCCCTCAAGGTCGTGGGTTTCAAGGAACGGATAGCGTTCCTTGGCCTCTTCCGGAGTCCACATCTCCATCGGAATGCCTTGATACCGGCCCATGGACATCGCGTGTTCAAACTCCTGCATCCGTTCCTTGCTATGCGCCAGACGGATCGAACCCGAGACGTGGTAGTTCATCGGATAATCGACCTCTTCGGCCAGTCGCGAATACAGCTCGGTCGAATAGCGCTGCATATTCATGATCGCCCAGGAGTTCGAAAACGTCGGCACGTTACCAGCCGCGTGCCACGTGGAGCCTGCCGTCAGTTCGTTCTTTTCCAACAGAACGCAGTCGGTCCAGCCCTTCTTGGCCAGATGGTAAAGGGATGAACAGCCGACGACGCCGCCACCGATGATGACCACGCGGGCCTTTGTTGGAAAATCACTCATGTGTTTGGTTCCCTATTAGTGTGCCCGCTGGGGCAGATCGTCCTGGATGTCGTAGTAGTCGCCCTTGTCGGCGACAAAGATGTGCTGGGCCAGTTTCAGCCCGGTGGGTTCATCCAATGAGCCCACAGAAATTGCGATCGTGTCCTCGTCATTGTGTTGCCAGAAGAGGAACGAACCACAGGCGCTGCAAAAGCCCCGCTTTGCGATGTCCGAGGCCCGAAACCACCCCAACGTGTCGCTGGAGGTAAAGCTGAGATTGCCCTGATGCGTGACAGTCGAGGCCCAAAGATGCCCCGACTGCCTACGGCACTGACCGCAGTGACACGCGTTGGGCGGGGTGAGGTCTCCGTCAATGGTGAACGCAACCTTGCCACAGAGGCAGGAACCAGTGTGCATATCGTTACCCCTTTGCTGCAGGCGTCGAGCTGGTGCCCAGCAACACGCCGTAGATGATGAAACAGGTCGCCATGACCCGGCGAACCCAGATGTTGAACACGGCACCCAAAGCCGCCTTGCCCATCAGCGCACCCAACAGGGTGAACCCGGTATAACTGAGCGTCGTGATGACCAGCGCCGTCGGCATGATAATTGTCATTTGCTGCCAGATCGGCACTTCGGGCTGCACGAACTGCGAAAAGGCGGCGAGATATCCGGCCACGCTTTTGGGATTAATCGTGGCGACGGCCAGAGCGTGCAGATAGACATGCCGCGCAGGGCGTTCAGAGGCGGGCGCAGGTTTGCTGGCGTTGATCCAGCCTCGCACACCCATCCAGATCAGGAACCCGGCACCGATCAGCTTGGCAACAAAGAACCCGGTGGGCGAAGCCGCGATCAGCGCGGTGACGCCCAACGCCGACAGGATCAGAAACGCGCTAGCCTGGGTCAAGATCGCCAGCACGCCCAGCATCGCCTTCGAGAACCGCAAGCTCATCCCGTTCGAAATGCAATTGACGGCATTTGGTCCCGGAGTGGTCACAAAGACCACCCAGAACAGCGCGAATATGGTCCAGGCCTCGAAACTCATCAGTACACCGGCGGGGCGATGACCCAGACGGCGACAGCGGGCTCATCGTAAGGGTTGGACCATTGAAAGGGTTCGTGGCGGATGCGGAAACTGTCGCCCTGACCGACCGTAAATGTGCGGCCTCCGATGGTTAGATCCAGCCGACCGGACACGATATATCCGACCTCTTGCGTGGGCCGGTGCGCGGGCGTCTGCATGCTGGACTTGGGCTCGAACGTGGAATGCACCATCTCGAAATCGTCGGTCAGATCGGGCGAGAGAAGCTCTTCGATCAGCCCTTCTTCACCAGAGCCCATCGGACGACGCGACCCCGCGCGAACAACATACCCTTGCTCTTCGACCGGAGCAGCAGACTGACCAAACAGCATGGACATTGGAACACCCAAGCAATCTGCCAATTGCCGCAGGTCCGAAATCGTGGGTTCGGACATGTCGCGTTCGACCTGGCTGAGCCAACCCACCGATCGATCCAGTCGCGTTGCAGTTTCGGTCAATGTCAAACCCCGAGCCTTGCGCAGCGCACGAATGTCCGCTCCGAGCGAGGCGCTATGAGGGGCTTGGCTGTTCATCGGCCACTCCGAGGTATCGTGAAATTTTCTCCCTGTTTTTCACGGTGCCTTGATTCGATGAAAATTCCAAGTGTTTTTTCACTTGGGTGCCGGTCTCTGTTTCGCTATCCACGCCCCATGTGGATTGCGGTGCTTTACCTGTGGGCTATCAATGGCCTGACACTTGTGGCTTTTGGCTGGGATAAGCTGGGCGCCCGCCGTAGAAAACGGCGTGTGCCTGAGCGCCGACTGCTTTGGCTGTCCATAGCTGGGGGTAGCCCGGGTGCCTTGTTAGGGCGTTGGATTTTCAGTCACAAGTCGCGCAAACGCGGGTTCACGGTTCGGCTGGTACTGATATTTACCGTACAATGTGCGGCCTTTGTTCTACTTTCACGCGACGCCACTCTCTAATGGCACCGGCCTAGTTTGTCAGGAGATATCAATGGAACTCACCTTGCGCGCCATCCGCTACATGATCTGGCTGAATGTCCTGATGGTTGCGTTCGCTCTTGGAATTGCAGTTGGGTTTAACGAACAAAGTGGTATCAACGTTGCCCTTCTGATGGCCTTAGGCATTCCAATTCTGATGGCGTTTCGCGCTGGATTGGTACGTGAAAAAGTCTGGGTTGCGGTTCTGTTCGTGCTCTATTGTCTGTTCGACCTACTGAGTGCCCTCGGCGATGGGTTGTCACTTAGCAACGCGCTGATTCTGGTTGATGCGATTCTGTCTTTCGTCGCCATTTGTGGCATCGTCATTTGGTCGCGCGAACGCAGCATAGCCAAGGCGCAACACGGAACTTAGCGCCTGAAGACCGCATCCAAAATCCGACCCAGATTTTTAGCGTCGACGTCTGTAAACGCATCAGGTTGATCACTGTCGATATCAAACACACCGATAATCTCGCCAGTCGCGTCGTGCACCGGCAAAACAAGTTCGGATCGGGTGGATGTGGCGCAGGCGATATGCCCCGGAAACGCATCAACATCGGGAACCAGCTGAACCTCGCCCGTGCGGGCTGCTGCACCGCAAACGCCGCGCTCGAAGGGAATGACAAGACACCCGTGACCACCCTGATACGGGCCGATCTTCAGCAGGCCGGGCTCGGTAACGCGATAGAACCCGGTCCAGTCGAAACGGTCATCGGCATGGTGCACCTCACACGCAATCGTCGCCATGAGGGCGACCTGATCCGTTTCTCCCTCGGTCAGTGAGGAAATGGTCTTGGCGAGCGTGTCGTAGTCGAGGGCCATGATTTCAGCTTACGGTAAGGTGGGCGGGGGCGCTGCCCCCGAGACCCCCGAAGTATTTCGAAATAGCCGAAGCGTCAAACCCGTTCGATCGCGATTGCCGTGCCTTCGCCGCCGCCAATGCAGATGGCCGCGACGCCTTTCTTTAGGCCACGCTTTTCCAGCGCATTCAGCAAAGTCACCATAATACGCGCCCCGGACGCGCCGATGGGGTGGCCAAGCGCGCAGGCTCCGCCATTGACGTTCACTTTGTCGCGCGGCAGGCCCATCTCGTGCATGAAGGCCATGGGGACCACGGCGAAAGCCTCGTTCACTTCCCACAGGTCCACATCTTCCTTGTCCCATCCTATGCGCGCCAAGAGTTTTTGCGCTGCCGGGACTGGCGCTGTCGTGAACAGCCCCGGCGCCTGCGCGTGGCTGGCATGGCCAAGAACACGCGCGCGGACCGTCAGACCTTTTGCGTCGGCTGCGTTCGCAGACGCAAGAACCAGCGCAGCGGCCCCATCCGAGATCGACGACGAATTTGCAGCCGTCACTGTCCCATCTTTGCGAAAGGCAGGCTTAAGGGTCGGGATCTTGTCCGGGCGCGCCGATTGTGGTTGTTCATCCGCAGCTAAGACCATGGTGCCTTTCCGGGTCTGAACGGTCACTTCGGTGATTTCGCCGTCGAATGCGCCGTTTTCTTGCGCAGCAAGCGCATTGGACAAGGACCTCAGAGCGTATTCATCCTGGGCCTCGCGGGTGAACTGGTAGGCTTCGGCGCAATCTTCGGCGAAGGTGCCCATCAAGCGCCCTTTGTCATAGGCGTCTTCCAACCCGTCCAGAAACATGTGATCGACAACCTGTCCGTGCCCGATGCGTGCCCCACTGCGCATCTTTGGCAACAGGTAAGGGGCGTTGGTCATACTCTCCATGCCGCCAGCGATCATCGTGCCTGTATGGCCCAGGGCGATCTGGTCAAATGCGATCATTGCCGCCTTCATGCCCGAGCCACACATCTTGTTCAACGTCGTGGCCGGAACCTCTTCGCCCAGACCAGCCGCAAACCCAGCCTGCCGGGCCGGAGCCTGCCCTTGACCCGCAGGAAGAACGCACCCCATCAGCACCTCATCCACGGTGTCCGTGCCAGCCCCTTGCAAAGCCGCACGGATCGCAGCGCCACCCAGTTCTGCAGCAGTTACGCCGTCGAACATGCCCTGAAACCCACCCATCGGCGTGCGTGCCGCCCCCGCAATAACCACTTCGTTCATTTGACGCCTCCCTTGGAATTCCATTGTCTGGATACCGAATGGTAAGAATTGCCGTCTAGCGTATTTCTACGAGATATTTTGAATCGGAGGGCGATGGCCCATGGCGCTAAGCAGCAGCACAACCGACGGAACACAGGTCATAACAGTCCACTGCAATCGCATTGATGCGGCGATGGCCATTCAGTTCAAGGACGACATGCGCTCGGAAACGGAGGATAGCGCGCGCAGGGTCGTGTTGGACCTGACGAATGTTGAATTTATCGACTCAAGCGGCCTTGGGGCCATCGTGGCATCGATGAAGCAACTGGGGAATGACCGAAAACTTGATCTGGCGGGGCTTCACCCGGTCGTGGAAAAGGTGTTTCGCCTGACCCGGATGGACACTGTTTTTCGACTATTCACATCCCTTGACGACGCAATAGCGGCCGACGTCGCCTGACAACCTGCGGGAGTGAAACTGCGTGCCCCCCAATTGTGAAAACGACTGCCTGGAGCTGAGCTTTCCGGCGACCGAGGCTCAGGCCAGTCTGGGTATTGCAGCGCTCAGCGATGGGCTAAGCGCACGAGGGCTGCCGGAGAACCGGCGGGATGATGTTAGAATCGCACTGGCGGAGGCAATCAACAACGTGGTCGAACACGCCTATGCCGGCATCGCTGCTGCCGACATTCAGGTCGCGTGCCATCTGTGTAAGGATGTGTTGGAAATCCTGATTTCGGACACGGGCAATCCGTTGCCAGACCTGCGCGTCCCCGACGGCAATCCGCCAGCCGTCGATACTGCGCGTTCGGACTTGCCGGAAGGGGGTTTTGGGTGGTTTTTGATCCGGCAACTGGTGAGCGAAATTCGATACAATCGCGCCGAAGGCCGCAACTATTTGTGTTTGCGGTTCAACTTTGACGACGCCTCCTGATCTGAAAATTGCCACAATAAGGCCCTGATCGCTCCATTGTGGTGCCTCAAACGACGGTCAAAAACAGGGTGTAGCTCAGATAGCTTCCCTCGGCGTCGAACGTCACAGCCCCCACCCAGTGAACGGCGCCGAGGACCTCCCTCACCCTGATATTATTGGACAAATCGCGACGGCGTCTTACTGTCTCAGCATTGTTGAGCAGAAGGAAGCATCATGCGCGACTTGCATAAACCCGGCCGATCCGAAGTCCTGACGACGGAAGGAATGTGCGCAACGTCGCACCCGCTGGCCGCCAAAACCGCATTGGATATTCTGCAGCAGGGCGGCAACGCTATGGATGCCGCAATCGCCGGTGCCGTTTTGCTGGGCATTTGCGAACCTCAGATGACCGGCCTTGGCGGCGACTGCTTTGTCCTGTTCAACCGGGCCGGAGAGGATGAGGTCCAGGCGCTGAACGGTTCGGGCCGGGCGCCTGCGGCGACCGACGCCGAGGCCTTGCGCGCAAACGGATTGCACGCCATTCCAGTCAACAGCCCAGATGCGGTTACTATACCAGGTGCGGTGGATGCGTTTTGCCATCTTGCGCAGACCGAAGGCACATTGGGGATGGACGCGATCCTTCAGCCTGCGATCCACTATGCCGAAGCCGGAGTGCCCGTCGCACCCCGCGTGGCGTTCGATTGGGCGAGTGGCGCGCGGACCCTGCAGGGCGCGGCGCGCAGGCACTATCTGCAGAATAACCGCGCGCTGGAAACCGGACAGATCTTTCGGGCTCCGGGGCAAGCCGAAGTTTTGCGGCGGATTGCGAAGGATGGGCGCGACGCGTTTTATTCCGGAGAAGTTGCCGAAGACATGATCTCGGTTCTGACCAATATGGGCGGCAGGCATACGGCACAGGATTTTGTCGACACGAAGTGCGATGCAACCAGCCCGGTGATTGGGACCTATGGCGACCCGGAATTGCTTGAACATCCGCCGAATGGACAAGGCGCGACTGCCATTCTATTGCTGAACATGCTGCGCCAGTTTGACATCTCGGCAATGGACCCATGGGGTGCAGAGCGGGCGCATATCGAGGCTGAAGCCACCAAGCTGGCCTATGATGCGCGCAATCGTTTTATCGCTGATCCCGATCATTCCGCCCAGACGGAACAATTCCTGGCCCCTGAAATGGCCCGTAGCCTTGCCAAGCTGATTGATCCAAACCGTGCCATGCCTGCTGCGGCTCCATTAACCGAAGCTGTACACAAGGACACAGTGTATATCACAGTCGTTGACCGCGACCGGATGGCGGTTTCGCTAATCTACTCGATATTTCACGGTTTTGGGTCGGGAATAGCGTCTGAGAAGTTCGGAATCCTGCTCCAGAATCGCGGCGCTGGCTTCACGTTAGAGGCCGGTCACCCCAATGAGCTGGGCCCCCGCAAGCGGCCCATGCATACGATCATCCCGGGAATGCTCAGGAAGAATGGTCGCGTTTTGATGCCGTTCGGCGTGATGGGTGGTGCCTATCAACCGACTGGCCACGCCCGGTTCGTCTCAAACATCGTCGATTTCGGGATGGACCTGCAAGAGAATCTGAACGCGCCGCGAGCTTTTGCGGATGGCGGTGTACTGAAAATCGAGCGCGGGTATTCCGCCGAGGTGCGTCAACAATTGGCCGACTTAGGCCATACTTTGGAAACTCCGGAAACACCCTTAGGCGGAGCGCAAGCGATCCGGATACTCGACACTGGGGTATTGGAGGGCGCAAGCGATCCCAGAAAAGACGGTTGCGCGCTCGGATATTGACCGACAACGCGGGACTTATCCGGATCGAACGAAATTCAGTTCAATTGGAAGTGCAGAGGGTATGACCCATCCTGAAACGGACCGAACATGTTGGGGATATCCGGATGGTCTACCGGCTCACCCGACTGGTCCTCGATCAGATTTTGTTCTGAAACATAAGCAACATAGAAGGATTGGTCGTTCTCTGCCAGAAGGTGATAGAACGGCTGATCCTTAATCGGGCGGCTGTCTTCCGGAATGGCCTGATACCATTCCTCGGAATTTGCGAATTCCGGATCCACGTCAAAAATCACCCCTCGAAAGGGATGTTTTTTATGACGGACCACCTGGCCCAGGCGGTACTTGGCTTGCGTCTTTAACATTGTTTCGGCCCCCAAAGCATTTACTACATCGTTTCGGGCCAAAAAGCCAATCATTGCGCAAGAAATCGGGGAAACAGTCTGTGAACCTAATACTGACAGTGTTCGAAATCGTGGCGCCAGTTTTTCTGCTGGCTGGCATCGGGTTTTTGTGGGTAAAGCTCGGATTTGAATACAGATTGCAATTCGTTACCCGACTTGGGGTGACACTGGCCGTTCCCAGCCTTATCTTTGTCGCGCTGATGCAAACCGACATTCCCGGCGGCGATTTGACGCTGTTCACGTTGGCGGCGATCGCTGGGCACGTGATACTGGCAGGTCTGTTCTGGATATACGTCCGAGTGACTGGACTGGAGCAGCGAACCTATCTGTCCCCTTTGATCTTTGGCAACACGGGAAACTTAGGACTGCCGCTTTGTATATTTGCCTTCGGTCAGGCCGGTTTGGGTTATGCGGTCATATTTCTGGCCGTTACGGCGTTGTTTTCGTTCACCTATGGCATCTATTTGGTCGCTGGCCGGGGGGCGTTCGGCAAAGTGCTGCGCGAACCAATGGTCTGGGCAACCCTTCTGGGCGCGCTGTTCTTATGGCGCGGGTGGGAAACACCGGTCTTCTTGACCAATACGCTCGACCTGTTGGGTCAGATGGCCGTTCCGCTGATGCTAATCACTGTCGGGGTCGCAATTGCGCGTCTGACAACCCAGAAGCTGCAACAGGCCTTAGGGTTGTCTCTGCTGAAACTATTGGTCTGCTTTGGGCTGGGTTGGTGCTTGGCGATACTGTTTGGCCTCGATTCAGTGGCATTTGGTGTTCTGGTCGTTCAAATGTGCGCGCCGGTCGCCGTGACCTCGTATCTGCTGGCCGAACGCTATGATGCGGACGGGGACGCGGTCGCCGGGCTTGTGATGGTCTCGACGCTGCTGTCAGTGGCCGCGATGCCGTTAATTCTAGCTATTATTCTGTAACGATTGTGATTTCCTCAGAGCTCAATCTGCGCTAGAATGCCGAAAAAAGGCACGAGGCACATGAGCAGAATTCTTTTCGTACTCTTCGGGGTGCTGCTTTTGGCATCCTGTGGCGGTGGCTCAAAGCAACCACCGAGCAGACTGAATGACGCGTGCAGCATTGCGCGCGAACGGCCAGACTATATCAAAGCGTTTAAAAGCACCGAACGGAAATGGGGCGTCCCCGTTCACGTTCAGATGGCGACCATCTATCAGGAAAGCCGCTATCGCCACGATGCACGCACCCCGCACAAATACGTTTTGGGCGTGATCCCCATGGGCCGTCAAAGCAGCGCCTACGGGTTCAGCCAAGCCCTGGATGGTACGTGGGAGGAGTATCAGCGCGACACCGGCAAACGCCGCGCCAAGCGGGATCGCATTCGCGACGCGTCGGACTTCATCGGCTGGTACATGAACAAAACCTATGAGCGTAACGGCATCCACCCCGCCGACACGCGCAACCAGTATCTGGCCTATCACGAAGGTCACACCGGTTTTGCACGCGGCAGTCACAATCGGAAGTCCTGGTTGTTGAATGTGGCCAATGACGTGGATGCCCGCGCGCAGCTGTATCAGGCGCAATTGGCGAATTGCCGCTACTAAGCTGGTTTCGGGTCAGCGATTGTCTGACCCGAGCCGCGTTCTCGTGGAAAACACATTCGAGTCCACGCGGTCTCCTTCAACCAGCGGTCCAAGCAGGACCGTGGTTTGACCCCCTGCGTTGTCATGGATCACCCATTTGCGCAGCTCCACCGGATCATCGGTGAACAGCAGCTCGATCCGGCCACTCTCGGGGTTTTTCGGATCTTGCGCCGTTACTACTGTTGCGGTGCCGTCAAACTCGTGCCCCACGACCATATTCGCCTGCCCCAGGTTGACGTTTCGGGCCAGAACCAATGACAAGGGTGTGCGGTTCAGCGGGTATTGCTCGGGCGGTTGGTTCGATTTCGGGTCGAAAATCTGAACGGTCCCGGCCCGCGCCAGAACAACGGCGCTGTTGGGCGGATCATACTCAAACCGCATCTTACCCGGCCGTTCGAGCCACAGCTTCCCCGTGCTCAGCGAGCCATCATCATTGACCTGCGTAAACGTTGTCTGAACCGTTGTCATCTGGTTCAGGTAATTCGAGATTTGCGACAAGGGCAGTTTTTCCGCCGCCCATGCGGCAGGCGCGGCCAGTGTCAAAGCAAGGGCAAAAGCAATCTGTTTCATGGGACCCAGATAAGCGTTCTGCCCTTGTTATTAAATATCCTATTGCTCGGGAACGAGGATTTCGCGTTTTCCGACATGATTTGCCGCCGAAACAACGCCTTCATCCTCCATCTGCTCAACAAGCCGCGCAGCCTTGTTGTAGCCAATGGCAAGTTTCCGCTGGATATACGAGGTCGAGCATTTGCGATCCTTGATCACGATCGCCACCGCCTGATCATAAAGGGCGTCCTCTCCGTTCGTATTGCCGCCCGTGTTCAAGCCCAGAACCGCATCAATATTGTCAGCCTTGTCTTCTGCGGGACCTTCCAGAACGGTGCCAACATACTCCGGCGGGCCGAACTGTTTCAGGTGGTTGACGATTTCCTCGACCTCTTCATCCGAGACGAACGGGCCGTGGCAGCGGGTGATTTTGGCGCCGCCCGCCATATAGAGCATGTCGCCCTGCCCCAGCAGTTGCTCAGCGCCCATCTCGCCCAAAATGGTGCGGCTGTCGACTTTTGAGGTCACTTGGAACGAGATCCGGGTCGGGAAGTTCGCCTTGATCGTCCCGGTGATGACATCAACCGAAGGCCGCTGCGTCGCCATGATCAGGTGAATACCCGAGGCCCGCGCCATCTGTGCCAGACGCTGGATACAAGCCTCGATCTCTTTGCCAGCGACCATCATTAAGTCGGCCATCTCATCGACGATGACGACGATATAGGGCATTGCTTCGGGGGCGAATTCCTCGGTCTCGAACATCGGTTCGCCGGTTTCATCGTCAAAGCCCGTCTGGACGGTGCGGCTGAACATCTCACCCTTGGCCAGCGCATCCTTCACGCGACCGTTGTAGCCGGCTATGTTTCGCACGCCCATTTTGGACATCTTGCGATAGCGATCCTCCATCTCGCCCACGACCCATTTCAAAGCCACAACAGCCTTTTTCGGATCGGTCACAACAGGTGAAAGCAGATGCGGGATACCGTCATAGACGCTGAGTTCCAGCATCTTGGGGTCGATCATGATCAGGCGGCATTCATCCGGCGTCAGCTTATAGAGCAGCGACAGGATCATCGTGTTGATCGCCACCGATTTGCCCGAACCAGTGGTACCCGCGATCAGCAGGTGAGGCATCTTGGCCAGGTTCGCCACAACGGATTCGCCACCGATATCCTTACCCAAAGCCAGGGGCAGTGCGTGATTGCCATCACCGAAATCCCGGCTGGCAAGGATTTCGCGCAACACCACCATCTCACGGTTTTCGTTGGGCAGTTCGATGCCAATGACCGAACGGCCCGGCAGGGTAGATACCCGCGCGGAAAGCGCAGACATTGAGCGTGCAATGTCGTCGGCCAGACCGATCACACGACTGGCTTTCAGGCCCGGTGCAGGCTCCAATTCGTACATGGTGACCACAGGACCAGGGCGAACACTAACGATCTCACCTTTGACGCCATAGTCATCCAGCACGTTTTCCAGCATCCGTGCGTTTTCCTCTAGCGCCTCATCACTCAGGTGGTGACGCTGGATACTGGCCGGGTTGGACAGCAACCCAAGCGGAGGCAGCTCAAAGTCTGAATGCCGTTCCTCAAAGGACAAAGCAGGCTGCGCCTCAGCCTGAGCGCGGCGCGATGGCGGTGGTGTGCGGCGTACAGGCTGGGCAACGACAGGCTTGCGGGGCTCGGCGACCGGAATTTTCATCGCTGGGCGTGCCTGTTGCGCAGGCTCTGGAGTATCTTCAAAAACCGCATCATCGTAATCCGGTTCGGGCGCTAAGTTCTGATGCAAAGGCTCTTGCCAAGCGGGGTCGGACTGAGCACTTAACACTGGCTCGGGCGGCAATCCTGCGGATGTCACAGGCGGTTCCGGCGGCAATTCGCCCGTCCCCGCATTCAGGATCAGTGGATCCGGCCCCCTGCCGCGCCCTTTTGTCAGCGGAAGGCTGGGATCGGGTTCAGGCTCTATCTCACCAGCCGAAACCTTACGGTTGCGGACTGCGGCGGAAATCTTGGACTTGATGCGATCCTCGCCTGGCATCTCGTCGAATCCTGTGACTGGCTCGCGGTCGATCAGCTCAGGTTCGGGCATCGGGTCCGGGCGGCGGATCAGATCCGGAATACGCGACAGCAAGCCGGATTTGGCGGGCTCATCAACTTCCTCTGGCTCTTCCTCAAAAACCGGGTCTGCATAGGCGAGCGCGTCATCGAGTGCGGGTTCGATACGCGCGGCCTTGCGGTCTTCCCATCTTGTACGACGGTCTCGTGCAGCCTGCGCGGTGGCAACAGCGCCGCGACCCAGCAGGTTCATCAACATGTCGTAGGACACCACCAGTCCCAAAAGAAAAGCGCGCACCCCTTTGCGAACATCCTGCTTCGTGAAGCCCAGCACAAAGACACCAAGGGCCAACATTCCCACGGCCATGGCCAGCGACATCAGCTTGACCATGAAGTGTGACGAAATCGGCAGCAGCGTCAGCAATGCGCCCATGACCGTGTCGCCGAACAGCCCACCTAGACCAAAGCTGTGGGTTGTCCGCCACGCTTCACCCGGCACCAACGTCGCTGCGTAGACCGAGACAATGGCAATCCAGATCGGCGCGAAGATCAGGCGGGCAATCGCGCGGTCTTCGCCGAAATGCCCGGCAAAGCGAACGCCCCAGCCGATCAGGACCAACGCAATGCTCCAGCTGCCCCAGCCGACGATCATGAACAAGGGTGCCGCGATCGAGGCACCAACCCGTCCCATCCAGTTCTGCACCGGCGCGTCTGTCGAAACCATCCAGTTCGGATCATCAGGCGTATAGGACCAGATCATCGCGGCGGCAGCACATCCCAACAAGATCAAAGCAAGTCCGATCAACTCCTTGCTGCGCCGTTCGATGGCGGCTTGCGTTGTGCTGTCCAGTAACGGATCGCGGTTGCGCGCGTTCAATGATGCCATTTTGCCCTCGTACCTCACGAATAGATGCAGTCGCGGAGCGTCATAAGCCCGCGCTGCAACTCTGTTTTTGGGGCCACCAAAGCGGCCCGGATAAATTGCGCGCCCGGGTTATGCCCCGGATCACCCTGAGAAAGATAAGCCCCCGGCAGGACTCGCACCCCGGTTTCCTGCCACAGCTTCAATGCGGTCTCTTCGCCGTTTTCGACCGGCAACCACAGGAAAAACCCGGCCTCAGGCGACATGTAGCCCTGCACATTGCCGAAGATCTCATCCGCGATAGCGTATTTTTCCTGATAAAGCGCACGGTTCTGGGCGACATGCGCCTCATCCGCCCAAACTTTCGCCGCCGCCACCTGCAAAGGCAGGGGCAAGGGCGCGCCCGCATAGTTGCGCAACTGCCTGACACGCTTGATCGTTTCCGGCCCACCGGCAATCAGACCCGAACGCAGCCCTGCCAAGTTCGACCGTTTCGACAGCGAGTTGAACAGAACCACCCGTTCCGGATCGGCGCCCATCTCCTGCGCGACCGTCAGGGCCCCTGTCGGGGCTTCATCTCGGTAAATTTCCGAATAGCATTCGTCAGCAAAGATGCGGAAATCGTATTTCTCGGCCAGTTGGATCAGCTCAGCCCAATAGTCGCGCGATGCGACCGCGCCCTGCGGGTTGGCGGGCGAACAGATATAGGCCGCGACCGTGCGATTCAGCACATCCTCGGGCAGGCCGGCATAGTCGGGCAGGTGGCCCGTGGCGGCGGTTGCAGGCACAAAAACCGGTTCGGCTGCGACCGAGATCGAGGCCACCATATAAACCTGATAAAACGGGTTGGGGCACAGGATAACCGGCTTCTGGCCATTCTTCTGCTCGGGGCAGAGCGCCATAGCCGCGTTGTAAAGCCCCTCACGCGTGCCGTTCAGGGCCATCACGTTGGTGTCGGGGTCCATCGCGACGCCGTAACGGCGCTTGATCCAATCGGTGATCGCACCGCGCAGTTCGGGCGAACCTTCGTTGGGCGGATAGCCCTGAAATCCAGCGGCATTTTCGGTGATGACATCCGTAACCCAGGCGGGGAAATCATGCATCGGCGCGCCGATGGTCATGTGAATGACCTCTCCGCCTGGTTGGTGATGATCCAACAAGGTACGCAGACGCGGGAATGCATATTCCGGTAGGTCCGAAAACCGCTCGGGGAAATTCATAACTACTGCCTCAATATCGGGATCATACCGCCCCGTTTTCCAGCAGGTTACAGACCGCGCCGCGCTTCGTCCAGACAAAGCGGTGCCGAATCAGGGGATTGTGGCATTCAGGCCAAAGCGGCCTCGGCGGCTGAGCCCAATCGCAACAGGGTCTCTTCCGAGTTCGGATGGCCGAACATCATCACCCCGCAACCGGGCGTTCCGGTGGGCAAGGTTAAGGCGGCCAGCCCCATCAGATTGCCGATCCTCGTATTGCGCAGCGACAGCAGGTTTTCAGTGACGTAATAGTCGTGATCATTCATCAGCCGATCCAGATTCGGCGGCAGTATCGGTGCGGTTGGGGCAAGAACTGCATCAAAACCGGCGGTCGCGGCGTCCCACGCACTCCGGCAGGCTTCAAGCTTGGCCCAGGCGGCCACGTAATCCGGGCCGGAAAACCCTTTACCGATCCGAAACCGTTTGAGAATTTCCGGATACATCGCGTCCGGATTGGCCTCGATCACGTCGCGCCAGAGCCCATAGGCTTCGGTGGTATATAGCACGCCGGACAGGCCCATAGCTTCCTCAAGCTCCGGCACGTTCAAGGGCACGATCTCGGCCCCGGCATCGCGAATACGCGCCAACGCATTTTCATAGGCTTTGCCGGGTGCATCACGCAGGTCATCTTTGGCGATATTTTGCAGATCGGCAAATCTACGCCCTTTCAGGCTGGCCCCGCGCAAATCCGCAGGCGTTCCACCCTCCAGCAATGCAAGCATGTGGGCCGCATCTTCCACCGATCGTGCCAGCGGCCCCACGGTGTCAAATTTCAGACACAAGGGCACTGTGCCCTCCAGGCTGATCCGCCCGGCTGTGGTTTTCAACCCCACCAGGTTGTTCCAGGCCGACGGGATACGCACCGATCCACCCGTGTCTGAGCCGATCCCGCAAGCAGCCAACCCCCACGCGACCGAGGCCGCAGCGCCCGAGGACGAGCCACCGGGAACCGCCCCTTCGTCGTCGATGCAGGGTGGGGTTGCCGTGATTGGGTTCAAACCCAATCCAGAAAAGGCCAGTTCGCTCATATGGGTTTTGCCCAGACAAACCGTTCCCATCTCTGTAGCATTTCGCAGAACCACCGCGTCGGCTTCGGGTACGCGACCTCGCAGCAGCGCCGATCCGGCTTCGGTTACGATTCCGGCGGTGTCGAACAGGTCCTTCCAGCTGATTGGCACCCCGTCCAGCAAGGATCGGCGCAGGCCCTGATTGGCGCGGATCTGCGCTGCTTTGGCCTCGGCGCGGGCGCGATCATGGGTGACACGGGCGTAGATGCGGTCACGATGCGGGTGCGTGTCGATGGCGGACAGATAGGTCTCGGTCAGGTCCACCGGGTCGATCTGTCCCATGCCAATCCCCCGACCCAGATCACATGCGGTCATGGTCAGCCAATCCTGCATCCCTGCCCCTCCTGAAGATATGCGTTGCGGGGACGGTAGCGACAGGACCGCACATGGACAATCCCGAAAGGGCGCGCATAGTGCGGGGCATGGAACACAAACCCGATATCCTGATCGTGGGCGGCGGCCTGAACGGCCCGGCTTTGGCGCTGGCTCTGGCCCAGACGGGGCATTCCGTCACCGTGATTGACGCCTTTGCCGAGACCGTGCGCAAGAACGCTGCCTTTGACGGACGGGCCTATGC
This sequence comes from Ruegeria sp. AM2, assembly GCF_056540685.1. Lineage (NCBI taxonomy): Bacteria > Pseudomonadati > Pseudomonadota > Alphaproteobacteria > Rhodobacterales > Roseobacteraceae > Ruegeria > Ruegeria sp. AM2. Next base: position 140,201 of record NZ_JBQFXE010000004.1, on the reverse strand, counting down.
GCTGGCCTTGGCCTCGCAACGTCTGCTGGACACGATTGGTGTATGGGAGCGGGTGGCAGACAACGCTCAGCCGATGCTCGAAATCAAGGTGACCGATGGCCATGCGGGTGCAGGCCCGTCGCCGTTCTTCATGCATTTCGACCACGCCGAGATCGAAGAGGGGCCGATGGGCTTCATGGTCGAAGATCGCCACCTTCGCCGTGCCTTTCTGGACGCCATAGCCGAAGAAAAGGCGATCACCCATATCAGTGGTCGAACCGTGGTGGCGCAAGACTGCGATGCGACGAGCGTGAACCTGACGCTGGACGATGGGACAGTGTTGACCGGAGGTCTGTTGGTCGGGTGCGATGGCCGACGCAGCGGCACGGCCGCGCGCGCTGGGATCAAGCGCAGCGGTTGGGATTATGGCCAGACCGCGCTGGTTTGCGCGATTGAGCATGACCTGCCGCATCACGGTATTGCGCACCAGTTTTTCATGCCACCGGGCCCCCTTGCGATTTTGCCCCTGACCGGAAATCGCAGTTCTATCGTCTGGAGCGAGCGGAGTGAAATGGCCGCGCGCATCAACACCCTGCCCGAGGCCGATTACCTGCAGATCCTGCGCCCCAGATTTGGCGATTTTCTGGGCGACTTCCGCCTGCAGGGTGATCGCTTCACCTATCCGCTGAACCTGACCATCGCCAATTCCTTCATCGGCCCGCGTCTGGCGCTGGTCGGAGATGCGGCGCATGGAATGCATCCGATCGCCGGGCAAGGGCTCAACGCGGGCTTGCGCGACGTCGGTGCCTTGGCCGAAGTGCTGACGCTGGCCGGACGACGCGGAGAGGATTTCGGTTCTGTCCAGGTTCTGGAACGCTATCAGCAGTGGCGGCGGTTCGACACAGCTGCCTTGGCGATGGCGACGGATGTGTTCAACAAACTGTTTTCCAACGACAATCCGCTGCTACGTGTCGGGCGTGATATCGGAATGGGAATTGTCGGGTCGTTGCCGGGCTTACGGCGCGGCTTTGTCCGCGAAGCGGCCGGGTTGACCGGCGATCTGCCAAAGCTGCTGCAGGGCCGCGCGATTTAAAGCGGCTTTTTAACCATCTCCCGACCGCGCGCCGCACGCCGGGGATTGACCGTGCCGCGTTCCCGAAAACGCTCAGTCCAACTGACGCGCCTCATCCACCAGCATCACCGGTATGCCGTTGCGGATCGGAAAGGCCAGACCCGCTGCTTTAGACACCAACTCCTGTTTTTCGGCGTCATAGTGCAGGGTCGTATGCGTCTGCGGACAGATCAGCGCCTCAAGCATGTGGCGGTCAAAAGCGTGTTCGGTCATTGCATTTGTTCCTCACCCATTCCACCGCGCATGGCAAATTCGATCAATGTCACAAGCGTTTCGCGGCGCGTGCGCAAACACGGGGCCTCCAGCAAAGCCTGTTTTTCCTCGGCCTCGAAATCCAGAAGCATCGACAGTGAGTTGACCAGCAACTCATCATCCGCATCTTTCATGGTTTCCCAATCGGTTGACAGGGAACGTGAGGAAAAGAAACGCTCCAGCAGGTCGAGGAACCGGTTGCGATCAAAGGCATCGTCCGTTTCCGCCTTGCCGAGATCGCGGTCAAACCCGGTCCACGACACCGCGCAGCGCCGATAGGGTGTGAAACTGTCCAGTTCGGTGGTGACCCGGAACCGCGAAATCCCGGTCAGCGTGATCATATACCGCCCGTCCTCGGTTTCAGAAAACTGGGTGACGCGCCCGGCGCAGCCGATCTGATGCAACTTGGTCTCATCGCCCTGACAGGTATTGGGCTGCACCATGCCGATCAGGCGTTCGGGTGTCTTCAGAGAATCCTCGAACATCTGCAGATAGCGCGGCTCGAAGATATTCAGCGGCAGGCGCGCGCGTGGCAGTAGCAGCGCGCCGGGCAGGGGAAAAACGGATACCGTTTCCGGCAGATCGGCGGGGTGGAACATGTACCCGACTCTAGCTCTGTTCAGAAATTAGGCAAATATCATCGAGCTGAGTTTGCGGCGCCCGTTCAACACAATGGGATCATTGGGCTTGAGCGCATCGAAGATCGTGAACAACTGCGTCTTGGCTGCGCCGTCATTCCATTCGCGATCCCGGCGGAAAAGCTCCAGCAACTGTGCGACGGCCTCTTCCACATCGCCATTGGCATGCAACGCCTGCGCCAGATCGAACCGCGCCTGATGGTTGTCAGGCTCGGCCTCGACGGCGGCGGTCAGTTCGGCAACCGGGCCGGCATCCGCCGCTTGTTTCGCCAATTCCAATTGCGCGTGGGCCGCTTCGACCTCGGCCGATGTTGAAATCTCGGCAGGGGCACCGTTCAAAATCGCCTCGGCCTGATCCAGATCACCGGACGCGATATGCGCGCGCACCAACCCGCCATAGGCCGCCGCGTGGTTCGGGTCTTCGCCCAGAATGGCGGCAAAGGTCTGTGCGGCATCAACCGCAGCACCTTCGGCCAACATATCCTCGGCGGCCTGCACGGCCTCATCCAATTGGCCACCCGGGCTTTCGCCACCACCGGCTTCGATCACCCGGTCGACAAAAGCCTTGATCTCAGAGCCCGGAACGGCCCCCTGAAACCCGTCCACCGGCTGGCCCTTGAAAAAGGCATAGACGGTCGGGATGGATTGAATACGCATCTGCGAGGCGATCATCTGTGCCTCGTCCACGTTGATCTTGACCATCTTCACCGCACCCTTGGCGGCCGTCACGGCCTCTTCCAGCAGCGGGCCAAGCGTTTTGCACGGGCCACACCACGGGGCCCAGAAATCGACGATAATCGGGACCTCCTGCGACGCCTCGATCACATCGGCCATGAAAGTGGCCTCAGAGCCGTCCTTGATCAGGTCGGTCGCAGCGGGGCTGGCAGCAGTGTTCAGCAGGTCCATGGCATCTCGTCTCCGGTTCGAACTTGCGCCTTATATGCCGTCACACGCGGCGGAAACCAAGGGCAGAGTTGCGCAATCACAGGTCGAATGTCGCAAAAACCGGGGCGTGGTCGCTGGGTTTCTCCCATCCGCGGGCATCGCGCAGGATGCGGCTGGAATGACCCGCGTTCGAGATATCGGGTGTGGCCCAGACGTGATCCAGCCTGCGTCCCTTGTCGGCGGCATCCCAATCACGGGCGCGATAGGACCACCAGCTGTAAAGCTGACCGTCTGGGATATCCTGACGGGTGACATCGACCCAGCCACCTGCATCCTGGGTCTCGGCCAGATGTTCGACCTCAATCGGAGTATGTGAGACGACTTTGAGAAGTTGTTTGTGCGACCATACATCATCTTCGCGCGGGGCGATGTTCAGATCACCCACCAGAATGGATTTCTCGGGCTTTTCAGCATGGAACCAGTCGCGCATATCGGTCAGATAATCGAGCTTCTGTCCGAATTTCTCATTCTTTTCGCGGTCCGGAATATCGCCACCTGCCGGGACATAGAAATTCTGGATCGTCACGCCATTTTCCAGCCGTCCGGCTATGTGGCGGGCGTGGCCCAGACCGGCAAAATCCTTGTCGCCGACCTCCTCCATCGGGATGCGCGACAGGATAGCGACACCGTTGTATCCTTTTTGCCCGCGCGCGATCATGTGGGTGTAGCCCAATTCGGCAAACCCATCGGTCGGAATCTTCTCAACAGGCGATTTACATTCCTGCAAACACAACACATCAGGTCCTTCTTCCTGCAGCAATTTCAGTACGATAGGCTCGCGAAGGCGGACCGAGTTGATGTTCCAGGTGGCAAGGGTAAACGGCATGATCTGTGCTTTCTATGTCGCGGTGGGCGCACCCTAGCGCGGCGTCTGGCCGGGCGCCATCTGAAATGAAATCGTTATTGCGGGTGTCCTTCGGATTGAGGAGCGTCATCGCTGATGTCGTACCAACCCGGTTTTTCACCAACATGTTCGTGAAACTGAACTTTTAGATCAAACGGAGTGTCCAGCGCATTCGCCGCAATAGGAAAGCTGTCAGCATCCGCCAAAATCTCACCCAGCGATGTTCCGCATTTCCGGCAGAAACACCGGCCATATTTATAGGGCGCGGCAGGTTGGTGCGTCGCGACCATGTCTTGGCCTGACACCCACTGCAAATCCTCTTTTTTGACGAACACAACAGTGCTGGCCCCGGCTTTTCTGCAACGTGAACAATGACATGTACCCATGACCGTCGGCTCGCGGATCAATTGGAATTTGACCGCTCCGCACAGGCAGCTTCCATCTATCATCGCCCTTCTCCCTTATCTCGGCAATGATGAGAACATTACATGAACAAACTTCAAGGCGCAATCACCGCTGCCCTGTCGGAAATCGAGCGGCGCAAAAAAAAGCCGGGCCATCAGGCCCGGCAGTCCAACAGGGAGGTGCATGTCATGACCCGGACATGCGCGGGTTGGGAGTAACCTAAATATGTCTTCAGGGTATCACTTTGATCTGTGTCAATCCACACCGGATCAAGACACCAAGCGATATCCGCCCGATTCTGTGACCAAAAGGCGTGCATTCGACGGATCGGGTTCGATCTTCTGGCGCAGGCGATAAATGTGAGTTTCCAACGTGTGGGTCGTCACACCTGCGTTGTATCCCCAGACCTCGTGCAACAGCACGTCACGCGCAACAACGCCATCGGTCGAACGATAGAGGAACTTGAGAATGTTCGTCTCTTTCTCGGTCAGGCGGATCTTGCGGTCATCCTCGGTCATCAGCATCTTCATGGCCGGTTTGAACGTGTAGGGACCAAGCACAAAAACGGCGTCTTCGGATTGTTCGTGCTGGCGCAGCTGGGCACGGATCCGGGCCAGAAGAACCGGGAATTTGAAAGGCTTGGGCACATAGTCATTGGCACCGGCATCCAGGCCCAGGATCGTGTCGGCATCGCTGTCGTGACCGGTCAGCATCAGGATCGGGCTTTTGACACCCTGCTTGCGCATCAGGCGGCACAGCTCGCGCCCGTCCGTATCTGGCAGGCCGACGTCCAGAATGACCAGATCATAGATCGCTTCGCGCGCACGCTCCATCGCGGACGACCCGTCTGATGCTTCGAACACGTCAAAGTCTTCGGTCATCACAAGCTGCTCACTCAGCGCCTCGCGCAGATCCTCGTCGTCATCCACGAGCAGGATTTTCTTAAGCTGTGCCATATCCGGTCCTCCTAAGCCTTTTCCACCACTTGCGTGTGAAAGATGCAATCAACAAGGTTTGCTGCAATCCTCTCACGCCCTCGTGTCTGATGCGGAGGAATTGTTTCACATTTCTCAAATATCAGGCTAGGAAATGGGCCGGACGTTACAGGGTAACATGCATGAGTCTTATTCCCGACATCACCGAATTGCTGGCGCGTGCGCGTGCCGACTTGCGCATGGGCGTTCCGGTCGTGCTGACCGATGACACCGGAACCGGTGTTCTTGCTCTGGCATCAGAAACGCTCAGCCCGCAACGGCTGGCGGATTTGCGCAGCCTTGGCGGTAACCCGGTGGTGGCAATCACGGTGCGGCGGGCCGAAACACTGAAGGCGCGCGCCTATGATGGCGATCTGGCGCGTATCACCATTCCCGCAGATGCCGATCACGCCTGGGTGCAGGCCGTGGCCGATCCGTCCGACGATCTGAACGCTCCGATGAAAGGCCCGCTGGCCTCGGAACGGCAAGGCGGCGCGAACCTGCATCGTGTCGCCATCGCTTTGGCCAAATCCGCGCGGCTGCTGCCTGCGGCGGTTGTTGTGCCGGTCCCCGAAGGGCGGCAATTTGCGCTGGACCACGGCCTGACCTGTATCGATCACACACTTGCCGCACCGCATCTGACCGACCGCAGCGCCCTGCATCCCATTGTCGCGGCGCGCTTGCCGATGGAAGTGTCCGAGGCCGGGCGGCTGCATGTGTTCCGCCCCGAAGACGGAGGCGAAGAGCATTATGCGGTCGAAATCGGCCGTCCTGACCGGGACAAACCGGTTCTGGCCCGGCTGCATTCGGCCTGTTTCACCGGAGACCTGATGGGCAGCCTGAAATGTGATTGCGGCCCGCAGTTGCGCGGCGCGCTGGCGCAGATGGGGGCCGAAGGGTCGGGCGTGTTACTTTACCTTAATCAGGAAGGGCGCGGGATTGGGCTGGCCAACAAGATGCGCGCCTATTTCCTTCAGGATCAAGGGTTTGACACGGTCGAAGCCAACCATCGCCTCGGCTTTGAGGATGATGAGCGAGATTTTCGCCTTGGCTCGGACATCCTGAAATCGCTGGGCTTTAACTCGGTTCGCCTGCTGACCAACAACCCCGCCAAAATTGCGATGATGGAAAAGACGGGCATCGCCGTGACCGAGCGCGTCCCCCTCAAAGTTGGTGAAACAGCGCATAATCGCGGGTATCTGGCGACAAAAGCCGCCAAGTCAGGTCATCTGCTGTGACACCAGCCGATCTGGTCCTGACACCGCGCGGCGTCCGGTTTTGGGGCCGTGTGTTTCCTTGCGTAATCGGCAAAGGCGGCCTTAGCAACGACAAACGCGAGGGTGACGGAGCCACGCCAACCGGTGCACACCGCATAGTGGGCCTACTGTATCGCCCTGACCGAGTGGTGCGGCCCGTTCCGTGGGCGCGCGCGATTGGCCCTTGGGATTTGTGGTCGGACGATCCTGCCGACGCAGCTTACAACCAGCCGGTGCAGAGCCCCTATTGTGGCAGCCACGAGAGTTTGCGCCGCGCCGACCCACTTTATAATGTGGTATTGCTGACAGATTGGAACTGGCCCAATGCGGTGCCGGGCAAAGGATCAGCGATTTTCCTGCATCAATGGCGTCGTCCAGGCTATCCGACCGAGGGCTGCGTGGCCTTTCGGCGCGATCACCTGCACTGGATTGCGCGCCGGGTTTTGCCGGGAACGCGGCTGATTATTCCTCCGGCCTGACCCGCTCTCCGAAAATGGCCGAACCGACCCGGATATGGGTCGCGCCCAAGGCGATGGCGGTCTCAAAATCGCTGCTCATGCCCATGGACAGGCCGTCCAATCCATTGCGCGTGGCGATCTTGGCAAGCAGGGCAAAGTGCAAAGCGGGTTCTTCGTCGACCGGCGGAATGCACATCAGGCCTTTCACAGGCAGGTCAAGCGCCCGGCATTCCGTGACAAACCCATCCGCGTCGGCGGGCATGACACCGGCTTTCTGCGCTTCCTCACCGGTATTGACCTGAATGAACAGATCCGGGCACGACCCAACCTCTTGCGCCATCCGCGCCAGCGTTTTTGCCAGTTTCGGGCGGTCAACGGAATGGATCGCATCGCACAGTTCCATCGCTTGCCGCGCCTTGTTGGTTTGCAGCGGGCCGATCAGATGCAGGTCGATCCCCGAAAACCGGGATTTGAAGTCGGGCCATTTCCCGGCGGCCTCTTGCACGCGGTTTTCGCCGAAACAACGGTGACCTTGTTGCAGCACCGCCTCGACCCGCGCATTTGGCTGAACCTTGGACACAGCGATCAGCTTTACCGCGCCCGCCGCGCGGCCCGCGGCCTTTTCTGCCTTAGCAATACGGTCGGTGATGTCCTGCAGGGGCATGTCGTCTCTCATGTGATGTTTGCCGCAGGAAAACACCAAGTCGCGGCAAAAGAAAAGGGCAGGTCCGAAGACCTGCCCTTGAACCTTGTGGTTCAGATCAACTTAGAAGTTGAACTGAGCACCAAAGTCAGCGCGGACTTGGCCGTCGCCGCTACGCTTCTGGCGGCCTACACCACCGCGCAGCGATGCACCGCCGCCCAGGTCGTAGATGGCGCCGATACCGTACTGCTGGTTGTCGTCGTCTTCCGAACCGTCACCGTAAGCGAAGGTCAGAGTGGTCGCCGCACCCAGGTTGTAGGCAGCCGACAGACCGTATGCGGTACCGCTACGGTCGTCGTTGTTGACGTCATCGTCAGCAACAAACAGCGTGCCCGAGAAGTCGCCGAAGTCGGCGCCCAGAGTCAGAACAGCCAGGCTCTCTTTGTCCAGGGTGCCAACGCCGTCGGTTTCACCGTAAGCAACAGCTGCGGTGATGTTGCCGAAGGTGTAGGTCAGGCTCAGGTCCCAACGGTCCGCGTCGGTGGTGCTGGAACCAGCAGTTGCTGTGTTTGCAAGCGTGCGCTGGTCATAAGACGCGCCGAACGCGAAGTCGCCAACTGCGTACTGGAAGAACACGGCGTTTGCGCCCGAACCGGTCGAAGAGTAGCCCAGGAAGCCGTAGTCAACGCCCGAGTACTGGCCGATGAAGTTTTCCAGGCCAGGCTCGTTACCGTAGTAGTTCGCCAAGTTGTCGAACGCACCCGAAACGTTGCCCGCGTCAACACGCAGACCACCGTAGATGACCGAGAAACGCGCGCCGTTCAGACCAGCCGAACCTGCTTCGCCGTTGCCGGCGTTTTCGTCAGCCTGCATACGAACACGAGTCGAGAACTCGACACCGCCGTCGGTTTCAACGTTTGCGTCGATGTTCAGACGGAAACGCGAGACCAGGATAACGCTGTCGGTGTCAACGCCGCTTGCGGATGCGGTAACAGTCGAGTCTGTGAAGTCAGACACGGTGTCAACGGTACCGGTGCGGTCTTCCAGGTATCCAATACCAAAGCGGCCATAACCGCTGAACTTTACTTCGGCCGCTGCAACACTTGCGGTTGCAATCAGTGCGGTCGATGCGAAGAGAACTTTTTTCATCTTGTTTCCCTCGGTTTCAAACATTTTTTACTCGAAACATGTAAGGCACATGTCTCAGCACGGTCATCGTTTCGCTTGTTTTGCCCCCTTGGCGCAAGTTCGGCATAAACGCCTTGCCGTCATTCGGCTTAGATTGGTGCAAGGATGTCACAGTCATTTTTGGCGCATATCCGCCTGTTTCCTCACGCACATATGTAAAGAATAGGGTTGTTGCTGAACGGGTCCTTGTCTAGGAGTATCCCCCGACGACATACAACAAGTGACACAGGACCTGCCGACGATGCGCCTGCTGACGATTCTGGGTTTGATTTTTGCGATGGCGACCGTTTCAGCCTGCGGTCGGCCGCCGCCCGGAGATGCCAGTGCGCTCAGCTCGGATGGGGCCAATTCGGACGAGCGTGAGCTGAATGATCCGAATCGATCGACCATCTGGGACGTGTTCGGCCCCAACAACTCGGAACAGGTCACGCAGGTGAACCGGTATCTGTGGGCAGCCTCGCTGGACGTGCTGAATTTCCTGCCCGTGCAGGAGGTTGATCCGTTTACCGGCGTGATTGTAACGGGTTACGGCAGACCACCGGGCGGTGGACGGCAGTACCGGGCAACAGTTCACATCAGCGATCCGGCGCTTGAGGCGCGGTCGCTTTCTGTGTCCCTGCAAACCAACGGAGGCGCTCCCGTTAATGCCGCAACCACGCGGGCTGTCGAGGACGCGATTCTGTCCCGCGCGCGCCAGTTGCGGATTGCCGACAACAAGTTCTAGCATCCCGCTGAAATTCACAATATTACCACGCCGGGCTCTGACCCGGCGTTTTCATTCACGAAGGACCGCACGATGTCGCGCTACTCGGCCAACGAAATCGAAGCAAAATGGCAGAAGGCCTGGGACAAGGCCGGGATTTTCACCGCCAACCACAAGGCCGACAAGCCGAAATACTATGTGCTAGAGATGTTCCCCTATCCGTCGGGGCGCATCCACATGGGACATGTGCGCAACTACACGATGGGCGATGTGATCGCGCGGCACAAGCTGGCAACCGGCCACAACGTGCTGCACCCGATGGGATGGGATGCCTTCGGGATGCCTGCAGAAAACGCGGCGATGGCCATTGGCGGCCACCCCAAGGATTGGACCTATGGCAATATCGCCGACATGCGCGGACAGATGAAGCCTCTGGGCTTCTCGATCGACTGGTCACGTGAATTCGCCACTTGTGATCCCGAATACTATGGCCAGCAGCAGGCTTTGTTCCTGGACATGCTTGAAGCTGGCTTGGTGTATCGCAAAAACGCCGTGGTGAACTGGGATCCGGTCGATATGACCGTTCTGGCCAACGAACAGGTGGAAAACGGTCGCGGCTGGCGATCGGGTGCTTTGGTCGAACGTCGTGAGTTGACGCAGTGGTTCTTCAAAATCTCGGACTATTCCGAAGAACTGCTGGACGCGCTGGATACACTGGACAACTGGCCCGCCAAGGTCCGGCTAATGCAAGAGAACTGGATCGGAAAGTCGCGCGGATTGCAGTTCGCGTTTGATCGCACCGATGGTGGCGATCCGATCACCGTTTATACGACTCGCCCAGACACTTTGCTGGGTGCGTCTTTTGTCGGCATCTCTCCGGACCACCCGATTGCCAAGCAGTTAGAGGCTGAAAACCCGGAAGTCGCTGAATTTGTTGCCGAATGCCGCAAAGGCGGCACCACCGAAGAGGCCATCGAAACCGCCGAAAAGCTAGGCTATGACACTGGCATCACCGTTAAACACCCGCTGGACCCGAATTGGGAACTGCCGGTCTGGATCGCCAACTTCATCCTGATGGACTACGGCACCGGCGCGATCTTTGCTTGCCCGGCCCATGACCAGCGCGACCTCGATTTCTGCCGCAAATATGACCTGCCGGTGGTCGATACGTTCTTTGCGCTGGACGATGATACCCCGGTCGACAAGATCGCCTTTGTGCCGCCCAAAACCGAGAAAGTCCGCTGGGTGAACCATTTCGCCGGTCTGACCGAAGCCACCGGCGACGAAGCCATCAACACCACCGTTGATTTCGCCGAAAAGGCGGGCTGGGGCGAAGGTGTCACCAAATACCGCCTGCGCGATTGGGGCCTGAGCCGTCAGCGCTATTGGGGCTGCCCGATTCCCGTTGTGCATTGCGAAAGCTGCGGCGTGGTCCCCGAGAAGAAAGAGAATCTGCCAATTCGCCTGCCGGACGATGTCACCTTTGACAAACCCGGCAACCCTCTGGACCGTCACCCGACCTGGCGCGATTGCGCCTGCCCGAAATGCGGTGCTCCGGCCAAGCGCGAGACTGACACGATGGACACATTCGTCGATTCGTCGTGGTACTTCGCCCGCTTCACGGCGCCCCGCGCGGACACGCCGACCGATCTGGCCGAGGCTGAATACTGGATGAATGTGGACCAGTATATCGGCGGGATCGAGCACGCGATTCTGCACCTGCTCTATTCCCGGTTCTTCGCCCGCGCGATGAACATCACCGGGCATCTGCCGAAAGCGGCCATCGAACCCTTCGACGCTTTGTTCACGCAGGGCATGGTGACGCATGAGATTTACCAGACCCGCGACACCAATGGCCGCCCGGTCTATCATCTGCCCGAGGACGTGACCGACGGCAAACTGGCTGACGGCACCGAGGTTGAGATCATCCCCTCGGCCAAGATGTCCAAATCCAAGAAAAACGTGGTGGACCCGGTCAGCATCATCTCGGCCTTCGGGGCCGATACCGCGCGCTGGTTCGTCCTCTCCGATTCGCCTCCTGAGCGCGACGTGGAATGGACCGCGGCAGGGGCCGAGGCTGCGTTCAAACATCTCAGCCGCGTGCATCGCATCGCGTCTGAGATTGCCGGATCGGATGTCCCGTCGAACGCCGAGGACGATTCCCTGCTGCGCGAGATGCACAAGGCGATTCATGATGTGTCCGGCGGGGTCGAATCCTTTGGTTTCAACGCGTCCATCGCCAAGCTTTACGCCTTCACCAACACGTTGGCCAAATCCAAGGCCGGGACGGACGCCAAACGTCAGGCGGCCAAAACGCTCGCACAACTCATGTCGCCGATGACCCCGCACCTGTCCGAAGAGCTTTGGCAAATGCTGGGCGGAGAAGGTCTGGTTGCCACTGCTCCGTGGCCCATCGCGGATGAGGCGATGCTGGTGGACGACACCGTCACTCTGCCGATCCAGATCAACGGCAAACGCCGGGCGGAGATCAACGTTCCACTGGAAATGGACAAAGCCGAGGTTGAAAAAATCGCGCTCAGCACCGAAGCTGTGCAAAGGGCGCTGGATGGGTCAGCGCCGAAGAAGGTAATCGTCGTGCCAGGCCGGATTGTGAATGTCGTCGTTTGATCGCAGATCCCTGATGTTGATGCCGCTGGCGCTGGCCGCCTGTGGGTTTGAACCGGTCTATGCGCCCGGTGGTTCCGGGACGGCGCTTGATGGCCGCGTGGCCGTGTCCGAACCCAAAACGCCCGAGGCGTTTTTGCTGGTTCAGAATCTGGAACGCCAGCTTGGGCGCAGCGCAACATCCACCAGCGACTACAATCTGGACGTCAAAGTCTCGACCACCACCCGGTCTGCCGCAATCACGACGTCAAACGAAACCAACCGTTATACGATCGACGGTCGGGCAACATATGCGTTGAAATCGAACCAAACCGGTCAGATTCTCGCCTCGGGCTCCGTGGCTGATTTCGTGGCCTATTCCGCCGCAGGATCAACAGTTTCGACTTTGGCGGATGAACGCGACGCAATTGAACGCCTAATGGTGATCCTGTCCGACCAGATCGTTACGCGCCTTTATACCACGCCGGATCTTTCCGCATGAAGCTGAGCCCGCGTGAGGCGGACGGATATTTTGCCAAGCCGGACCCTGACAAAACCGGGCTGCTGATATACGGCGCGGATGCAATGCGGGTTGCGTTGAAACGGCAGCAGGTACTGGCCGCCTTGCTGGGTCCCGGAGCCGAGGAAGAAATGCGCCTGACACGCATTCCCGGCAGTGACTTGCGCGGTGATCCGGCGTTGCTGCTGGATGCGGTCAAGGCTGTTGGGTTTTTTCCCGGTGCACGCGCCGTTTTTGTCGAAGATGCGACGGATGCCGCTGCTGCCTCGATCATCACCTCACTGGAAGATTGGGCGGCCGGGGATGCTCAGATCGTCGTGACAGCTGGTCAGCTCAAGCCCAGTTCGAAAATCCGCAAGGCGTTTGAGTCGCACCCGAATGCTTTTGCGGTCGGGATTTACGATGACCCACCGTCCCGGGCCGAAGTTGAACGTATCTTGTCTCAGGCTGGACTGCAGAACATCCCACGCGATTCGATGGCGTCGCTGTCTGAACTGGCTCTGGCGCTCAGCCCCGGTGATTTCACGCAAACCGTTGAGAAGCTGTCGCTTTATAAACGCGGCGATGCCTCGGAGGTGACGATTGAGGATATTGACGCCTGCGCGCCCCGCTCGACCGAAGCCGCGCTGGACGATGTCTTGAACGTCGTGGCCGAAGGGCGCGCAGCCGAGATCGGGCCGCTGATCCGTCGATTGCAGGCGCAAGGCACCAACGCAGTGGCCTTGTGCATCGGCGCGACCCGGCACTTTCGCACGCTCTATGCCTGCGCATCCGATCCCGGCGGAGCGGCGCAGGGGATCGGTAAGCTGCGACCGCCGGTCTATGGCAAGCGGCGCGATCGGATTTTGCGGCAGGCCCAGGGTTGGGGGGCGGCCAAACTGCAGACCGCTTTGACCGTTCTTACGGACACGGACTTGTCTTTGCGGTCAGCGGGTCAGACTGCACCAGCCATGGCGCTGGTTGAACGTGCGATGATCCGGCTGGCGATGCTGGCGCGGTCTCGTTAATCCCGGCTCAGCCAGTCAGCCGCAGAGCGCCCGGCCCACTGTCCCGTCGCAAGACAGGCGGTGAGCAAATAGCCACCAGTCGGCGCTTCCCAATCCAGCATCTCTCCGGCACAGAACACGCCGGGCAATGCAGTCAACATCAGCCCATTGTTCAACGCAGCCTGTTTGACCCCGCCCGCAGTGGAAATGGCCTCATCCATCGGACGCAGGCGCGCACCCAGGATTGGCAGGCGTTTTAGAGCCGCCGCAGGTGCCGCGCCGCGCTTAGCCATTTCATGAAACAAAGCGATCTTTTGCGGGGGCAGCTTCAGTGACTTCTTCATCCACTGGGACAATGTCGTTTTCGGATTTTTGGCCTCCAGCCGTACCTGTAGTGTCTCCGCCTCCAGATCGGGCACCAGATCGACAAATAAGTCCGCACCCGTGCGCAAAGCTGGGGTCAGGGAATAAAGACCCCCGCCCTCTAGCCCATTCGCGGAGATCGTCGCCTCGCCCCGGCTGTTGAGATCTCCGGCTATCCAGCGCACCGATTTCAACGCTGCGCCGAAATGGGCGCGCATGTGGTCGCTCCAATCAACAGAAAGCGCTGAATTCGAAGGGGCAAATGGCGCGAGATCAACCGCTTTTTCAGCCAAAAGCGAGGCCCATGTGCCGTCCGATCCCAACCGCGCCCAACTCGCGCCGCCGAGTGCTAGCACCGTAACATCGGCGTTCAATTCCTGTGCACCGTCTGGCGTCTGAAACAGCAATGTATCGCCGCGCCATCCTTGCCAACACCACCGCGTCTTGATCTGAACCCCCGCCCGATCCAGACGCGCCAGCCACGCCCGCAACAATGGCGAGGCTTTCATCACCGTTGGAAAGACCCGTCCGGTCGAGCCGACAAAGATATCCTGCCCCAGACCCCGCGCCCAATCCTGCACGGCCTGCGCGTCCATCTCGGCCAGAATCGGGCGAAGCCAGTCCGACGCCGCGCCATAGGCCTCCATCAGCGTCTCAAAGGGCTCATCCTTGGTCAGGTTCAGGCCGGATTTGCCCGCCATCAGGAACTTGCGCGCGACCGAGGGCTTGGCTTCGGCCACCAGAACGTCATGGCCCGCCGCGGCCAGCTGTTCCGCTGCCATCAAACCAGCCGGACCTGCCCCGATAACCACCGCTTGTGCCATTGTGACCCTCTTGCCCTGCCCGCATATTGGCGCGAGATTGCAGCCATGTCGGCCAACACTGATCCCGTCTGTCCGCTCTGCGACCGCCCAATCCCAGATGGGGGCGGCAGTCTGCACCATCTGATCCCAAAACTCAAAGGAGGCAAGGGCGGCCCCACCGTTTTGCTGCACCAGATCTGCCACAAAGAGGTCCACGCGACCCTGACCGAAGCCGAACTGGCGCGCAGTTATCACACCGTCGACGCATTGCGCGCCCATCCCCGGCTTGTGAAATTCCTGAACTGGGTCCGTAAGCGCCCACCGGGGTTTCGTTCAAAAGTGCCCGGCAAACGGCGCGGGCGATGATTACGCTGGCAGAATTGGGTCGCCAAACGGGTCTGAGACTGCTTCGATTAGCCCTTGGATTTCTAGCCCTTTATAGTCCGGCACCTGCGCAAAACTGGCATCTGCGATGTGTTGGAATTCGAGTGTCGTGTAAGGGCGTTTCCAGAGCCATTCGCGATTTTCCACCGACCAGAGATCGGGGTTCGGGGGCGTCTCATCGGTGAACGCATAGAAATGCAGGTCAAAGCCAAAGCCGGAGACATCCTGCATCGACAGCAGCCGCATACCCAGCGACGTGCAAAAGGCGTCCTCTGCCGCGATATCGCCAGTGCGCAGGGTGATTTGACCGATGCAGGCATTGGCAAAGGGCGCGTTCGGGTCAGCGGCATTCTCGGGCCGGTTGCCTTCGAAATCGTGCTGCAACAGTTCGACAACGAACCCCTCGGGATCGCTGAGGTGGCACATATAGCCGATGTCCTGAAATTGCCCCGGGTCCGTGACCTTAACGCCGTGACGGAGCAGATGATCTGCGGCCAAGTCGACATCCGGCACGGTCACTCCGATTTTCCAGTACCGATGCCCCCGGTCGTGGTGATAACCACCGCCGCAGGGCATCAGCAGCAGATCAGCATCCTGCCCGGGGTAACCGACGCGCCGATTGGGACCTTCATCCTGAACCACCATGCCCAGCGCATCGCGATAGAAGGCGGCCAACGCTTCGGGATCAGCGACACGCAGGCGCAGGGTTGCCAGCCTCATCCGCACAGCTCCGCAATGCCTTTTGCAATTGCAGGATCGGCAGCCAGACTGTCGGCCACCAGCTCGCGTGCAGTCGGCATCAATTGGTCCGGCTCAACCACGCGATCCACTAGACCGAAGGTATAGGCGTCCTGAGCCGTTATCTTCTGCCCTGCCATCAGGATCAGCCGCGTGCGTGCTGGGCCGATCAGCGCAGCCATGCGTTTGGGATCGGAGGGCTGCGGCAAGAAGCCCAGCTTCATGACCGGATAGAAGAATTTCGCCGTGGGCACCGCAATGCGCAGATCGCAGGCCAAGGCCATCCCGTTGGCACCACCTGCCAAAGTGCCATTCAGCGCCGCAACGGTCAGGCACGGCAAGGCGGCGATGGCACCCGAGAGCCTTTCCCACAGGTCCGACGTAGCCAGCCCCGCCCGCGCGGCCTCAAGATCGGCCCCCGCGCTGAACACCCGGCCAGCTCCGGTCAGGATCAATGCACGGGCCTCGACAGCGGCTTCAGCGATCCGAACCAGTTCCGCCAACATGGCCTCAGTCAGGGCATTGGCCTTGTCCGGGTTGTTGAGCGTCACTGTCCACAGCCCGCCTTCTTTGGTTAGATCGATCACGACAGACCTATTCTTTGGCGAATATCCTCAAGCCGCAGTGAAATCTCGGTGCCCAGAAACTCATCTGAATCTTCCGAACACATCCACAGCAAGGCGCGCGCGGGCCAATCGGGTGGAATGTGGTCCTCCCACTCCAACTGGCTGACCGGGTTGATACCGCTGGCCTTGATCACGCGCTGCATATCGGTCGCCACAGTGCCCGGCGACAGACCCATGGCGCGGATGCCGTTATGCGCCTCTTCCAGATGCAGGCATTCGGTCAGCATCTTGGCCCCGGCTTTTGATGCGCAATAGTGGCTCCACGCCTCGACCGGGTTGGAGGCCGCGCCCGAAGATACCGTCAGAACCGTTCCGCCACCGGCTGCACGCATAACGGGCAGAGCCGCGCGCATGCCGTAGAAAACACCCTTGAGGTTGATGTCGATGGCTTTGCTCCACGCGGTTGTATCCGCGTTGGACAGGTGGAAAATGGGCTCGATCACCCCGGCATTGCCGATCAGCACGTCCAGACTGCCGAACCGGGCGACGCAGTCCGCGACCACCTGTTCAACCTGCGCAAAATCGCTGACGTCGCACGCCAAAGCGATGGCATTGTCACCCAGCGCCGCCGCTAGCGCATCAATCTGATCCTTGCTGCGCGCGACCAAAGCCACATTGGCCCCGGCTGCGGCAAATACGCGCCCGGCCTCGGCCCCTATGCCGCGACTGGCCCCGGTGATCAGGACTGTTTTTCCTTGCATATTCATCGGTGAATTCTCCGGATTTGAATTTGCCCCAAGTCGTAGCGTGCAAATGGGGAAAGGGTCCACCCCTTGCCCCCTTGACGATACCCGCCGCAACCACGACGATGCACCCAAAATTGAGCAAGAAGGGTTCTCAGATGTCCTTAATTTTTCGCCGAGGCTGCGGCGCAGTCCTGGCTTATTCCTTTGCCGTGCAAACCGCCGTTGCTGATGTCACCGCCGCTGACGTCTGGGCGGATTGGCAGGCCTATTTGAATGGCGTTGGCTACACGGTGACAGGCGACGAAAGCACCTCAGGCAGCGTCACGACGATTTCGAACATGACTCTGGCGATGGAAATTCCGGATACCAAAGACGTTTTCAACATGGTCGTCCCGGAAATGACATTAACCGAAAACGGCGACGGCACGGTTAGCATCGACCTGCCTGAGAGCTTTCCGATGACAATTTCGGGCGAGGCCGAAGATGAGACGTTCTCGGCCGATTTGCTCTACACTCATGACGGGCTGAAGATGGTTGTTTCGGGCACGCCCGAGGAAATGACCTATGATTACTCAGCCGCCAGTCTGGGCATTGCGCTGGACAAGATGGAGTTTGGCGACGAAACCGTGCCCAGCGACGTTCTGGGCGTCAGCGTAAACCTCAATGACCTTGCAGGCTCATCGCAGATGAAAATCGGCGAGGTCAGGGACATCGCGCAGAATTTCACCGCAGCCGATCTGACCTATGATCTGGCGTTTGACGATCCCGAGAGCGAAGACACCGGACGTATCAGCGGCAAGTTGGATCAACTGACCTTCGAAGGTGACACGGTCATCCCGAGCGACGTCGATTTTTCGGATGTTAAAAATATCTATGACGCTGGCTTTGCCGCCTCGGGTGTTTTTACCTACGGGTCCGGAAATACGGAAATCGCCGGGTCGTCGGAAGGCCAGCCCTTTACGATGGCCAGCTCGTCGCAGGGCGGCAAGTTTTCGGGCAGCATCGATGCACAGCGGATCGTCTATGACCTTCTGCAAAACAGCTCGACCCTTGCTGTGACCACCTCTGACCTGCCCTTCCCGATCGAAATCGCGATGGAACAGGCCGGGTTGAAGTTTGAGTTCCCTGTTCAGGCATCCGAGGAAATCCAACCATTCGGATTTGCTATGAACCTGACCGAATTCACAATGTCGGACGTATTGTGGAGCCTCTTCGACCCCGCAGGTGCTCTGCCGCGCGACCCGGCGACCATCTCGTTGGATGCAACCGGCACCGCAAAGGTGCTGATCGATTTCATGGACCCAGAAGCGGTTGAGGAACTTGAGATTGCGGGTACCGTGCCGGGCGAGTTGCATTCGCTGCAGATCAATGAGTTGATCGTCTCAATGGTCGGAACTCGGCTGACCGGGGACGGGAACTTCACGTTCGACAATTCCAACGTCAACACCTTTGGTGAATTTCCGGTTCCCGTCGGCGTTGCCAACATGCAGCTGGTCGGGGCAAACGGCCTGATCGACACGTTGATCGGCATGGGTTTGGTCACCGATCAGGACGCCTTGGGCGCGCGCATGATGATGGGTCTGATGGCCGTTCCGGGGGAAGAGCCCGACACCCTGAACTCGAAAATCGAGTTTACTGAGGACGGCCAGATTTTGGCCAACGGGCAGCGGATCAAGTGATCTGAGTTACGGAAAAGACCGTTTCGGCGGTCTTTTCTCAACGCGTTAACGGCGGGCAAACTGCCCCCGAAGGTCTTGCGGGCCGCGCTGTCCGGGGCTAGGTCCATTGCAGTCAGACCGGAGGCCTCATGACCCAAAC
This sequence comes from Ruegeria sp. AM2, assembly GCF_056540685.1. Taxonomy (NCBI): domain Bacteria; kingdom Pseudomonadati; phylum Pseudomonadota; class Alphaproteobacteria; order Rhodobacterales; family Roseobacteraceae; genus Ruegeria; species Ruegeria sp. AM2. Next base: position 121,256 of record NZ_JBQFXE010000004.1, on the reverse strand, counting down.
ACCCAAGGAAATCAGCCAGACCCTTCTGGACGCGGCCCGTCGTGCCGGAGCCGAAGCAGCGGATGCGATTGTGATCGACGGGTCCTCGGTCTCGGTCGAGGTGCGCGGGGGCGCACTGGAACACGCAGAGCGCGCCGAAGGCACCGATTTGGGTTTGCGGGTCTTTCTGGGCAAACGACAGGCGATTGTGTCCAGTTCTGACAGCAGGTCTGAGACTCTGACGGCAATGGCCGAACGTGCTGTCGCGATGGCCCGCGAGGCGCCCGAGGACCCTTTCACCGGCCTTGCCGACGCCGATCAGTTGATCACCGACTGGAATTTGGATGCGTTCGAGCTTTTCGACCCAACGCCGGAACCCAGCGCCGAAGAACTGATGCAAGATGCTCTGACCGCTGAAGCCGCCGCCATGGCTGTCCAGGGGGTTACGCAAGTATCCGATGCGGCGGCTGCCTATGGGACCCACCGGATTCATCTGGCCGCGACCAACGGGTTTTCCGGGGGCTACGCGCGCAGCAACCGGTCGACCTCGTGCGTGGCCATTTCGGGCGAAGGCACCGGGATGGAGCGGGACTATGACGGTGACAGCCGAAGCTTTCAGTCTGACCTGCGCAGCGCAGCCGAGATCGGCCGCACTGCAGGTGAGCGCGCGGTTCAGCAGGTTGGCGCACGCAAGCCGGAAACCGGCAGTTTCCCGGTTCTGTTCGATGAACGGATTTCGTCCTCTCTGATCGGTCATCTACTGGCGGCCAGCAATGGCGCAGCCATAGCGCGCGGAGCATCCTGGTTGAAGGACTGTCTTGGCAAGCAAGTCTTGCCTGCGCATCTGTCCCTGATCGAAGACCCGCACCGTCCGCGCGTCTCAGGCTCTCGGCCCTTTGATGCCGAAGGCCTGCCCACGCGGCGGCGAGCTGTCGTCGAGGATGGCGTGCTGACCGGTTGGACTTTGGACCTGTCCAGTGCCCGCAAGCTTGAGATGGCTCCAACCGGGAACGCTGCGCGCGGCGTGTCCGGTCCGCCATCCCCCAGCAACTGGAACCTGAGCCTGACGCAAGGGGAACACAGCCGCGACGCGTTGCTGCACGATATGGGCACCGGGCTGTTGGTGACCTCGATGATCGGATCGACCATAAACCCCAATACCGGCGACTATTCACGCGGAGCATCCGGGTTCTGGGTCGAGAACGGAGAGATCACATATCCGGTCAACGAGTGCACGATCGCTGGAAACCTGCGCGATATGCTGATGCGGATCATTCCGGCCAATGATGCGCGTACCTACTTGTCGCGCGTGGTACCGTCGTTGCTGATCGAAGGGATGACTCTTGCCGGCAACTGACCTGTCTTTGCTGATCGACGCCGCGAAAGAGGCTGGCAGAATTGCCACCCGGTTTTCGGGCCCCAAGGCGCAGCGTTGGGACAAACCCGATGGCGCGGGGCCGGTGACCGAGGCTGATCTTGCGGTCAACGACATGCTCGAACGCGAGCTTACAGCGGCGCGCCCGGACTATGGCTGGCTCAGCGAAGAGACCGAGGATTCCGACGCCCGGTTAAAGCACAACGCTGTCTTTATCGTTGATCCGATTGACGGCACGCGCAGCTTTGCGCAGGGGTCCCGGACATGGGCGCATTCCCTTGCGATCGCCGAGAATGGCATCGTCACGGCGGCAGCCATCTATCTGCCAATGCGCGATCTTCTTTATGCCGCGGCAGAGGGACAGGGCGCGACGCTCAACGGCACCCCGATCCGCGTGAGCGGACAGGTGCGCATGCCAGAGGCCGAGATTCTGGCCGCAAGACCAAACCTGGATCCACATCATTGGACGTCGGGCAACGTTCCCCAATTCCATCGCGTTTACCGTCCATCCCTGGCCTATCGCATGGCCTTGGTGGCCCAAGGCAGATTTGATGGCATGATAACCTTGCGCCCAAGTTGGGAATGGGACATCGCCGCAGGGGATCTGATTGTCCGAGAGGCGGGTGGTATCTGCACGGATCGGCTTGGCCATCAGCTGCGGTTCAACAACCCGCACCCGCGCTTGAATGGCGTGGTCGCAGGGAGTGCACGGATGCACGCTGAACTTGTTGCGCAGCTTGACATGAACGGAACCGGAATTCCGGCATGAGCAAGCCGCGGTCACTCAGCCTTGCAGCATACCGGATTCTGTCCTGGGGCGTGGCGCAAAACGCCAAAGCGACACCCCCACCGCGTCCAGATGGCGAATTGCTGTGGATACACGTCAGTGCGCCCGAACGTATGCGCGCCGTGAACGACTTTTGTCACCGCCTGTTGCAGATGCGGTCTGGGCTGTCATTGCTGCTGACCGCACCGCCGGGCGCGGACCTATCAACATGGAGCGATTGCACGGCGCCAATGCAAGTGCTGCCGCCCGAACAAACCAGTGCCGCACGCGGTTTCTTGGATCATTGGCATCCAGATCTGGGCATATGGATCGGTGGCGGGTTGATGCCTAACATCATAACGCGCGGACAGGAAAAGGACATACCGCTTGTGCTGTTCGAGGCCGCGATTGACGTGACCTTCGCCCGGCGCGCGCGATGGCTACCGGATATCACGCGCCAGACTTTTGACTGTTTTGAGACGATCCTGACAACATCCGAAGACCTGGCCCGCCAGATCCGGCGCCTCGGGATTAGCTCAACCAAGGTGGCGGTCTCGCCGCCGCTCTACATCAGCCCCAATCCCCGCCCCTGGCCCGAAGATGAGCTGATCGAAACCAATCATGCGCTTGGCGGTCGCCCGGTCTGGCTTGCGGCCTGGGTACAGGACAAAGAATTCATCTCGGTTCTCAGCGCCCATCGTCAAGCAATGCGGATGTTGCCCCGTTTGGCTTTGGTGCTGCACGTGGCCGATCCGTCCGAGGCTGGCCCTCTGCACCGAAGACTCGAATCGATGGACCTGCGCTGCGCCCATTGGAGCAATGGGCAGGACATCGAAGACACGACGCAAGTCATCCTGTCGACCGACCCGGAAGAACTGGGCCTTTGGCATCGGGTCTCTCCGGTATCTTTCATGGGCAGTTCGCTGGAAAGCGGCGCCGGTGGGGGGCATGACCCGCTGGTCGCTGTCGCACTCGGCTCTGCCGTCATTCATGGCCCTCACGTGAGCAGGCATGAGGCGATCTATGACAGCCTGCGACAAGCGGGTGCGGCGCAATCGGTGCGATCGGCCACCGAACTGGGCGACAGCGTGGTCGAATTGTTGGCCCCGGATCGCACCGCCGACATGGCTTTGGCGGGGTGGCAGATCGTGACCGAAGGCGCACCGCAGGCAGATCAATTGATCGACATGGTCCAGGACTACCTCGACCAAAGGAGGGCAGGACATGCGCGCGCCTGATTTCTGGCACACAAGCCCAGATCATCTGGATCTGAGAGCCCGCCTATTGTCGCCTTTAGGGCGTATATACGCCGCGGCAACCGCACGTCGTGTTGCATCTGAACCGGGCATGGCCCCGGGCGTTCCAGTGATCTGTGTTGGTAATCTTAACGCGGGCGGCACCGGCAAGACTCCAACGGTAATCTGGACGCTCGACGCTTTGCGAGACAATTGGCATCGCCCCCATGTCGTCACGCGCGGTCATGGAGGGTCATTGGAGGGCCCTACAAAGGTTGACCCCGGCAAACACTCAGCAGCACAGGTCGGGGACGAGCCACTGTTGCTGGCAGCTTTTGCCGATGTCTGGGTCGCAAAGGATCGCGCAGCCGGAGCCCGCGCTGCGGTCGAAGATGGGGCCAGCGTGGTCGTTTTGGATGACGGGTTTCAGAACCCCTCGGTCGTCAAGGATTTCTCGATCGTCGTGGTAGACGCAGCACGCGGGTTCGGCAACGGCTTGTGCCTGCCTGCAGGCCCGCTGCGAGAACCTGTAGACACCGGTCTGAAACGGGCCGATCTGGTGCTTTCCCTAGGGGACGACAGCGCTCAGACAGGTTTTGCGGCGCAATGGGGCGACCACCTGACCGTGGCTCATGCCAAAGGAGAAGTTCAGCCACTGCAGACCGGCATGGACTGGAGCGATGCAACTGTTCTGGCGTTTGCTGGTATCGGGCATCCCGAGAAGTTCTTTCAAACGCTGCGCCAGCAAGGGGCAACCGTTCTTCGGGCCGAGGCGCTGGACGACCACCAACCTCTGACGCCCGCTTTGATGACACGGCTAGAGACCGAAGCCCGCGCCTTGAACGCCCAACTTGTGACCACCGAGAAAGACGCTGTGCGTTTGCCAGCCACCTTTCGCAGCAAGGTTTTGGCCCTGCCGGTGCGATTGCAGATAACCGAAGATCAGATGGTGCGGGAAATGTTAGCCAAAGTAGCTCCGTCCCCTTGAGGAATTGGCCAGCCGCTATTTGGCTGGCCAACAGGCTAATCAGCTACCCAGTTCATCCTCGATCAGCTTTTTGAAGCTGTCGTAGGACTGGTTTTCAACCTTCTTCCCGTTCACGATAAAGGACGGCGTCGATTGAACGCCATCGCGTTCCGCGTTTTCCTGATACCAGGCCACCAGGGTCTGCGCCTGCGCGCCGTCCTGAAGGCAGGCCTCGAGCTTGTCATTGTCGATTCCGGCCAAACGCCCGATCTTGCGCAGCTCATCCACGATTTCCGCGGGGCCGCCGGCCTTGGTCCATTCGGACTGACCTTCGTAAATCAGGTCCGAGATACCAAAGAACTTATCGGGCCCGTCGCAGCGCGCCACCATCGACGCCCACAGGCCATAGCGGTCAAAATACACCTCGCGATAGATGAACTTGACCTTGCCCGTGTCGATGAAATCTTTCTTGAGCTGCTTGTACGGCCCAGTGTGGAAATTGGCACAATGCGGACAGGTGTAGGACGCGTATTCGATGATTTCGACTGGCGCGTCCTCAGCTCCAAGCGTCATTTCGACGATGCTTGAGGTGTCCAGATCGGCCTCTTGCGCCTCGGCGCTGCTGATCAGCGGATATGTCGGGGTGGAATTCGACAGCGTCAGCCAATAGCCGCCCGCGGCGATGGCGACAGCCGCGCAGATTCCGGTTGCAATACGGCTCATGAATCAGCCCTTTCTCAGCGTTTTTGTTTGGATAAAACGTTGCGGCCCAGACGTTCAAGGGCCGCGCGTAGGTCACCGTCATGGACGTCGCGCGCGGCTTTGTTCGCCTCGGCCACGACCTGGGGTGGAATTTCGGGTGTCGCTTGTTTCGGCTTGTGGTCGAAACTGGCCTGCCCCTCGGCAAATCCGGTCGGAGCGGTTTGTGTGATGCGGATGCGATTGATGGCGTTGTAGCCGTAAACCGCGTTTACCTTGCCACGCAGCTGTTCCTTTTGCATCTCCAGCATCGGGGCCTGTGGGCCGGTCGTCAGAACGGTCAACGTCGCCCCGAACCCATTGCGCCCATAGCCCACGTTCACGGGTCGAGCGATTGATGCGATATCCTGCCCGACAATCTCGGGCCAATGGGTCAGCAGGCGCGAAATGGCAAAGCCGCGACTCTCACCCGCGCGCCTGATCTGATCGTTCAGAACGGAGGCGGTGCGTTTGAACCCACGGGTCGAGGAACGTCTGCGTTTCATCTGGTTTCCAACTCCTGCACCGCTATTGTAATAGGCTGAGACCGGGGCGCCAGCGAAACCCGACAGGGAGATGGATAAAACTTGCGTGACAGCAGTGAATTTAATGTGAGCGGTGCGCTGCTGGACTGGTACGACCGCCACGCGCGGGAAATGCCGTGGCGTGTCGGTCCGGCAGACAGGGTCGCCGGTGTGCGCCCGGATCCCTATCGCGTCTGGCTGTCCGAGGTCATGCTGCAACAGACCACCGTTGCCGCCGTGCGCGACTATTTCCTGCGATTTACCACGCGCTGGCCCACGGTTGAGGCGCTGGCCGCAGCACAAGACGCGGATGTCATGGGCGAATGGGCCGGGTTGGGCTATTACGCCCGCGCCCGCAACCTGCTGAAATGCGCGCGGGCAGTGGCCAACGATCACGGGGGACACTTCCCGGACCGCTACGATGCTTTACTGAAATTGCCGGGGATCGGCCCCTATACCGCCTCAGCGATCGCCGCGATCGCCTTTGACCATGCGGAAACGGTTTTGGACGGCAATGTCGAGCGGGTGATGGCCCGGCTTTACGACATCCATGACCCTCTGCCCGGTGTGAAGCCGAAATTGAAGGCCCGCGCCGCCGATCTGACACCTAAACAACGACCCGGAGACTATGCGCAGGCCGTCATGGATCTGGGTGCCACGATCTGTACGCCGAAATCCCCAGCCTGCGGGATTTGCCCGGTTCGCGATCCCTGCCTGGCGCGGCAGGCCCGAACACAGGCGGAATTGCCGAAGAAAACACCCAAAAAGCCGAAACCCACCCGGTTGGGCCACGTCTACATAGCCAGACGCGCGGATGGCGCGATGGTGCTGGAGAGACGGCCGGACAGTGGCTTGTTGGGCGGTATGCTCGGCTGGCCCGGCTCAGACTGGTCCGATGCCCCGGATGAAAAGCCGCCATTTGCTGCCAATTGGCAGGTGTTGCCCGAGGACGCGCGCCATACCTTCACCCATTTCCACCTGATCCTGCGGGTCTGGGCTTCGGAAATACCTGCGGAAAGCGAGCCAGAAGGATTGCTGATCCTGGAAAAACACATGTTCAAAGCCGGCGATCTGCCCACCGCGATGCGCAAAGCCTATGACCTGTGGCGCAACCGATAGAGAGCCTGTTCAATTCCGCTTCATCGGTCTAGCGTGCGTGCACGTATTCGGAGCCCACAGATGATCGCACCAGACATCCTGCCCCGATGGCAATCCGCGTTGCCGTTTTGGGTCTCGGTATTGCTGATCCCTTTGATCTGGACGACCGCCGTCGCCGGTGGCTGGTGGCTGATTCTTGTCCCGCTATCCACTTGGTGGGCCTTTGCAGTTCTCGACAGGTTCACCGGGCTAAACCTTGAAAACGCCGACCCCGAGACGCCGGATACGCAGCTGCGGTGGTACATCCTTCTGACCAAAGCCTGGGCTCCGATCCAATTTGTCACGCTGTTTGGCCTAATCCGGTACGCGACCCATGCCGAACACCTGAGTTCCGTTGAAAAGATCGCCCTGTTCGTCGGAATGGGCGTCATCTCAGGCACGATTGGGATCAATTACAGCCACGAGCTGATGCACCAGAAGGGACGCTTGGAAAGATGGTTGGGAGACATCCTTCTTGCGATGGTGCTCTATTCCCATTTCCGGTCCGAGCATTTGTTGGTTCATCACCGCTATGTCGGCACGCCGCGCGATCCGGTCACGGCACGCTATAACGAAGGCTTTCACCGTTTTTACCCGCGTGTATTGCGTCAATGCCTGTTGTCAGCCTTCCAGGCCGAACGTGAAAAGCTAGCCCGCAAGGATCGGTTCTGGACCGACCCGGCCAACCCGTTCTGGCGCTATTGGGGTTTGCAAGGGACCATGCTTCTCTTGGCTTTTCTGCTGGGCGGCTGGTCAGGGCTGGGCCTATTTCTGGTGCAGGCGGGCATCGCGATCTGGCAGCTGGAGCTGGTCAATTACGTCGAACACTACGGCCTGACGCGCAAACACCTAGGCGATGGCAAATACGAACATGTCCGTCCGCGCCATTCCTGGAACGCCTCACAAACGGCCAGCAACTGGCTGCTGATCAACCTGCAGCGCCACTCGGATCACCATTACAAACCGAACCGTCGCTTTCCCTTGTTGCAGCACCATTCCGAGGACGCAGCCCCGCAATTGCCCTACGGCTACCCGGTGATGACCGTTGCCGCGATGATCCCACCGCTTTGGCGACGCGTGATGAACCCACGGGTCCGCGCGTGGCGGCAGCAGTACTATCCAGAAATCACCGATTGGCACGCCTATAACGACGCGCAAAACCCACAACCACAGGCGTGACCGCAGCGCGCGTCCGCGCGCTGCCCGGACCAACGGGAGGGGGCCCATCTTTGATGCGCCCCCGACGGGCGGGAGCATTTGGTCAGGTCAAAACCCAGATGTCCATCGGCGCCTCTACACCGCGCACCGCCTGCGCCGGACGCGCTACAAACCCCGAGGCGATGTCGGTTGCGGCCGGGTTTTCGCGCAAGGCACGCGCGCGCGCCGCATCGCTGATAACCACACGCGCGTCAAAATCACGGGTCAGCGCCTCAAGCTTGGCAGCGACATTCACCGCATCGCCAATCACTGCAAACTCCAGTCGGTTCGCACCGATGTCGCCCAGAACCACAGGTCCATAGTGGACTCCGATCCCCACCTCGATCATCGGCTCTCCTTGTCGCCGACGCTCGGTATTCCAACGGTCCATCACTGCAACCATATCACGCGCGCAAGACAGCGCGTTGCTGGCGTCCCGCGATGTTGGCACCGGCGTCCCAAAAGTCGCCATCAACCCGTCACCCAGATACTTGTCCAGAGTGCCGTGATGGCGAAACACCTCGGTTTCCATACGTGCATGAAACCCGCGCAATACCTCGATCACCTCATACGGGTCCCGTCCGGCAGAGAATTTGGTGAAACCCACGATATCGATGAACAGAACCGCCACATCTTCTTTGCGCACCTGTTTCAGCGGCTCGTCATTCTGGCTTAGCTCATCAACCACATTAGGCGAGAAATACCGAGACAGATTGGCCCGTTCGCGTTCCAGCCCGGCATTGGTCATCAGCAGGCGATTGAGGCGGCGCATGGAAATGCCAAGCGTAACAGCGACCATCATGAACACGATCACCTGTTGAATGCGCAGCGGTGGCTCAAAGCTGTTGGGGTCAATCAGTTCGGCCACGTCCGGATAGCCGGCCAGGGCTTTTGCGACGCCTTCGCTTATCCCCGGGATCGGCGTGGCAACCCACGAAGCAACGACCCAACCCACCGTCCACATCATCGCAGTCCACAACCCGATGGCCACCACAGTACGCCACGAATAGGCCAGCGTCCCAGCCGCTAATATGATGAAGAAGTACTGAAAGTTATCGAATTGGAACTGCATGGCCAGGGGCCGGACATCTTCGCTGAACGGGTTGGGAACGATCATCCCCAATGTCATGATCAGAAGATCGACAAAGATCAGCAGAAGCTCAATCCGGGATTGGCCCACCCGCCCTGCCCGCCGGATCAGCCAGCCATTGGCGCAGATCAGAAGCAGGATGAAGTGGTACCACATCACCTCCCAGTGCGGGTTCAGAAAGATCAGCAATATGGCGGTCAGTCCCATAGCGACCCACCGCGCGCGGACCGCCAGTTCCAGCCCTTCGCGCTTGTGCCGCTCTAGCGCGGCCTCGGTATATTTATTGTCCAGATTGTGGATATCCGGGCGCGTTATGAAAAACCGGCTGAAACGGGATTCGCTGACCGTGGTATCCGACATTTCTGAGGCTCCCTTATGCCGCTGCGGGCTTTCAAGGTTTCATACAGAAACAGGAATGTGAAGAAAACAAAAGACCCCGCCGAACACGGCGGGGCAAGGCTTAGTGCCATGTGTCAGGCCACAGGCACCGGCGGTATTCAGTTGTGCATTTCAGCCCGGATCTGCTGCCGCAGCACGTCAATCGGAACCGTTTTACCGTCGCGCTTGAAACACCAATACGTCCAGCCATTGCAGGAGGGCGCGTTTTCCAGATGCGCCCCGACCTGATGGATCGAGCCCTTGACGTTTTGCCCCACCAGCGTGCCGTCCGCGCGGACTTTGGCCTTGTGACGCTGGTTCATGGAATACAGCTCTTCACCCGGGCGCAGCATGCCGCGTTCAACCAATTGGCCAAAGGGCACACGGGGTTCGGCACGTTTGCTGGCGCTGACCTCCAGCGCCTCGCGGTCGAATTTGCGCACTTTGGCGATCCGTTTTTCGGCCACCTTGCGATAGCTTTCCTCGCGCTCGATGCCGATGAATTCGCGGCCCAGCATCTTGGCGACCGCACCGGTCGTGCCGGTGCCAAAGAACGGGTCCAGCACTACGTCGCCGGGATTGGTCGAGCCGATCAGCACCCGATGCAGCAGCGACTCCGGCTTCTGCGTCGGATGCGCCTTGTCACCGTTTTCATCCTTCAGGCGTTCATGACCGGTGCAGATCGGCAGCACCCAGTCGCTGCGCATCTGCACGCCTTCGTTCAGCGCCTTTAGCGCTTCATAGTTGAACGTGTATTTCGCACCTTCGCGTTTTGAGGCCCAAATCATCGTCTCATGTGCGTTCGTAAAACGCTTGCCACGGAAATTCGGCATCGGGTTCGACTTTCGCCAGACAACATCGTTCAGGATCCAATAGCCTGCATCCTGCAAGGCCGAGCCCACTCGAAAGATGTTATGATACGAGCCAATCACCCAGATCGCACCGTTGGGCTTCAGCAGCCGATGCGCCGCCTTCAACCACTCTCGGGTGAACTGATCATAGGCCCCAAAGCTGGAAAACTGATCCCAGTGATCATCGACCGCATCCACCTGAGAATTATCGGGCCGATGCAACTGGCCTTTCAACTGCAGGTTATACGGGGGGTCCGCGAAAATCAGGTCAACCGACGCCTCGGGCAGACTGTTCATCGCCTCGATGCAGTCGCCAGATAGAATCGTGTTTAAAGGGAGCGCAGCTGCGCCCTTCGTCTTGGTCGTTGTCATATCACTGCCTCAGTTCCACGGCGCTTTTGCGCTCATTTGGTTAAGACAAGGATGAGTCAAAGATGATTCGCCGTCAAATTCTTTTTTGAATCAGTGACTTACGATTTACTCTTGATACAAGATATTGTGGACGGGTTTGAAGGAACGTCTATGGTGTGGGGTCACGCCAAGATTTCGCAGCGCTTCGCGGTGCATTTTTGTCGGATAGCCCGCGTTCGTCTCCCACCCATAGCCGGGATGCTGTTGCGCCAAATCCACCATCAGTTGGTCGCGCCAGTTTTTGGCAATGATCGAGGCCGCCGCGATCGAGACCGAGCGCGCATCGCCTCTGACCACCGCTTGCGACGGAACACCCAGATGCCTGGGAATCATGTTTCCGTCGATCAGCAGATAATCCGGCGGTGGGTCCAGCGCGGCCACCGCGCGTTCCATCGCCAGATGCGAGGCGCGCAGGATGTTCAAGTCATCAATTTCCGCAACCGTCGCTTCGGCCACCGCGATCTCGGCCTGGTCCCGCAACGCCTCGTCTAGGACAGAACGCCGTTTTGCGGTCAGTTTCTTGGAATCGTTCAGCCCATCCGGAAAACCATCCGGGTCCAGGATAACGGCAGCGGCCACCACCGGGCCTGCCAGCGGGCCGCGCCCGACCTCATCAACGCCGGCGATCCGGCCATATCCACGCGCGCGCAACGCCTGTTCCAGTTCAAAATTCGGTAACGTCATGTCACCGGCAAATCCTGTTTCACCCTCCTTCGCAAGAAAAAAGGGAGAGAATGGCTTTCGCCACCCCCTCCCAGCGCGGCGCTTCTTGTGGCGCCACTCCTGCTCGAAACCCGGTTACTGGTAAACCACGCGGTATCCCTTCTGGCGCAGGCATGCGGGTTCATATGCCCGTTTCACCTTTTTTCCGTTCCAGAACCCGACCTCGCACTGTTGGGGCAGGTTATTGGCGTGCTTGTAATGCTTGTTCAGACAATTGGGGGCCAACAGCGGGCGATCATCCGAGTACCCGCCGTAGGTACGCAAGCACCGCTGGGGCAGGTTGTACCGCGCGACGCGGTTGGGCAGCGGGCGGGCATGATGCCGCTTGGCATTCGGCGCGTAGTGCCGGTCGATTTGACGGCGCGAAACCTCTTTGTGTTTGCGGGCGACCTCTTTCTTGCGCCTGTCGTCTTTGCGCTTTTCTTTCTGATAGTGATTGACCGCCGCGCCGATGATGGCGATGGCCGCCAGCCCGCCGATGATGTCGCCGGTATCTGCGGCACGGGTCTTGGATGCGGACAACCCGGTGATGGCGACAGCCGTGGCGATGATCAGAGCGATAAACTTCCTGTGCATGGTGCAGGTCCCTTCCGGATTCTGTGGGTGACCCTTGGCGGGGCCGTACTCGATGCACCGAACTTGCGGCGGCCTGCTCAAGACAAGCAATATCGCCGCGCTGTTATCCAATATCAGCGGCCAGAACCGCCCGGAGTTATTGAATATCAGGCCAACTCATGCGCAGGATGCGGCCTATGAAAAAGATCATCACTTCCTTGGGTATCGCGACCCTGATATCGCTTGGCTCTGCAGTTTCGGCGGCAGATTGCTATGCCGATTACAAGGCCAAACAGGACAATCCGCTGCGATTGCATTATGGCGTGATGGAGGTGTCGGACTGCAGCAAAGGCAAGGCGCAGAAAGAGGTCGCCAAACGCCTCAAAGCATCTGGCTGGACACTGTTGAATGTCATGTCCGTCTTTGGGCCGGAAGGTTTGGATCAAAGGAAGTCCAATGCAGGAAAATTCTATCTCCGTTTCTGACGCCCGGCGGTCCGGAGTCCGTTTGGTTGGCGCAGGAATTGTGGCGATTGTCGTGATCCTTGTGACCGCGGCTGTTTTCCTGTTCTGGACCCTGCCGGACGCCAACGCCTTTAACGCGCGGGTCGAACGGTTGTTCATCGAGGCGGATCTGACCTCGCAATCTGAAATCCGGCTGCTGGAGATTCTCGCACAATCGGGCACGGCCTTCGCCGACACGTTGTCCAGCTACCGAATGGTGATCTTTGTCCTGCTGGTCTTTGCAAGCGCGATGCTGATCACAACGCTGGTGTTTCTGGTCATGCTTGTGCTGTTGAACCGCCGCATGGCGCAGATCGAACGGACAGGCATTCAGGTAACCTCGTTGCTGATCAGCCGCGAAGAAAACACCGTGTACCTCAACAATATGGATTTCAAATTGACCCCGGCGGCGATGGAAACGCTATCGGTTCTGGCCGAGTCCCGGCTGGATGATGAGGTGCTGTCGGGCGCTCAGATCGAAGCCACCATATCCGGCAAGAACGCCGCAGATTGTGACGAGGCCGCAGGGGCCACACGGATCAAACGGCTTCGGGACGCGCTTGGGAACCAGATGGTCAGCGAATTGCTGGTCAAGAACATCGCCAAGAAGGGCTATATGCTGTCGATCGAAAAAGACGTGATCCAGATGATCTAGCTTTGGCCGGGCGCTTAAATTCTGTGCACCCCCCTTGGAATTCGCACCCTCAGGTCCCATCATCTATACACCCGGGCCAGGGAGGTTACAGATGAACGTCCACGCCACACCAAAAATCAAAGGATATGGGATTTCAGTCGAACCCCTGCCGGGGCGCGTTGCAATCTATCGCGATGACATTTTGCTGGCCGAGAGCCACAACGCCAAAGTCATGTATGAGACGCGGCTGCCGCCCGCGATTTACGTACCACGCGACGACTTGTGCGTTGAACTCAGCCCCGAGACCGAGCTGCAGACCTTTTGCCCGTTCAAAGGGACGGCGACCTATCACGATATCAGCCTACCGGGCGAACGCCTCGAGAATTCGATCTGGGCATATGAAGACGCTCTGCCCGAAAGCGCCGCGATTCAGGGGCATATCGGGTTCATGCCAAACGCCGCCACTCATATCGATCTGGGCGACAATACCCTGCGCGATCCAGACGACGGTAATATCAGCGGGCCACTGATTGATTGGCTGATGCGTGGCGCCTCCGAGGCTCAGACGCCGGGCACCTTCACTCAGGCCCTGGCCGAGAAAATGCTGGAGCATGGGATCGCCATTCAACGCCTCAGCGTTCTGGTGTGGTCCCTGCATCCGCTGATCGCCGGCAGGCATTATGTCTGGGAAAAAGACGCAGAAGAAATTTCCACCTACACCCCAACCTACGAGATTCACGACCACCCGGCCTTTACCAACAGTCCGCTGCGACATGTGTCCAACGGTTTGGGCGGTGTCCGGCAGCGTCTGAACGACGATAACCCGCATAACAGCTTTCCCATTATCGAGGATCTGCGCGCCAAGGGCGCCACGGACTACGTCGCCATGCCTCTGCCATTCTCGGATGGGCGCACCAACGTGCTGACGCTGACCTGCGACCACCCTGACGGGTTCACAACCGAGAACCTTGGGCTTGTATTCGAATGCTCATCGGTCATTGCGCGGTTCTACGAAGTGTTCACTCAGCGCGAAAACGCGCAGGCTTTGCTTGAAACCTATGTGGGCAAACGCTCGGGCGCGCGCGTTCTAGGCGGCGAGATTCGCCGTGGTGATGGCGACGATATCAACGCCGCGATCATGTTCTGCGACCTGAGGAATTCGACGACTTTGGAAGAACAGCTTGGGCGCGGCGCATATATCACCCTTTTGAACGAATTCTTTGAGACGGTTTCCGGCATTGTTCACGATCATGATGGCGAAGTGCTGAAATTCATCGGCGACGCTGTTTTAGCCGTGTTCCCCGCCGGAGAAAACGCAGAGCTGGCCCGCACCAATGCGCAGCTTTCAGCCGTTAAAATTGTCGAAAAGCTGGCCGAGTTGCGAGATGCGGGCACAGATCACCATTGCGATTGCTCAATCGGTTTGGCCTATGGCGGCGTTACCTATGGCAATGTCGGCTCACAAGAACGGCTGGACTTTACGGTGATCGGGCAAGCCGCCAATATCGCGGCGCGGTTGGGCGAATACGGAAAAACCGTCGGACACAGAATTGTTGTGTCGCGGGATATTGAGCCTGCTTGCAAACACGCCGTGCCTTTGGGCGACATCAAGTTGCACAACGTGTCCCAGCCGGTTGCGTCCTTTGCCCTACGCACGGCTGGCGACGATATTCTGGATGCATAGCGTCAGGCATCGGTGCCTTAGGTGCCAACGCCCAGAAGGATCAAAGCCGTTTGGGCCGGTGACGTGACGGCTTGAAGCCCCGCAATCTGACTGCGCGCAAAATATGTATCGGTGAGCTTCTCAACCGCATCCGGCTCAGTGAATTGCGACAGATCCGGAGACCCGGTTTCGCGCGACAGCCGGTCCTGAAAAACCTCCAGCTGTTTGTCGATGTCCAACTGTGCAAAGCTGGCGGGCAGGCCTAGCGCCGTCTCCATCATTTTGCGCAGCGGAGGCAGGCCCATCAGGTCAAACCATTTGCGGTTTTCGCTGCCGCTTTGGCCTGCAAGGTCTGCCAGGGTGCGTTGCGCGTAAAGCGCGATGCGCATCGTTTCGTCAGACTCGCCAACCGATACCTCGAACCGGGATACAAGGTGATCTTGCGCAATCTTCTCCATATTCGTGACCAGCCCGGTTTTTCGCAGACCGCCTGGACCAAGACCAAACGCATCGGAAAACTCCCGGTACCGGCTATCTGCCAACCGGTTGGCCAAAGCATCTTCGGCCTGTGTCCCGTCAGACAGAATTCTTTGGACGAAAAAGCGATTGTCCAAATCCGCCTCAAGGCCAAATGCCCCCAGGGCAACCTGCAGCAAGCGACGGTCGGACACCAGATCCTCAGCCGAACTTACTTTTCCGATGTTTTCCAGAAAGTACTTCGTATCCCTATCATTGACATTGGAGTCGGCGAAGCTCTGGAATTGCGCATCATATGTACGCTGTAGAAATCGCCAACCGACCAATCCGCCTGTGGGTATGACCGGCTGATAGATCATTGCTGATACGCCATCAGACGTTCTTCGCGCGGCAGCAAGGATCTGAGTGATTTGAGGCACTTATAATACTGCTCGGCGACCAGCGCCTCGGTCGCCTCGGTCAGAACCTTGCGGCTGTCGGCATCGGTGAACACCTGGCTCAGCTCTTCGACCCGACGCAGCAATTGCTGCCGTGCCTCGTCAGGCTTAGCGTCTCCGGACAAAACCAGTTGAGCCGCGTAACAAACTCGTCGAACCGGCGTCGTCACCTCTTCCGGGTGAATCGCATCGCGCAGGCGCAAAACATTTGCCTGAGGGGTCATGATCGAAAACCGACTACGGCGATCGCCGTTTTCGATGACGACACCGTTGATCAGCACCCTTTCTTTCGGGGCCAGTTTCAAGACCAGACCGCTCATCCCGCACCTCGCATCTGACGCAGCCCGCGCAGAACCGACATGTTTATTTCCAACAGAGGCTCGACAGGCGCCTTGTTTCCCAGAACCTGACCACTGTGATGTTCGGTGAATTCCGCGAGGTAGAAAATCCTGGCGCGCAATTCGTTGGGCAAACCATTTGCGGAATCAGAGACACCGGTGGCCAACACGCTCCACAAACGGCGATTTTCGTGCAGCGCCTGCACAAACCCGCTAAAATCGGTCGCCTTGCGGGCCGCGGCGGCCTTTAGCCGGTGCGTGATTTTCGAAATCGCTTCATATTCGGTGTCTCGCGGTGTCCGGGTGGGAGCCGCCGTTTGCGCATAGGCCTGTTGAGCAAGGGTTTGCGGTGTCACGTAAAATCCTTCCTGTTGTCCAAGTGTGGACGTTCAGGCTCTGGGCGCGATGAACGCGCCCAGAACAAGTTTTTTGGAGTTAGCGGAACAGCGACAGGATCGACTGAGGCGCCTGGTTCGCAATCGAAAGCGACTGCGTTGCCAGCTGCTGCTGAACCTGCAATGCCTGCAGACGCGCCGAAGTTTCCTCCATATCCGCATCAACCAACGAGCCGATGCCGGACTTGAACGAATCCGCCAGGTTCGAGATGAATTCTTTCTGCGTTTCGATCCGGCTCTGAGATGAACCGAAGGCAGCCGACGCATCGATCGATGTGTCGATCAAAGACTCAACTGCCGCCAGTGCAGCTGTTGCCCCTGCCCCGGTCGATACGTCAATGCCAGCCAGCGCACCCAGCCCGCCCGATCCTGCGTTCACGTACTGAGCCGAAAACGAGACATCTGCGCCAGTGCCATTGGTGACAGACAATGTTCCGGCGGTGCCCGAGTCATAATCGACGGTCAATCCGGTGATGCCCAATTCCTCGATCTTGGCCTTCAGGCCGACCGCGACGAGGTCACCGGTTGTGGTGGCCGCCGCATCAGCAGCGGAGACCGTATAAGAAACGACCTGGTCATCAATTGCGACCACAACTTTGTCACCTGCGGCGAAGGTGCCGCTGCTTTCATCGGTGACCAGGGCTGTCGCCGAGGTCGCACCATTGTCGATTGTGGCACCGACACGGTCATTGCCCGTCGATGCGCCGGTTGATCCATCAAAGACCTGAGCCGCCGTATATCCGCCAGTCGACAGGTCCTGTCCTGCGACGGAAATAGAAGACGCGGTCACCGCACCGGTGTTGTCGCGATCCAGCGAAGCCAGGATCGAGGCGGAACCGGCGGACCCATCCACCAGGTTCAGACCATTGAATTGCGCCGCACTGACCACCGACGCGATCTGATCTTTCAAGGCAGTTACGTCGTCATTGATCTTGCCCCGATCAACGTTGTCTTCCTGCGCTGCAACGATCTTGCCCTTCATCTGGGTCAGCAGATCGGTCACGGTTTCCGCCGCATTACGCGCCACAGCTACAGTCGATTCACCCAACGCGAGGCTGTCTTTGATAGCGTTGAAACCCTTGACGTCCGATTCCATCACTTTTGAAATCGCCCAGACCGCCGAGTTGTCTTTTGCGGTCGCAACGTCCTTACCGGTTGAGATTGCGTTCTGGGTACTCGCCAGGTTTTTGTTCACGGATTTCAGGGTTTGCAGCGCAACCATTGCGCCATTGTTCGTCAGAATACTGGACATGCTTGTCATCCTCTTTACGTTCGGGCGCGTTTGACGCCCATGTTGACCCCACCAAGTCGGCAGGTGTTGTGTCGTTCTGACTTTTGCGTCGTGCCTTTCGGTCTGCGCGCCACCTTCTACTGTCTGGTGCAGGGGCAGTTTTGACCCCGATCCCCTAACGGAGTGCTAAGACGGCAACCCTAAAAAACTTGGATTTGAATCAAACCCGTCTCAGGCGCGTTTCTCTAGTTTGGCCTGGGTGCGAACCGTGTAGCCGCTGCGTTGGCCTGCAGAGTCATAGGTGCTGAATTCCTGCCGGACCCGGCGCATCTCGGACATTCGGTTGGCTACGGCGCGAATACCTTCTGCCGCGCTATTGAGCAGAGCCTGATTGCGTTCGACTTTTTTCTGCAGCTGAATCAGTTGCTGGCTTTCCCTGACCTGCATCCCGTTAATTTCACCAATCAGCTTCTCTTTTTCCGGGGCCATCCGATCTAGCTGTACCAGATCCCCCTCGACCAGGGCCGACCGTTCGAGATCCAGAAGGTCTTCGAGCGCTTTGATCAGATCATTGGACATCCGTTTTCTCCATTATTGCATTGAACAGAATTTCTGAAAGGCCAAGTCCCCCGGACTGCGCCAGTTGTTGCGCCTGATGCTGCACAAGGATAGACGCAAACTGGTCCTCTCCGGCGCCGCCGCCAAAGGACGTCCTTGCCTTGCCCAGACCTGCGGATTTCAACATTTCGGCAAGAAACGTCGCCTCCAACTCGACAGCCACAGCCTTGAGCTTCTGAGAGGGGGATGTGGCAGGAACAGATATGCCTGAGACCGGTATCTTCATCGGGTTCTCCGAAAATTGACTGAAACTTTTTTCAGCAAAGAGCAAAGCAGTTAAAAAAAACGTAACTTCCTGCAGGCAGGTTTCGTTCAGACAATCGGAGCCGGAGCAAAATGCCCAACCCGCTGATACTGAACCTGAACGCAAACCCGGAAGGGCAAAAGCCGGCGGCACTTCGCGGCGGGCAGGCAGAGTCGGAAAAGTCGGCCTCATTCCATGAGGTGATGTCTGAGGACGCGCAAGGTGATCTGGCGGAAACTGGGTTGGAAGGCCTTCCAACCGATGAGCCCGAGCTTGAATTGGGGACTGAACTTCCGGATGGGGACCTTGAAGATCCTGCATCCTTGTCTGAACATGATGAAGACATTGAAATCCCAATAAATCCGCACCCTGAGGCCAATTCGCCTGGGGTGGCGCGGCATCAAAACGACAGGGTCGAACCGTCGGCGGACCATGCAGGGGATAAAGCTAAAACAAGAGACGTCCAAAGAAATTCCCGGCAGACGGAAGGGCAAGGTGTCCGGCGTTTCAACACCGAAACGAATGCCGAATCGTCGACGCAAGCGTCGATTGCTGACCAGCAACAGAAGGTTGTGGCCAAGCCGCCCGAGCACCCTGTGTTTCCCCAGAACATCGTGCACCAGGCCATTTTTCTTAAGGCTGCCGGTCCAGTCCATGAACTGAATTCGGGCGAACATGGACAGCACGCCCCATCGCCCGAAACCGGTTCTGCGCCTGAGGTCGGGCGTCGTGTGGCCCCAATGGCAGCGAACCCCCGTTCTGCACTTCCATTCAACGTGACTTTGGCTGCGTCAGAGCCCGCGGCCACCGAATCCGGGACGTTGTTTGCAGACGATATAGGCGGACCAATGGCGCAGCGCGAAACGTTGCAGGCGCAGGCCGCGCGTGACTTAGCGCCGTTGCCGACAAGCACGGCTGCTCGGACGGAAATCACCCGTGCGATTGCGGGACAAATGGCGGCAGTCATTTCGGCCAAGCCCGGTTCGGGTGGGGTGGAAATCGCACTCAACCCCGAGGAACTGGGCCGCGTGGCCATTACCTTGAACGGGCGCGAAGATGGGTTGATCGTGTCAATCGCGGTGGAACGCCCGGAGACGCTGGATTTGTTGAGGCGGCATATCACAACCCTGACAGCCGAGTTCCAGAAAGCCGGGTATGACGATCTAACCTTCGATCTCGGATCGTCGGATGGCGGCTGGCAAGACAGTTCTCCGGATCAGGATGGCACCACATTTGCTCAGGACACCCCGGAAGACACGCCGAAACCTGCGCGAAACCGCGACATGATGGCCTCTGGGCGAGGTCTGGATATGAGGCTTTGAACCATGATCACTCCAGCAAGCAATACACCGCAATCCAACGTTTCCCCCAAAGCCGGAGGCGAGACCCAAGCATCTGGGCTGACGTCGGATTTTGAAACCTTTCTGCGCATGCTGACCGCACAGGCCAGAAACCAAGACCCGTTAGAGCCGCTCGATTCGTCCGAATACGCGTCGCAACTGGCGCAGTTTTCGATGGTCGAGCAGCAGGTCAGAACCAATGACATGCTCTCTGGTGTTGCGCAGACGCTCGGCAATGCACATCTTGGACAATTGGTGAACTGGGTGGGCATGGACGTGCAGGTTGCTGCGGCATTTCAGTTCGACAACAGTCCGATCACAATGTTTGCCGCCGCTGAACCGGATGCCGATAGGTCGGAACTGGTGGTCAGGGACGCGCAGGGTACGATTGTCAATCGCGTCCCGGTCCCGATTGACCAGACCGAGGTTGTTTGGGCCGGTGTGGATCAGGCGGGCACCCCTCTGCCGCCGGGCACATATTCGGCAACTCTGGACAGTTTCAATGGTCGCGACGTTCTGGCAAGCACCCCGGCCGCCGTCTTCAGCCGTGTCGTGCAGGCGCAAGTCAGCGGCAATGAAATCGTCCTTACGCTGGACAGCGGCGCGGAGGTTTCTGCCGACGCGGTGACCCAAATCCGAACCGGCGCTTGATCTGAACTCGCGGGCAGTCCAAAGCTTGGGGCACTCGACTCACCTGAATTCCGGTTGACCCCCTGACTGATCTGATCCCCCCCGCCGCTCTTGTTGCGCACTTAACAGGCCAATCGCTGGTCGAGCCCAGCGCGCGGTTCGAGACCCTGTATGGCGGTCGCACAAATCAGGTGTGGAAGGTCCTGGGCGGGGCCAATGATACGGTACTGAAACTCTACAACACGGCCTTTGAGAACCCGCTGTTTCGGAATGATCCCACGCTTGAGACGTCGAGCTTGCGCGCGTTGAAGGACACAGGACTTGTGCCCAAGCTGAGAGCGGAAGGACAGTTCGCGGACATCCATTGGGTCATTTATGATCACGCCCCAGGCACGCCCTGGCGCAACGGAACGGCGGACGTCGCAACCCTGTTGCGCAAGCTGCACACCGCAGGCGTCAATCTCGCAGCACCAAAGGGCGCAAATGGCAGCGACGAACTTAGCAAGCACACGCAGGACATTCTGTCAGGATGCCAAACGGCCCGACGGAACCTGCTGCACGCTGCCCAGCCGCAGACAAATATTTCACCAACCACCGAACGCTGCTTGATTCACGGTGACCCCGTCGCGGGGAATATTCTGCGATCTGCCAAAGGGTTAACTCTGATCGATTGGCAATGCCCGGCGTTAGGTGACCCTTGCGAAGACCTTGCGATCTTTCTGTCCCCCGCTATGCACTACCTCTATCGCGGCGCGCCTTTATCTGTGGTGGAAGAGCGTGAATTCTTGGCGGCCTATGACCGGCCTGATATCACTGAACGCTATGAATTGCTGCGCCCATGGTACGCGTGGCGCATGGCGGCCTACTGCCTCTGGCGATTTGAGAACGGGGCGCCTGACTATGCGAAGGGGTTCGAACTGGAACTCGCTGCTTTGCGCACGCTATAAATCCATCAATCCCATCAGAGCATAGGCCGGAGGCATAACAACCCGCCGCGCGCGCCCAAACGGAAATCGTCGCGGCGGTTTGGTCATGAAAGGTGGTAAATGTGCCTGGTCGCCCAGCGCCAGTTTTGCCAGGGCCCGGCCGCAATAAGACCCCATCGCAACACCATTTCCATGAAAGGCAAAACCGGCGAATGCTCCGGGCATTTCGGGAACGGGCCCCGCGAAAGGAACCAGGTCTCGTGTCATACACACCATGCCGGACCAGATATTTGGGACCTCGACACCAGCCCACTCTGGAAACATCTTGCGAAAATCCCGAAGCACTTTTTGACGAATCCCGGCCTCGGCACGGGGGGAAGATATCAGCCCGCCGCGCATGCCGAACAGAAACCTCCGGTCGGGCATCAATCGGAAGTAATGCAGCAAATTACGCGTGTCATAGGCCATCTGATCCGAGGTCCAGCCCTGTGCCTGTAGTTCTGCATCCGACAGCGGTCGCGTGACCAGAACAGTGGATTGCGCTGGCATATATCGGGCCGCCAGCCAGTCTGGCAGGTCATCGCTTGAATACCCGTTGGTGCAGATCAAAACCTGATTGCAGCGCACACGTCCCATCGGCGTGGATAGGTCAAAGCCGGACCCCGCTTTGCGCAAGTTTTGAACCGGGCTTTCCTTGTAGAACACTGCGCCCTGCGCCGCATTCACCAACCCGAACAGGTATTTTCTGGGGTTGAGGCCAAATCCGACCGGAGTGGTGTAGCCGCCGTAAAACCCCCGCCCAAGGCCCAACGGTTCCAACTCGGACTTCTCGTGTAATTCGCCAGTGGCGTCGGCATCGCGGCGCAGCTTTTCCATGGCCCTTGAGGTGTGCGCCAGCTGCGTCTCTCCGACCGAATGTGTGTCCGCGTCAATACCATGTGTGGTCAAAAGATCTGAGACCAAGGAGACCGCTTCGTGCTCAGCTTGAGAATAAGCGTTTGCGGATGCTTCACCGTAACGGCGCGTCATTGTGGTACGGCTTAGCTTGGACCCGCCCAAACAGCAGAACCCGCCATTGCGGCCTGATGCGCCCCATCCGAGAATTTCAGCTTCAAGCACCGCAACCGACACGCCCGCCTGAGCCAGATGCAACGCCGCAGATGTCCCAGTGAAACCTGCGCCAATCACCGCAACATCGACCGAAATCTCGCCTTTCAGCACAGGCCAATCCGGCGCTGCGATGGTTTCATCCCACCAACAATTCGACCTTGGGGCGGGCCCATAGGTGTAGTCGGGGAATATCCGCTTCATTCTGTGCGCGCGGCGGCCAGTTCGTCCTGTTTCTGCCGCACCATGGCGCGTTTGGTGACCAGCGAGGCCGTAATGACCCCAACTGTCACGACCGCGATCATGAGTGTGGAAAGAGCGTTGATCTCAGGACTAACGCCCAATCGCACGGCTGAGAATATCTTGATCGGAAGGGTCGTGGCGGACGGGCCCGAAGTAAAGGATGCGATCACCAGATCGTCCAGCGACAGGGTAAAGGCCAGCAACCAGCCCGAGATCACAGCGGGCGCGATGATCGGCAGGGTCACAAGCCGGAATGCCTGCGCGGGTGAGCAGCCGAGATCCAGTGCCGCCTCTTCCAGCGACTGGTCAAATGTCACAAGGCGCGATGAGACGACGACCGAGACAAAGCACATCGAAAAGGTTGTATGCGCCAAAACGATGGTCAGGATGCCTCGGTCCAAACCGATTCCGATGAACAGCAGCAGCAATGACAGGCCGGTGATCACTTCGGGCATCACCAGCGGGGCGTAGATCATGCCCGAAAACAGCGTGCGGCCAAAGAACCGCCCCCCACGCACCAGCACATAGGCGGCGGCAGTTCCCAGAATGGTTGCCAATGTTGATGAGAACACGGCCACACGGATTGTGACCCATGCGGCGTCCAGAAATGCTTCGTTTTGAACCAGCTCACCGTACCATTTGGTCGAGAACCCAGCCCAGACCGTCACCAGCTTGCTTTCATTGAAGCTGAAGATGATCAGGATGATCATCGGGATGTAAAGGAACGCAAACCCCAGCGTCAGAGAAACCGCGTTGAACCAACTTAGTCTGTTCATTTCCCCGCCTCCGTCTGTTTCTGCTGGTTGCGCTGGAACAGTACAATCGGAATCACAAGGATCAGGAGCAGAACCACAGCCACCGCGCTGGCCACCGGCCAGTCTCGGTTTGAGAAGAACTCCTCCCACAGCACCTTGCCGATCATCAGTGTACCCGAACCACCCAAGAGCGACGGGATGACGAACTCACCAATCACCGGAATCATCACAAGGAAACAGCCCGCGATGACACCCGGGCGCGACAGAGGAAACGTTATCAGCCAGAACGCCTGCAGGCGCGAACAGCCCAAATCCTCGGCCGCTTCGATCAACGACTCGTCCATCCGCTCAAGCGCGGAATAGATCGGTAGAATCATGAATGGCAGATAGGTATAAACAATGCCGATATAGACGGCGGTCTGGGTGTTCAGGATCGTCAAAGGCGACGAGATGATGCCGGTCCACAGCAGAAACTGGTTCAGATAGCCTTCGTTCGACAGGATGCCCATCCACGCATAGACCCGGATCAGGAACGAGGTCCAGAAGGGCAGGATCACCAACATCATCAGCGTCGCCCGCCATTCCTCGGGCGCGCGCGCCATGCCATAGGCGATCGGATAGCCGACCAGTAGCGTCAGAAAGGTGGAGATTACCGCGATTTTGACGCTGGACAGATAGGCTTTCCAATACAGGTCGTCCTCAGTCAGCCAAACGAAGTTTTCGAAATCCAGCTGGCTGAAGAACTCTTTGATCCCGGCCCAGCCCTGCGAGAAGTCCAGCGTCGGCGTGTAAGGCGGAATGGCCAGTGCAATGTCCGACAACGAAATCTTCAGGACAATGAAAAACGGCACCAGAAACAGTGCCATAAGCCAGACATAGGGAATGGCAATCAGCAGGGCGCGGCGCATCAATCTGCCAAAAGCACCGCGGCCGTCGCTGTCCACGACAGCCAAACCGGGTCTTCCCAAGTGAATGACCGGCGCGAGATGCGGCGGGTATTGGCCGTCTGCGCCTTGATGATCGTGCCGTTCGGCAGTTCGACATGATAGGTGGACAGATTGCCCAGATAGGCGATGTCATGCACCTTGCCCTGCACCGCATTGATCGCATCTGCCGGACGATCGGCAGAGATCGTCACCTTCTCGGGCCGGATCGCAAGGTGACAGGCCTGACCCTGTGTGAGGTCATTGGCCGAAGTCGCTGTCAGTGGCGCTTGCCCCTCGGCCCAGTCGATCTGATAGGTGTCTTCGCCATTGGCCGAGGCCCGACCTTCAATGATGTTCACGTCGCCAATGAAATCAGCGACATAGACGGAATTTGGGTTTTCATAGATGCGGTCTGGCGTGGCCACCTGCATCAGCTTGCCCTGATCCATCACCGCAACGCGGCTGGCCACGGTCATCGCCTCTTCCTGATCGTGGGTCACGATCACAAAGGTCGTGCCGGTTTTCTCTTGAATATCCATCAGCTCGAACTGGGTGTCCTGTCGCAGCTTTTTGTCGAGCGCACCCAGAGGCTCGTCCAAAAGCAGCAGCTTGGGCGCTTTCGCCAACGATCGAGCCAGTGCAACGCGTTGCCGCTGACCGCCCGAGATCTGGTGCGGTTTGCGGCGGGCGAATTGTTCCAGCCGCGTTAGGCGCAACATTTCTTCGACCCGTTGCTCCAACTGCTCCTTCGGCATGTTGTCCCGGCGCAGACCAAAGGCGATGTTTTCCCAGATGCTGAGATGCGGGAACAGCGCGTAGGATTGGAACATCATGTTCACCGCGCGTTTGTTCGGCGGGATCTGGTCGATGTCCTGACCGCCTAACATGATATGGCCTTCGGTCGGGGTCTCAAACCCCGCCAGCATACGCATCATGGTGGTCTTGCCGCAGCCCGACGGCCCAAGCAGCGCAAAAAATTCTTTCTCGAAAATGTCGAGAGACAGATTGTCGATCGCCGTGAAATCTCCAAACCGCTTGGTGACGTTCTGGAATTGGATCAAGGGTTTCGCCTGCGGGTCATCCCACGGCGCAAAGACGGTAGTGTTCAAAACGGCCCCCGTTCGACGATCTGGAAATTGGGCAAGGCGGCGTGCACCGCCCTGCCGGGGTCAATCGGATCAGGTGCCCGATTTGATCTTGGTCCACAGGCGAGTCACGACCCGCTGCGTCTTCGCCGGGTAGGGCGTCGTGATATAGAGGTTCTGCATGGTCGTATCATCCGGATAGATCGCCGGATCACCGATCACGTCCTCTTCAAGGAACTCTTGCGAGGCCTTGTTGCCGTTTGCGTAGTACACATAGTTCGACGCATCGGCCATGTTGTTGGCGTCCAGAATAAAGTTCAGGAACTTATGCGCGCCCTCGGGGTTCGGGGCGTCCGCTGGAATCGCCATCTGGTCAAACCACATCAGCGAACCCTCGGCGAACGGGTGGTATTCGATTTCAACCCCATTGTCGGCCTCGGCGGCGCGGTCGCGCGCCTGCAAGATGTCACCCGACCACCCAACGGCGACGCAAATGTCGCCATTGGCCAGTGCGTTGATGTATTCCGAGCTGTGGAACTTCTGGATATGTGGACGAACGCTGGTCAGCACCTCTTCGACCTTACTGATGACCTTGGGGTCATGGCTGTCCGGGTCTTCGCCGATATATTGCAGCACCATCGGAATCATTTCCGCCGGCGCGTCCAGGAAATGCACACCGCATCCAGCCAGCTTTTCCATGTTCTCAGGATTCAGGACCAGCTCCATGCTGTTCAGGGCAACGTCGTCGCCCAGCGCCTCTTTAACCTTGCCGACATTCACGCCGATCCCTGTGGTGCCCCACATATAGTTGATCGAATACGCGTTGTCGGGATCATAGCCTGCGGTCCGGTCTTGAATGACGTTCCACAGATTCCCCGAGTTCGACAGCTTGGCCGCGTCCAACTCCTGAAATGCCCCAGCCTGAATCTGACGCTGAAGGAACGTGCCCGACGGCACCACCACGTCATAGCCCGACCCACCGGCAAGCATCTTCGTTTCCAGCACTTCGTTGCTGTCGAACACATCATAGATCAGGGTCAGACCCGTCTCTTGTTCGAATTTCTCCAACAGTTCTTCGTCGATGTAGTCTGACCAGTTGTAAACACGCACCTCTTCGGCGAATGCCACCGAAGTCCCCAATGCGATGACCGCTGTCATTGTCAGCGTTTTGGTTATCATTTTCGTCTCCCTGCAAGTGTACGGGTATTTTCCCGTTTTTTTGGATTTGATCAAGTTTTGCGTTTTCCCCCGATCCGGCGTATGGTTTCACGAGGTCAGGCACCTGGCAAGTCAACTCAATGCGAAACAGGGCAAACCAATTGGATTTGATCAAAAATAGGGCAGCGACGTCAAAGCCGGATGATGCGAAACGCCCGGCACATGAACAAGTGTATCAAAGGCTCAGATCTCAGATCATGTATGGCGACCTGGTGCCTGGGCAACCTGTTACCATCCAAGGCCTGACCGAATCGCTTGGCGTTGGCATGACCCCTGTACGCGAGGCGATCAGACGGTTGATCTCGGACGGTGCACTGGTGTTTCAGGGCAACCGCCGCGTCAGCGTTCCGCTGCTGTCGCAGCAAGACGTCGAGCAGATGATTTTTGCCAGAAAATCAATAGAATCTGAACTTTCAAGGCGTGCCGTTGCCAACATGAACGCTGCGGATATCGATCAGCTAGAGCGGATCGACCAGCGGCTGGATCGAATGATCGCGGATGGAGATGTCAGCGGATATCTGCGTCTGAACCATCGTTTCCACGAAACGCTGTATTCACACGCAGACGCCCCAATTCTCAGCGATCTGGCCGAGCGTCTCTGGCTCAGATTCGGGCCATCGCTTAGGGTCGTATGCGGTCGATTTGGCACACAAAGCTTACCGGATCGACACAAGGACATCATCGCTGCGTTGCGCGCACTAGACGCCCGCCAGGTCGCGAAAGCGACGGCGCAGGACATAGAACAAGGCATGGAATTGATGGCGGACGCGCTCAGCAACGCCTGAATCCAGCCGATTCGATTGACAGTAAAAAATTTGATCATATTGTGATCGCCAACCGCTTTTGCAGGAGAGTCTCCGATGTCGACCATCACCAATCACATGCCCACAGCCGAATTGCAGGCGCTGGACGCGGCGCATCACATGCACCCGTTTTCGGCCAATGGGGCGTTTGGCAAAGAAGGCGCGCGCGTCATCACGCGGGCCAATGGCGTGTATCTGACCGACAGCGAGGGCGAAGAAATTCTGGATGCCATGGCCGGTCTGTGGTGTGTCAACATAGGCTACGGTCGCGACGAATTGGCCGAGGCCGCCGCGCGCCAGATGCGCGAGCTACCCTATTACAATACGTTCTTCAAAACGACGCACGTCCCTGCGATCGCACTGGCCAAAAAGCTGGCAGAACTGGCACCCGGAGACCTGAACCACGTCTTCTTTGCCGCAGGCGGGTCCGAGGCGAACGACACCAACATCCGTCTTGTGCGCACCTATTGGGCCGAGAAAGGCCAACCTGACAAGAATATCATCATCAGTCGCCACAACGCCTATCACGGCTCATCCGTCGGCTCGGCCTCGCTGGGCGGCATGGCTGGCATGCATGCGCAAGGCGGCATCCCAATCCCGAACATCCATCACATCAACCAACCCAACTGGTGGGCTGAAGGGGGCGACATGTCGCCCGAAGATTTCGGCCTGGCCCGTGCGCAGGAACTGGAACAGGCCATCCTGAACCTCGGCGAAAACCGCGTCGCGGCCTTTATCGCCGAACCGGTGCAGGGCGCAGGCGGCGTAATCGTCGCGCCGGATACTTACTGGCCCGAAATCCAACGGATCTGCGACAAGTACGATATCCTACTGATCGCCGACGAAGTCATCTGCGGCTTTGGCCGCACCGGCAATTGGTTCGGGTCTCAAACTGTTGGGATCAAGCCGGATATCATGACCATCGCAAAGGGCCTCAGCTCGGGCTATGCGCCAATTGGCGGATCAATCGTCAATGACGAGATCGCCGAAGTCATCGGCGGGACCGAGTTCAACCACGGCTACACCTATTCCGGCCACCCTGTCGCTGCCGCCGTAGCGCTGGAGAACCTGCGCATCCTCGAAGAGGAAAAGATCGTCGACCATGTCCGTGACGTCGCCGCCCCCTACCTGAAGGAAAAATGGGAAGCGCTGGCCGATCACCCGCTGGTGGGTGAGGCGAAAATCGTCGGCATGATGGCCTCAATCGCGCTGACCCCTGACAAGGCCAGCCGCGCCAAATTCGCCTCGGACCCCGGTACAGTCGGCTATGTGTGCCGTGACCGATGCTTTGGCAACAATCTGATCATGCGCCACGTGGGCGACCGCATGATCATCTCACCCCCCTTGATCCTGACACCATCCGACATCGATGAGATGTTTGTGCGCATCCACAAATCTCTGGACGAGGCGCACTCCGACATCATCGAACAGGGCCTGATGAAGGCCGCCAGCTGATCCGCGCAGCTTCATCTGGCCAGAAATATCCCGGGGGAGGCGCGGCTTGCCGCGACGGGGGCAGCGCCCCCTCCCCTACCTCAACCGTTCCAGCAACCGCAGGGACGGATACCCGTCCGGCAACAACCCCTGCGCCAGCTGATAGGCACGCACCGCATTCACCGTATTCGGACCGGTACGCCCATCGACCCCCTGAGTGTCAAACCCTGCCTCAGTCAGCCGGGTCTGCAATTCCTTCTTCTCGGTAAAACTCAGCACCCGATCCCCACGCGGCCATTCCGCTTGGAACGGTGCGCGTCCTGCCAATCGGTCTGACAGGTGACCGATTCCGATTACATAGGCATCGGCTCCGTTATAAGTCTCGATCACCCTGAAATTGTCAAAGATCATCAGCGCGATACCCTGGCCGCCAGCCGGTAACAGGATGGCCGCCTGACCGTGATCCCGCACAGGGCGGCCATCCAAGGCTACAACACCGCGCTTTGCCCAGTCCGACGGCATAAATGTCAGATCACGCTTGGCCAAGGCATAATCGAACCTGTCCGGCAGACGCACCTCAACGCCCCATGGTTGCCCCTTGGTCCAGCCATGTCGCGCCAGATAGGCTGCCGCTGACGCCAAGGCGTCGGTCGGATCGTCCGACCAGATATCCCGGCGTCCGTCCCCGTCGAAATCTACCGCGTGATCCAGATACGAGGTCGGCATGAATTGCGTATGCCCCATCGCGCCTGCCCAGCTGCCGATCATGCTATCGGGGCTGACATCTCCGGCCTGAATGATCCGCAAAGCGGCGATCATTTGGTCTTCAAAAAACGCAGCCCGACGCGCGTCAAAGGCCAGCGTTGCCAAAGATCGGATCGTCTGGTCACTGCCCCGAAACGACCCGAATGAGGTCTCGAGCCCCCAGATCGCGGTGACAACTTCTTTCTCTACACCGTATTGCGCTTCGATCCGGGTCAGCACCTCTCGATACCGCTCCAGCCCTGCGCGCCCATCGGAAATGCGGCGATCCGAGACGGCCGCATCCAGATATTCCCAGATCGGCTTTGAGAACTCGGCCTGATTGCGGTCGCGTTTGATAATCGCCGGATCATAGGTCACCCCGGCTAGCGCGCGATCCAGAGTTTCTAAAGACACACCCTGATCCACAGCCCGCGTTCTGAATGCCCCCAGCCACGCCTGAAACCGCGCGTTTCCTTCGGTTGTCACCCGATACTCCTCAAACGATGGCCGGGGAACCGGCCGGACGGAAACCGTCACATCCGCCGAGGCCAGTTGGATGGTCTCGATCCCATCTGTGAAATTGGTCGAATCCGCCTGCACTATGGATGCCCATAATGCCGCGGTCATGACGCCGCTTATGCATTTACGCATTCCGATTTTTCCTGATGTCTGCTCGGGGACAGGATAGCGCAAAATCGGGAATTCACAAAGCGCTCAGGTGGTGGTCTCGTGGTCTTTTGTCTCTCGCTCAGCGCGCAGGCGATCCAAGGCTTCGCGCAACAGCGGGACGCGGTTGGGTCGAAAGGAGTCCTCGGTCAGGTGCATCTCGCTGATACGGTCCAGCCGAAACACTCGGAAATCCTGCCGCAAATGGCACCAGCTGATCAGAACACTGGCACGATCCATATAGACGATGCTCAATGGGTTCACCCGGCGGCGGGTTTGGTCGCCCTTGGCATCAATATAGGCGAACTCGATGGTGCGTTCATCCCAGGTGGCCTGCCTCAGGCTGGGCACGTCAACGGTTGGTTTTGCCGGTCGGTCAAATCGCGTTGCCGTCAGGACCGCGTGGCTGAGGCGGTGGGATTGGCGCTGCGGCAACCGTCCCTGCAGCTTTCGCAGCACCTCGCTGGCCGCGTCGGACAGGCCGGGATCACCGATGGCCTGAACCTCGCGCAGGCCCAGAACCAGCGCTTCCAATTCATCATCGGTAAACCCCAGCGGCGGAAGTGTCGCATCCTCGATCAGGGTAAAGCCAAACCCGGCCTCTCCGTCGATCACCGCGCCCAGACCGCGAAGGGCGTCAATGTCACGGTGCACGGTTCGGGCCGACACACCCAGATCCTGCGCCAGTTGCGCAGAGGTTTTCGGCGACGGGCCAGAGCGCAGGGCTTGCATCAATTGGAACAGGCGAGCGGTTCGGGACATAACGAACTCTACCCTACCCTTAATGACAAAAACTGTCATCAGGCCAAACTACCCTTGTGGCACCCCAACACTGGAGCCACCGATGCTGACCCTACTGACCTATCCCTCTGCCTTTGGCCTGTTCAGCGCCAGCCCGTTTTGCGTGAAAACCGCCTATATGCTGCAGTCATCCGGCCAGCGCTGGCAACGATCCGACATGCTGGACCCTCGCAAAATGCCTCATCAAAAGCTACCGGTGTTGCGCACGCCCGACCGGCTGGTGCCCGACAGCGATCTGATCCGCGATTGGCTGGAGGCGCAGGGCACCGATTTCGACGCCGGTCTGACGGATATCGAAAAAGCGCAGTCGCGCGCACTGATCCGAATGGCCGAAGAGCATCTGTATTTTCAGATCCTTTACGACCGTTGGAGCAATGACACGGTCTGGCCAATCCTGCGCAACATGTTCTTTGTTGAGATTCCCGCTTGGATTCGCCGTCCCGTGACCAACGCGATCCGCAGATCGGTACTGAAGGGTGCCGCCGCACAGGGCGTCGCTCGGTTCTCCGAAACCGAACGACTGGACCGGGTCGAACACGACCTCGAGGCGATCTCGGCCTATCTTTGGCAGGCACCGTTTCTGCTGGGTGAGACGCCCACATCTGCGGATATGAGCGTCGGGCCGATGCTGGCTGCCATGCGCGCAACACCCGCGGAAACACCCCTGACCCGGCGGATCAAACAGGATAAGCTTCTGTGTGATTACGTGGACCGAATGGAACAGGCGATCCCGCTATGAGACCCTTTGAAGACCCAAACGTTGAGGCTGCATTTGACGCCCTCCCCCAGGCCACGCGCGACGGAGCCCTGGCGCTACGGGAACTCGTCTTTGACACAGCTGGGTCGCTACCGGGCACGCATCCACTCGAAGAAGCCCTGCGTTGGGGTCAGCCGGCCTATCTGGCCCCAAAGGGATCAACGATCCGGCTGGGCGGGCACAAGTCCGCCCGTTTCGCCCTGTTCGTACATTGCCAGAGCCGCCTGATGGGCGATTTCACCTCGGCCTTTCCGGGCGAAGATCGTCTGGACGGCAATCGTGCCATTTTGTTTGACGACCCGGATCAGATTGATGCAACCCGTCACGGCTGGCTGATTGCGCGGGCGCTGACCTATCACCTCTGACGGCGTTTGCGCTCGACCTTTCGCTTGATTTTGTCTTTCTTGCGCTTGGTGTTGACCGCCTTGCGCCGTGCGCCGCGTTTGGTCGAACCGCGCCCACGGGGCAAAGCCTGATCGTCGATCGAAAGCAACTCCAGCTCCAGCCCGCCGGTGACCGGTGTCGCGGCGGCCAGCCGCACCGTAACGCGTTGGCCGATGGCGATGATCAAGCCGGTATCCGAGCCCATCAGCGTCCCCGCCTCGCGGTCGAAGTGGAAAAACTCGCGCCCCAGCGATCGGACAGGCACCAGCCCGTCTGCGCCGGTTTCATCCATTTTCACGAAGGCCCCGAAGTGCGCGATGCCGCTGATGCGACCGGTGAATTCATTACCCACACGCTCGCTGAGATAGGCGGCCAGATAGCGATCCGTCGTATCGCGTTCGGCCATCATCGAACGGCGCTCGGTGTCCGAGATATGGGTGGCGGTTTCGTCAAGCCGCGCGATTTCTTCCTCGGTCAGCCCGTCCTGCCCCCAACCATGGGCCGAGATCAGCGCGCGATGCACGATCAGGTCGGCATAGCGGCGAATGGGTGAGGTGAAATGTGCATAGTTCCGCAGGGCCAAACCGAAATGGCCGAAGTTTTCGGGATTGTAGTATGCCTGCGCCATCGACCGGAGGGTCGTCAGGTTGATCAGTTCGGCATCCTCGGTGCCTGCCGCCGCGTTCAGAAGCGCATTGAGGTGGCGGGTTTGCAGCACCTGCCCTTTGGCAAGGTTCAGGCCAGCAGCTTGCGCCGTTTCACGCAGGCTCTCCAGCTTTTCAGGTGCCGGTTCTTCGTGGACGCGGAACAGCAGCGGGCGGCGTTTCGCAATCAACGTTTCAGCAGCGGCGACATTGGCGAGGATCATGAACTCCTCGATCAGCTTGTGCGCGTCCAGCCGGTCGCGGAATGCCACGCTGGTCACCTCACCAGTGTCGCTGAGGACGATCTTGCGTTCAGGCAGGTCCAATTCCAGCGGCTGCCGCTCGGCCCGCGCCTTTTTCAGCGCAGCATAGGCGGCGTAGAGCGGTTTCAGAACCGTCTCTAGCAGTGGCCCGGTGCGGTCGTTGGGATTTCCGTCGATGGCCTCCTGCACCTCGGCATAATGCAGCGACGCGGCTGAGCGCATCAGGCCGCGCACAAAGCGGTGGCCGATTTTGTTTCCCTCGGCGTCGATCTGCATCCGCACGGCGATGCAAGCGCGCGGAACGCCTTCGTGCAGCGAGCACAGATCGCCTGACAGACGATCCGGCAGCATCGGCACAACGCGATCCGGGAAATAGCTGGAATTGCCACGCTTACGCGCCTCGCGGTCCAGCGCGGTGCCGGGTTGCACATAGGCGGCCACATCCGCAATGGCGACCCAGATCACATGTCCACCGGGGTTCTTGGGATCTTCGTCGGCATGCGCATAACAGGCATCGTCATGGTCCCGCGCGTCCGAGGGATCGATCGTCAGCAGCGGCATATCCCGCAGGTCCTCGCGACCCTTCAGACCAACGGGTTTGGCTTTGTCTGCCTCATCGGTCACCTTGTCCGGGAAATCGTCTGGGATACCGTGCTGGTGGATCGCAATCAGCGACACCGCCTTGGGTGCGGTGGGGTCGCCCAACCGCTCAACAATGCGGGCGCGAGGCAGGCCCATGCGGTTCTTGGGTCCAGCCTGTTCCGCCTCGACCAACTCTCCATCCTTGGCACCCAGCAAGGCACCCTCTGGCACCAGCCACTCGGTCGAACCAGCCTTGTCGATGGGTACGATCCGCCCGCCCTCGGCCCCTTTGCGAAAGATGCCGACGATCTTGCGCGGGTTTGTCCCAATACGGCGGATCAGGCGCGCCTCGTAATTGTGGTCTTCCTCGTGCACCACGGTCAGACGGGCCAGAATCCGGTCGCCTTCACCCAGCGCAGGATCACTGGCTCGGGTGATCAGCAGCACAATGGGCTCGACCCCCTCGCCATGCCATTCCAGGGGGCGGGCGAACAGATCGCCGTCCGTGTTCGGAGCCTTCACCTGCAGCACGCTAACCGGCGGCAGACGATCCGGGTCGCCATAGCTGCGCTTGCGCTTTTCAAGATGCCCCTCGGACTCAAGCTCGCGCAGGATGCGTTTCAGATCGATCCGCGCTGCGCCCTTGATCCCAAAGGCTTTGGCGATATCGCGTTTCGAGGTCAGGGTGGGGTTCGCCGAGATCCAATCCAGGACCTCCTGCTTGGTAGGTATGCGACTCATACATTCGGCGTAACACGGGCGTGCGACCGCGTCATGACCAAAATAGGCGGTTTCGATCAGCTGTGCAGATCAGCCACGGTGTCAACGTCCCGCAACTGCGTCAGCATCGCGACGCGTGCACCTGGAACAGATGCCAATGTGTCCGCCAAAGCGTGCTGTGTCGACCAGCGCACATCTTGAAACATACCCTTTGGCAGCGCGGCATAGCGTTGTGCGCCCACCAGCCAATAGCCACCATCCGGGGCTGGACCGAACACGAGTTGCGCGGGTCCCAACGCCTTGAACGCCTTTGCTATGTGGCTGCGGTGGATACCCGGAATGTCGGCTCC
The DNA here is from genome assembly GCF_056540685.1 of Ruegeria sp. AM2. Lineage (NCBI taxonomy): Bacteria > Pseudomonadati > Pseudomonadota > Alphaproteobacteria > Rhodobacterales > Roseobacteraceae > Ruegeria > Ruegeria sp. AM2. The sequence continues at coordinate 86,412 of NZ_JBQFXE010000004.1, read as the reverse complement.
GATCAGGCAGACCGGCCCCGGTGGCATCCCCCGCAGCATCCGCCCCATACGGTCGCCCAGATCACCGCGCCCCTGCGCCGCACGGGTCAGATCGCCGGGCCAAACGCGGCTGTCCAACCCTTCGCGGTCCGGAGACACGGCGAGCACGATTTGCCAGCGCGGATCACGCAGCCGCCGGATCAACGATCGGGTCTGATGGCGAAACCACCACGCCGCACCGACCATGCCGATATCGCGCCCCAGCCGGGTTTTAACACGCCCTGGCCGCGGTTCTTTCACCATGATGACAAGCGTTCGCTTCACGATATGTCCATGACCATATCGCGGTGATCGATCCCCGCATCATCATACACCGGGCCGGTGGCGGTGAACCCGAGCTTTTCGTAAAACCCAATGGCATCAACCTGCGCGCCCAGCCTGACTGTGCGGACAGTGCCCTGCTGTCTGGCAACAGCTACAGCCTGTTCAATCAGCGCTATGCCAAGCCCGGCGCCGCGCGCAGCCCTGAGGACACAGACCCGGCCGATTTTGGCAACACCGTCTTGAAACACGACCCGCGCAGTGCCGCGTGGGATCGCATCGACATAGGCCAGAAGATGTGTCGCTGTGTCGTCCAGCGCGTCGCGCTCTAGGTCCAGCGGAACATTCTGTTCTTTCACAAAGACCTCATGCCTCAGGGCATAGCAGGTATCGTGATCGTCGGTGATCTCAACGGTAAGAGTCATGCGAAGTAGTCCTGCAAAATCCGGGTGTAGACGGACTTGAGCTGCGTGATCTGCGCAACTTCCACGCTCTCGTCGACTTGATGCATTGTTTTACCGACCAAACCGAACTCGACCACCGGGCAGTGATTTTTGATGAACCGCGCGTCTGACGTTCCGCCCGTGGTGGACAAGACCGGCTGAACACCGGTTTCCGCAGCAACCGCATTGGCCACAAGGTCAGATAAGGCACCCGGAGGTGTCAGAAAGCTCTCACCCGAAATTTTGATGTGTACATCAATCTTGACCTCATGCGCCAGAGCGACGGCCTGTGCCTGTGACTGCAGCCAGTCGCTGAGGCCGGCACCGGAATGCAGATCATTAAAGCGGATATTGACCGCGCCATTACACTGCGAGGGAATGACATTGGTGGCGGTGTTGCCGGTGTCGATGTTCACAACCGCCAATGTGGACGGATCAAAATAATCGGTGCCTTGATCAAGCTCGTGACTGGCAAGCCCGTGCATTAACTGAGCCATAGCAGGCAGCGGGTTCTTGGCCCGGTGCGGATAGGCGGCATGGCCTTGCACTCCCTGCACAGTGAACCAGGCGGTCATCGATCCGCGCCGACCGATCTTGATCATATCCCCCATCTTGTCCGGGCAGGTCGGTTCACCCACAAGGCAAACCGACATCTGCTCGTCCATTGCCTGCATATGGTCCAGCAAGGCGGTTGTGCCGTCCAGCGCATCGCCTTCTTCGTCGCCCGTGATCGTCAGGATGATTGCCCCATCCGGGGGAGTGGATTTGACAAAATCAATTGCGGCCGCCGCAAAGGCCGCGACGCCGGATTTCATGTCGGTCGTCCCACGCCCATACATCACGCCATCGTGGATTTCTGCGCCAAAGGGCGGCTTGGTCCATGCGGCCTCATCCCCGACCGGGACAACATCCGTATGTCCGTTGAAACCGAAACTGCGCGGGTGTCCCTTTTCGCCCCAACGCGCGAACAAATTGCTGACGCCGCCGCGATCCACGCGGGTGCATTCGAACCCGGCGTCCGACAATACGCGTTTGAGCAGAACCAGCGCGCCGCCTTCCGCAGGTGTGACCGAAGGGCAACGGATCAGATCCGCCGTCAACTGTACTGGATCTGTCATTTCTGGCCCTTTCCAACTGTCCAAGCCCACATTCCCGCACAGATTCAACGAATTCGCCTGTTTGCCAACCCCAATGCGTTCAATTTGGCGCGGATTCTGACGCATGTCTCGAATTGAACCTTCGATAAAACATGAATGTTTACCCTGCGATCATCTTGCTGCTGCAATGAAAAGTGGGCTAGAGCGCCGCGAAACAGGTAAATTCAAGATGACACGCGCTCTTTTTGCATTGGTCTGCCTGACTTTTGCCGTTCTCGCACAGCAAAGCCTGGCTCAGACACTGACGGTCACCACAGTGACCCGCCCCCCGTTTTCCTATATCGAAAACGAGGCTGAGACCGGGTTTTCCATGGAGCTGCTTGAGGCACTGGCCGAGTCTCTGAACTGGAGCTACACGGTCGAGCGTGTAGACGCATTTCCCGACATGCTCGACGCCGTTCAGAACGGTTCAGCCGATTTGGCCATTGCGAACATATCCATCACCGCATCACGTGAAACCCAGATGGATTTTAGCCAACCCATCTTCGAGGCCGGCCTGCAGATCATGGTGCCGTCGGACGCGGCGAGACGACCGTCGCTGTTACAGGCGCTGCTGTCCCGAAAGCTTTTCATCGCGATCGGACTGGCCTTTGCCATCCTGTTGGGCGGCGGCATGCTGATGTGGATTTTTGAGCGCCGGTCGCAACCTTATTTTGACCGCAAACTGGACGAAGCCTGGTTCCCCTCGTTTTGGTGGGCCTTGAACCTGGTGGTCAACGGCGGGTTTGAAGAACGCATGCCACGCACGCCGTTTGGGCGTGTTCTTGGCGTTGTGTTGGTTGTTTCGTCCCTGTTCATTGTCTCGGTTTTTACCGCCCGCATCACCTCGGTAATGACGGTCGATGCGATCAGCGGGAACGTGAATTCAGTTAACGATCTGTATGGCAAACAGGTCGGCACAATATCCGGTTCCACCGCTGCAAGCTTTCTAGACCGCCGCGACGTCGAGTTCGTGGGGTATGACGGGCTCGACGGCATGATAGCCGCATTCGAGGGCAATGAATTGGATGCAGTTGTTTTTGATGCGCCGATCCTGTCCTACTACGCGTCGCACGAAGGCCGCCGGATTGCGACGGTTACAGGCGGTGTCTTCCTGCGCGAAAACTATGGGATCGCCTTCCCGACCGGATCGCCGCTGGTCGAAGACGTCAATCAAGCCCTGCTCGCGCTGCGCGAAAACGGGATCTATGACGAAATTTACCGCAATTGGTTCGGGTCCCCGAACTAGGCCGGATCCTCATCGCCAAAGAACGGTGTCATCTGCGCAACGATAACCGCGTTTTCGTCCAACGCGCGCTGCATCAATGTGCGCTCGTCTTCTGCGATGTCATGGCCCTGGGCTTCGCGCTCGGCCAATGTGCCATAGCCGGTCACATCCAGTGGCGCGGTGTCGGCCTGTTTCAGGATGGCCACGGTTTCGCGCACCGCCTCGGCCTCGTCCACACCGCTCGCGAAACACATCAAAGCGGCACCGGTTGCGCCTTCGGGCAGCCCGTCACCTTCTTTGCGGCCGATTTGAACCAGCAGCGTATAGACCTGTTGTCGCGAGGGTTTCTTTTGCTTTTCCATGGATGCGGCCATAGCGGGGCCAAGGTTAAGGGTCAAGCAGCGGTCAATTCAGCCAGTGCATGATCGATGCGCGCCAACATTGGCGAATTGCCCGCAGTTTGCACCACGGAACGCGCGCTGGACAAGTATTGCCGCGCCTGGCGTTCCCGCTTTTTCGCCTTGCACATAAGCCCCATGATCATGTCGCAACGGGCAACATAGTGCCCATCGCCATCAAACTGCGGGTTTTCTCGGACTTGTTCTATCAGGGTGGCAACCCGTTTTTCGCCAGAGAGGGTAATTCTGATGATGGATCGGAAGTTCCTCAGCAGCGTCCAAAGCGAGCCACCTCCTTCGCCGGATAAAACAGCAAGATACAATTCGCAAAGGTAGAGACGTGCCCAATCCGCAGCTACCTTGGCGCCATCCCTGTCACGAAGGCGAATGACCGTCTCGATTTGGCTCACACCCTCGTCGAGCAGCCCGTCCATCGCCAAAGCGACACCCAGCATCGTCTCGGGACCCACAGTGAACAAAGCCCAGCCTTGGTCCTGACATGTATCAATATGGCTTTGGATCGTCCTGAGCGCGTCCGGTTTTTCCAGCGGAACCAGCGCGCTGACGCGCGCAGCCTCGGCAATGGCTTGTTCGAATTCAACCCTTGAATCGCGCCGCGCTTGCTCGGCCATTTCCAGCGCCCGCTCATGATCGTCCGTGACCATGGCTATCAACGCCTTCATCGCGAGCCCATAGCCAAGAGACCGTGGATCGTGCTGAGCGGTCCCGGCGGCAATCATTCGGTCTGCGGTTTCATTCGCGCCAGCCACCCGGCCTCGGGTCAGTTCATTCCAGCCAACGGTCGCCAGGAAAAAGTTCTGGATATAGGCATCGTCGAGATATTTCAAATCCCGTTCGATATCCCACTTTTGGTCTTCGAACGCGTCGTTAGAGATCGGCGCATAGTAGATCGACACCGAAAGCGCGTTCACCATCGCATAGACCCGGGACACCGGATCGCCCAGCCTATCTGCCATGCCCGTCAGCTTCTGCTGTACCCCAAAAGCTTCGCGGTATTGTCCGTTGCAAATCAAGCAAGAAACATAGTGGTGCAAGAACAGGGCGTGGTGGCAACTGTCTCCGACCCGGTCAAGGACAGGCTGAAAACTATCGGCCAAACCAATTAACCCTGAGACCCGCATGGAAATGTTCGAACACAATCCGTAGTCCGCCAGGAATTCGGCAAACTGCGCCTCGGTCGCGCAGCTCGGGTCTTGCTGATACAACTCAAGGGCCGCAAGAAAGAAACGATGGGCCTCGTCCAGCGAATAAACCCCAAGGCATTTTGCACCGGCCAACGCGCCAAATCGGAACGCCTCGGCGTTGCGGTCGGTGTGGCCGTAGTGAAAGGCCAATGTCTCGGCCGCCTCTTGCAGGCGGTTGGCAGCACGCAGTTCCAGCGCCTCGGCGATCGCCAGATGCAAGGCTGCACGTTGTTTCAACATCAGGCCTTGGTAGGCGCAATCCCGCATCAGGACATGTTTGAACGCATAATCTGACGAATTCGCAACGCGGAAGATCACATCCTGATCTTGCAACCGTTGCAACACCACGCCGATCTCATCATCCGGGCTAGCCACCTGCGACAAAAGTCCCGGATCAAACCGGCGCCCTATGACCGAGGCAACCTGCAGAACCTCTCGATCTTCGGGGCGGAGTTGATGCAGGCGTGAAGACAAAAGGCCCTGCATGCTAGGGGGAAGCGCGCTGGTTTCCGTGTCGGGATCAAAGATAGCCCGCCCATCCTCAACGCGCAGAGCATCCTGGTCGATATAAAAGCCCAGGATTTCCTCGCCAAACAGCGGATTGCCGCCGGCGTTGTCCGTCAGTTTAAGCACCAATTCGTCCGGCACGACGTCAACACCCAGTCGGGTCTGCACCAAATAGCTGATGTCATCCGCCGACAAGGGCTGCAGTTCGATCCTGCGCAGTGCCGAAGTCGCGGCCCATCCCGGATCATATTCAGGGCGACGGGTCTGAATCATCAACAGGTCTTTGTGCTCGGGACTTTCTACAAGACTGCGCAGCACAGCCTCTGATGCGCTGTCGATCCAATGGGCATCTTCGATCACAAGGATCACCTGACCCGCACCGCATAAGGCCTTGAGCAGCGCAGGCAAAAGGTCGCGGATGCGAAGGCCGACCAAAACCCCGTCGAGGCCATCAAGCGCCCCTTTTGGCGGCTCAAGCCCCAGCAGACTCATCATCAAGCCCACGTTTTCGGCAGTATCTAACCCGGCACCTTTCAAGCCTGTCCGCAGTTTCCGTTCGGTCTCGGACACGTCCGCCTTTTCCCGGATGTGAAAGGCCTGGCGAACGACTTCGAGGATCGGCAGATAAGGAATATGCTGGCCATCCGCAAAACAATGCCCGGTCAAAACGGTGGCATCATCCGGCTTTGTGCGCTGGAGAAATTCAAACACAAGCCGCGATTTTCCCAACCCGGCCTCGGCCACAAGATCAACCACACACAGCGATCCGTCCGCCTGTCGCAGTGCCTCTGACATCTGCCGAACCTCGGCAATACGCCCGACATAGGTGCTGAGGCCCTGCGCTACTGAAGCCTGAAACCGCGAGGCACCGTTCTGGACATCCAGCAATTGCCAAAGCTTGTGCGACTTGGCCAATCCCTTGAGGTTATGCTCGCCACTGAACCGCAGCTCAGCCACCCATTCGACCAGTCGCCGGGTTGTGTCGCAGATCAGACTGCTGCCCGCCGGGGCCAGACTTTCGATACGCGAGGCAAGGTTAACGGTGCTACCGACCGCTGTCGCAGGGCTACCCTGACCCTGAACCGCCGCCACCAGCACATTGCCCGAGCTGACCCCAATGCGCATCTTGGGCCGCAAGCCGAACCGGGCTTCGATGTCATCCGACGCATCGTCTAACCCGGCATGAATCGCAAGAGCTGCGCGACAGGCCCGCAAGGCAGGATCTTCGAGAGCATCGGGGATGCCAAACAACGCCATGATGCTGTCCCCGGCAAAGTCGCGAACAACTCCTCCGTGTTGTTGGACCGCTTCGGTCAGCAGAGCGTAGACAATTCGAATGAAATCGAGCGTCAGTTCTTCACCCAATTTGGAAACAATTGCGGTGTAGTCTTCCATGTCCGCAAACAATACGGAAACTTGGCGGCGTTCACCCAGTTTTTCCGGGTATTTCGCTGATATGCTTGCCGTTTCTCCCATTTGGACAGAGTGTCTACACCACACCAATTCGCATCGCCACCGCTTGCAAGGGCAATTCGCAAAATCGTTTTGAGACGGCAACCAAATTGCCACGCATTACGGGTTTCACGCAACAAATCACAACTGAGATCGGCCATATCAGCCCGGGTTGTGCAGCCGGGGTTTCACGCGAGGACCGCTAAAGAAAGAAATTACAGGCTTATCTGCAATAAGGTCATACAAAAGATGATCAACCGGGGGCTTGCCTGCGCGATTGGTGATCACGACCCAACACCCAAATGCGTCAGTCTCAGCAGGCTTCGAACAAGGTTTCACTGCAGCGATTCTACCCGCCCACTCCCGCTCTGAACTCACCCGAAAATTGTTGTGCCTCAGCGCTCCGACCGGATGGGTAGTAATCGGCACAAATCCGCCTGTTCTTGGTGCGATATCGCGCGGGATTCGGCTCAACATCACAGTGACCGTCCCAGCCGATACGGCGGGTTCATGGCCGTTTCTAAAATGAAAATACTGCAAATAAATTTTTTGTCAAAAAGGGGAATTAAATGACTGTGTTGTCCAAGCTCCTAACAACAACGGCAAGTATCTTTGCATTGACCATTGCACCAGCGGCTGGGGTAATCACGGCGTTCACTGCCGACGCTGCCTTTGCCCAAGAAGGCGGCGGCGAAGGCGGATCCGGTGGCGGTGAAGGCGAAGGCGGATCCGGCGGCGGCGAAGGCGAAGGCGGAAACGGCGGCGGTGAAGGCGAAGGCGGAAACGGCGGCGGTGAAGGCGAAGGCGGAAACGGCGGCGGTGAAGGCGAAGGCGGAAACGGCGGCGGCGAAGGCGAAGGCGGAAACGGCGGCGGCGAAGGCGAAGGCGGAAACGGCGGCGGTGAAGGTGAAGGCGGAAACGGCGGCGGCGAAGGCGAAGGCGGAAACGGCGGCGGCGAAGGCGAAGGCGGATCCGGCGGCGGTGAAGGCGAAACCGATGACGACGAAGGTCGCGCCGGTGACGGCGACGACGGTGAGTCAGAAGGCATTCTGCTGATCGACAGATAAAATCAGCTACTCTGACCGAAAACCCGATGAGGGGCGGGATCGCCTGCCAAATTTTACTCCTGCGGTCAGATACACTGGAAAATACTGACTAACAAAGGCCGAGAGCATAGCCTCGGCCTTTTTTGCACAGTCCCCGTCGTGTCAGTCGCGCAGCAACTCGTTGATTCCGGTCTTGGACCGGGTCTTTTCATCCACGCGTTTCACGATCACCGCACAATAGAGGCTGATATTGTTCTTGGACGGCATCGAACCGGCTACGACCACCGAATAGGGCGGCACCTCGCCATAGGTGACGTCGCCGGTTTCGCGGTCCACGATCTTGGTGGACTTGCCGATAAAGACGCCCATGCCCAGCACCGAGCCTTCGCGGACAATGCAGCCCTCGACCACTTCGGAGCGGGCACCGATAAAGCAGTTGTCCTCGATGATGGTCGGACCCGCCTGCATCGGCTCCAATACGCCGCCAATGCCAACGCCGCCCGACAGGTGCACGTTCTTGCCGATCTGCGCGCAGGATCCCACTGTAGCCCAGGTGTCCACCATCGTGCCTTCGTCCACATAAGCGCCGAGGTTCACGAAAGATGGCATCAGCACCACACCCGGCGCGACATAGGCCGACTTGCGGACCACACAGTTGGGGACCGCGCGGAAGCCAGCGGCGCGCCACTGGTTTTCACCCCAACCGGCAAACTTGCTGTCCACCTTGTCCCACCAGCCGCCATCCTGCGGACCGCCGGTCTGGATTTCCATATCCTTGATGCGAAATCCCAACAGCACGGCTTTTTTAGCCCATTGGTTCACATGCCAGTCACCACTGTCTAGCTTCTCAGCCACTCGCAGTGAACCGCTGTCCAGCGCGTTCAGCGTATCCTCGATCGCCTCGCGGGTTTCACCGGTTGTTGCGGGGGTGATCGTGTCGCGCGCCTCCCAGGCGGCTTCGATGGCGGCTTCCAGTTGCGCGTTGGACATGGGGTGCTCCGTACAGACTCTGTTCACGTTTGTCTTGCCTATACGCAACGCCGCGACTGGCCGCAATGCGACGCTGCAGGGGCGTTGTGCGTCCGTTTGTCTGAAATTCAGGTGTTCAACGGGTCTGGCGACAGGTTGCCTCCGCATATCAGCACCGCCACCTTCTCGCTCGGCGCGGGTTGATACGCCCCCGAGAGCAGCGCAGCAAGCGCAGTTGCGCCAGCGGGTTCGACCAGAATACGATGCGCCCGCCATAGAACCTGCTGAGCTTCGGCAATCGCCTCGTCCGGAACCAGAACCGACTGCATCCCCTGCGCAAGCTCGAAACAGATCGAGCCGATCCGCCGCGCGCCCAGCGCGTTTGCTGCGATACCAGACACCGAAACATCCACGGGCTCACCCGCCTGCAATGCGGCGTTCAGCGCGCAAGAGGTTTCGGGTTCCACCGCCACCACCTTGCGCGCGCCTTGAAACCACGCCAGCGCACCCGCAATCAGACCGCCGCCACCAACTGCGATCAGCACGGTATCGGCCTGCAGACCCTGTGCGTCCCATTCGGCAAAACACGTGCCTTGCCCTGCCACGGTGGCGGGTGCGTCATAGGCGTGGATCTGCATTGCGCCGGTCGCTTCTTCGTGCGCTTGCGCCTCGGTCAGCGCGTTGGCGTACTCACCCGACACCACACTCAAATCCGCGCCGGTCTGTTCAATCAACGCAATCTTGGAAGGTCCGGCCAACTCCGGAACGAAAATCTTGGCGGGATAACCCAGTGTCTGCGCCGCATAGGCCGACGCGGCACCATGGTTGCCGCCGGATGCAGCCACGACACCGGCCTCGGGCACATCTATGCTGAGCAAAGTGTTGAAGGCCCCGCGCGCCTTGAAGCTGCCGGTGTGCTGCATGTGCTCAAGCTTGAGTTCGACCGGGTAATCCAACCCCAACGCACGGCTGTCCATGACGGGTGTGACCTGCGCATGACCGGCAATCCTGTCAGCGGCTGCTGAAATTTCACGCTTCCAATTCATTCTTGTCTTTCCGTGACTGGCACTCTGCCCGCGAACCCTATAGCTGTTTGAAAAACACGCAAGCAGGGATCGCAGCCCCATGAAAGAAGACCGCCACAGCCCGTTTCGCGACGCGCAAACCGACCGCTCGACCGCGAGCGAGGTGCCGGACACGCCGCAGACGCGATCCCCCGCCTACCGCCTGGCCTTTGCCGATGACGAGTTCCTGTGCCGGGATGAACTGCGCCCGGTACGTTTGCAACTGGAGTTGCTGAAGCCCGAGATGATCATGAGCGAGCGTCAGATCACCTCGACCATCGTCATGTTCGGCGGCGCGCGTATTCCGGAACCCTCGCAGAAACACACCGCGCGGACCGAAACGCTGGCTGGTCTGTCGCAATATTATGACGAGGCACGGGAATTCGCCCGGCTGATGACGGAAATGTCCAACGAGACCGGTTGCCGCGAGAACGTCATTGTCACCGGAGGCGGCCCCGGCGTGATGGAGGCCGGTAATCGCGGTGCTCAAGACGCTGGTGGTTGCTCGATCGGGCTGAACATCGTGTTGCCGCATGAGCAAGCGCCGAACCTTTATGTGACGCCGGACCTCAGTTTCAACTTCCACTATTTCGCGATCCGCAAGATGCATTTTTTGATGCGCGCTCGCGCCATCACCATTTTCCCCGGCGGCTTCGGCACGATGGATGAATTGTTCGAGTCTCTGACCCTGATTCAGACCGGACGCATGGAGCGCGTCCCGTTCCTTTTGTTCGGTCGGGAGTTTTGGGAGAAAGTCATCAACTGGGAAGCCCTTGCCGACGCAGGCACGATTTCGAACGAAGACCTTGACCTGTTCCGTTTTGTCGACACAGCGCAGCAGGCGGTTGAGATCATCGAAAACTGGGAACCCGCCCCGCCCCGCAGTGAAATCCCGGGGCGCTGACAGATGGCATCGAAGATCGGACAAATGCTGCATCTGCGTGGGAACGCCCTGGATAAGGGTGAGCCGGTTGCGCTGCCGCTGACCCAAAGCAGCATGTATCACCTGCCGGGCGCGCCGGACGGGTACGCGACCTATGGCCGGGTCGATAACCCGACATGGGTGCAGCTGGAACACGTCTTGACCCATTTGGAAGATGCGCCCTGCCTGAGCTTTCCGTCCGGAATGGCCGCCATCTCGGCGGCCTTATTCGCGACCGTGCAAGCCGGTTCGCGCCTGTTGATCCCATCCGACGGCTACTACGTGACGCGTCTGCTGGCGGATAAATTCCTGTCGCGCCTCGGCGTCGTGGTCGAGGAACGCCCGACCACGGCCTTTACCGACGGCGGCTTCGATGGGTTCGACGTGGTCTTCGTGGAAAGCCCTTCGAATCCCGGTCTGGACATGATCGACCTGAGCGCTGTCGCAGAACAGGTTCGCACCGCTGGGGGCGTGACCATCGCTGACAACACAACGATGACGCCGCTGGGCCAGAGACCGCTGGATCTGGGCATCGATGTCGTCGTGTCCTCGGACACCAAGGCGATGGGCGGGCATTCCGACATGCTGATGGGTCATGTGGCCAGTCGCAATGACCAGATCATGGAGCGTGTCGAGGAATGGCGAAGGGTCTCGGGCGCGATCCCCGGACCCCATGAGGCATGGCTGCTGCATCGTGGGCTGGAAACTCTGGACGTACGGTTCGACCGCATGTGTAGATCGGCGCAGGTTCTTGCGGAACGTTTGTCGGCACATCAAGCCGTCAAGCATGTCCGCTATCCCGGTTTGCCCGATGATCCGTCGCACACGCTGGCGCAAGCCCAGACCTTACGCTTCGGATTTCTCCTGTCCCTGACGCTGGAAAGCGAAGACAAGGCCGAGGCCTTCATCAACACCTGCCCGCTGCTGCGCCCCGCCACGTCATTCGGCGGTGTTCACAGTTCAGCCGAGCGCCGCGCGCGCTGGGGCGACGACGTCGATCCCGCCTTTGTCCGCCTGTCGGTGGGGTGCGAGCCGGTGGAAGAACTCTGGCAAGCCATCGAGGCCAGCCTGAATGTTCTGTGACTATTTCTTGGGCTCTCGCAATTCCGGGAACACATAGATCGGCAGGACAATGCTGCCGATCAAAGCGCCCAGCCAGACCAGCAGCGTCGCGGCCAGCAGGTTCGAGATACCGCCAATCGTCAGCCCTGCGGTAATCCAATCGGTGACCAGTAGGCCCACAAAGGTCACGATCAGCGCAATTCCACCCTTGATCGCGGGCGCTTTCTTTTCTCCGATTTTCAGGATAAGCGGTTCGGCCACCAGTTGAACGACCGTAAAGACAACGACCACCACGATGAACGAGATCGGCCGGATCGCAAACTCCGACAACAGCAAGGCGGCCAGCAGCAACCCAAGGGCATTTCCGGCCAGCAAGGCCAAAGCGGATTTGAGTCTGCGCGTCATGAGATGGTCTCCGTCCGTTGTCGCCCCAGAATATGTGAATATTAACAGGCGACGCGAAATTTGCGAGATATTTCAAAGCCCGTGTTCATTTTGACCTGTTGAAATCACGTGATAAAACACCTTCATCAAGATCAGACCTACCCCCATCTGCGAGAGGTGAGATGAGCGACGATCCCTATTCCGTCCTCGGCGTCGCAAAAGATGCCAGCGCTGCCGAGATCAAGAAAGCCTATCGGCGCATCGCCAAGGACTGCCATCCGGACCTCAAACCCGGAGATGCCGAGGCCGAGGCCAAATTCAAGGCCGCAGCCGCAGCATATGACTTGCTGAAAGATCCCGATACGCGGGCACGCTACGACAATGGCGAGATCGACGCATCCGGGCAGGAACGCCACCAGCAACAGTATTATCGCGACTACGCCGAAGCCGCCGGGAACCCCTATCGCGGGCGCCAAGCGGACCCGGACGATATGTCTGATATTTTCGCCGAGTTTATGCGCGGGCGTGGCGGGTACGGCCAGCGTAGCCATGAATTCCATGCGCCAGGTCACAACCTGAATTACACGTTGCAGATCGGCTTTCTGGATGCCGTGTTCGGGGCCAGCCAAAAGCTGACTCTGCCGGACGGAGACCGGATCGAGGTGAAAATCCCCGCTGGCATTACCGACGGCCAGACCATTCGCCTGCGGGGCAAAGGGGCCCCGGGATATGGTGAAGGACCTGCGGGCGACGCGCTGGTCACGGTTTCTGTCGCCAAACATCCGGTGTTTGACCGACAGGGCGACGACATTCACATCACGCTGCCCATCTCCATCGACGAGGCCATTCTGGGCGGCAAAGTCCCCGCCCCAACGATCGACGGTGGTGTGAATGTCAGCGTTCCGGCGGGCACCAGCAGCGGCAAAACCCTGCGTTTGCGCGGCAAGGGGGTCAGGAAACGCGGCTCGTCCGAGCGGGGGGATCAGTTGATCGAATTGACTGTCTCGATGCCCGAGCAAATCGATGACGACCTCAAACAGTTCATGGAAACATGGCGCGACACGCACGCATACGATCCGCGGAAAGGAATGCCGTCATGACCCTGACCGAGAAAGAACTGATCGACGCCGTCACCCGCCTGACCTCGGACAGGCTGACCGAATATCTGGCCGCCGAGATCGTGATCCCCCAGCAGTCGGACGATGGGCTGGTGTATCAAAGGATCGACGTCGCTCGGTTGGAACTGGCCTGCGAGTTGCATGACCAATACGATATGGAGGCTGATGCGCTTTCGATGATGATCTCCCTCATCGACCAGATGCACGGGTTGCGGGCCGAATTGCGCGAGGTGTTGAACGCGGTCGAGGCGCAACCGGAACCGGTGCGCCAGCAATTGATCGAGGTCATCGGCACAGCGCGGTTCCGTCGCAGGTAACGGGGTTTTGGCGGCACGGGATTTGGCGTAGAAGGCGCGCTTGATCCTATGCCCGGTAATCCCATGACCCAGTCCCGATCCGAATTGCTGATGCCTGCGGGCAATCTGCGCAAGCTGAAACTCGCCATCCTCTACGGGGCGGACGCGGTTTATCTGGGCACGCCCGATATGTCGCTGCGCACGAAGTCCGAGTTCTCGCTGGAAGAGGTGATCGAAGGGGTCGAATTCTGCCACAGCCATGGACGGCGCGCCTATCTGACGCTGAACCTGTTCTCGCACAACAAAGACATCCCGAAACTGGACGAATACATTGATACCGTCCGCAAGGTGAAACCCGACGGCCTGATCATCGCCGACCCCGGTGTGTTCCAATATGTCCGCGAACGCGCCCCGGAATTGCCGCTGCATATCTCGACGCAGGCCAATATCTGTTCGTGGCTGTCGGTGAAGTTCTGGCAGGATCAAGGGGCCGAGCTGGTGGTGCTGGCCCGCGAGGTGTCCTATCCCGAACTGGTCGAAATTCGTGAGAAGTGCCCCGACATCAAGCTTGAAGCCTTCGTGCATGGGGCCATGTGCATGACCTATTCAGGTCGCTGCCTGCTGTCGAATTTCATGGCCGAGCGTGGGGCCAATCAGGGCAACTGTGCCAATTCCTGTCGCTGGAACTACGGCCTAAAGCTGCGCCTCAAGGACGGAACCCATCAGGAGTTGCGCATCACCGACGAAAACGCCGAGCTTTTCGAGTTTCTGCTGGAAGAAGGCTGCCGCCCTGGTGATCTGATGCCCATCGAAGAGGATGATCGCGGGTCGTACATTCTCAATTCCCGCGACCTGTGCATCATGCCCAAGCTGGATGAATACCTGAAAATCGGCGTCGATAGCCTCAAGGTCGAAGGGCGCGGCAAGTCGGAATATTACGCCGCCATCGTCGCGCGCGCCTATCGGATGGCCATCGACGACTATTTCAATGATCCCGAGAATTGGGATCCCAAGCCTTACATGCGTGAACTCGAAACCGTCGGAAATCGGGGCTATACGCTGGCCTTTCACGAAGGGCGGCTGACCAACTACGCGCATGATTACGAACACACCGCCGCCATCGCGCAATGGGAATATGCCGGGATCGTCACCGAAGTGACTGAGGACGCCTTTCTGGTCGAGGTGAAGAACAAGCTGGAACCGGGCGATGTGCTGGATTTCGTCTCTCCCATCTCGCGCGAGACGGTTCTGCTGCGGGTCTACGATTTCGAACGCGCCCATGACGGCGCGCGGCTGGAGGTGGTGCATGGCAGCACCAAGACCGTCATCCGCCTGCCCTTTGCCCTGTTCGATCACGAGGAAATCGACGAGTTGCGCGCCCGCTTCCCGGTCTATTCGGTCTTGCGCAAGGAACGCGCGCTAACCGATGAACACTGGAGCCGCATCCGCTTTGACAAGCTGGTGCAGGGGCTGGAAACCTCGGGGCGCGACAACCCCAAAGCCTATGTGCGCCGCCGGGATGAACTGGTCGAGAAAATCGGCGCGGATGGCAGCGAGCGTCGCTTCAAAACAAACCGCATCGGCACCGAGGGCTGTTGCGGCAAGGGCTGCAACGGTTGTTTGATCTTTTGGCAGGACGACAAATACGCCATGGCGCGTGAGGTTCTGCTGAAACGCAAACAAGGCGAACAGCTCAGCCGTCGCGAGGCGACAGCGCTGAAATTGCCGGACAACGCGGCCTGATCCTCAGTTCCCGGTTCTGAATTCCTCGGGGACGTAAAAGGTATAGTCGCGATCCGCCACCGCCGCGTGGCAATCATGGCAATAGGCCACCCGGTTGGCCCCACTGCCCATCGTGTCGCCAAAGAGTGACCCGTCGGGCATGATCATTAGATAACGCCAATCCGCCGTCTCGGGGCTGGTCCCCTGCGCCAGCTTCTCCATTAAAAAAAGCGCGCCGGGGTAGATTTTTCCTTCGTCCGTGACGGTCATGCTGTCCTTGGCCAGAACCGACCCCATCGGCAAAAGCTCCCCCTCCTGCAAGGTGCCATAGTTGCTCGCCATGCGATTGGCATAGCTGTTCACAAAGCGCTGCCCGTGCGTGGCCGAGACATAGGGCGCATCGTTGAATAGCGGCCAGTTCTGGTAGTTGCGGATCAGCTCGAGCTGCGCAGCCGCATAGCCGCGCGACATCCTGCGCGTCAGCGACTGATAGTGCTGCCGGGCTTCTTCCTTGCTCAATTCTGCCGGGTTTTCGATGGCAAGATGCGCGTCCTGTTCACTTTCCTGCGCCAAAGCGCCCGATACGCAAAAGGCCAAAGCACCAAAAATAGATGAAATTCCAGTTACATAGATGTGTTTTGCAATCATTTTCGTGGCCCATCCGATAATACGGTTCGCCTGAACGCTGCGTTTCCTTTGGGTATTAAATAGTATTCTTAGAATAAGTTGCTATGACCCGGTTCACAGTCTCACCATCTTGTGCATCTTGGTGAAAGCGGCGCGCCCAGCTGTTAATGCCCGCAGAATACAGAACTCTGCGGCGGAAAAACAGAAGATTAACATTAATTCGTACAGCCGAACCGGACCGGAGGGGTGCTATCCCAAACCCGCCTCGGATTCGATCTGCTTGCGTGATTTCCGGGCACGCTCGGTGGCCGATTTCAACTGACCGCATGCGGCCATGATATCCTCGCCGCGCGTCTTGCGGATCGGAGAGGCATAGCCCGCCTGGTAGATGATGTTCGCAAAGGCCCGGATGCGGTTGTTCGAGCTGCGCTTATATGGCGCGCCCGGCCATTCGTTGAACGGGATCAGGTTGATCTTGGCTGGAATGTTGTGGCGCTTGATGTGCGCGATCAGACGGTGCGCGTCGGCGTCACTGTCATTCACGCCATCCAGCATCACGTATTCGAACGTGATCCGTTCGGAATTCGAAGCATTCGGATAGCTGGCCAGCGCGCCCAGCAGTTCCTCGATGTTCCAGCGCTTGTTGATCGGGACCAGCACGTCGCGGGTCTCATCCGTCGTGGCGTGGAACGAAATCGCCAACAGGCAGCCGATTTCTTCCGCCGTGCGCGCAATTTCCGGAACAACGCCTGACGTGGACAGCGTGATCCGGCGACGGGACAGCGAAATTCCTTCGGGGTCCATCGCGATCTTCATCGCGTCGCGGACGTTTTCAAAGTTATAAAGCGGCTCTCCCATGCCCATCAGAACGATATTCGACAACAGGCGCGTCTCGTCCTTTGGCGCGCCGGGCGTGGGCCATTCATCAAGATCGTCGCGGGCCATCATCACCTGACCGACGATTTCCGCCGCCGTCAGGTTGCGCACCAGTTTCTGCGTGCCGGTATGGCAGAAAGAACAGGTCAGCGTGCATCCTACCTGAGACGAGATACAAAGCGTGCCGCGATCCTCTTCGGGGATATAGACCACTTCGACCTCGTGACCGCCCGCGATGCGGCACAGGTATTTGCGGGTTCCATCCTCGGAAACCTGTCGGGTCACCACTTCGGGGATTTCGATCACGAAATGCTCGGCCAGTTGCGCGCGATAGGCTTTGGCCAGATTGGTCATCTCGGCAAAGTCGCGCACCCCCCATTGATAGATCCATTGCCAGATCTGACCAGTCCGCATCTTGGCCTGTTTCTCAGGCGTGCCGTGTTCGATCAGTGCGTCAATCAACTGGGTGCGGGTCAGGCCAACAAGGTTGATCTTCCCCTCGGGCAATTTCCGGGGGATGGTCATGACGTCTTGAGTGATCGGCGCTTTGGGCGACATGTGTCTATCTCAGTGGATTCTGGCTTGGGATGCGCCTCTATATAGGAACGCGCGCAAAGATCAAAAGAAATCGTGTCGGTCAGTTTGCGTAACGCAACAATTCGTCCACGCGCGCACGCCCAAGGTCCACCCGGCAAGCAGTGATCCCGATCCCGGTGCCTGAACCGCCACCAAAAGA
Organism: Ruegeria sp. AM2; assembly: GCF_056540685.1. NCBI lineage: Bacteria > Pseudomonadati > Pseudomonadota > Alphaproteobacteria > Rhodobacterales > Roseobacteraceae > Ruegeria > Ruegeria sp. AM2. The sequence continues at coordinate 68,921 of NZ_JBQFXE010000004.1, read as the reverse complement.
CGCGCCCACGGCCTCGCATTGCGCATCCCGAAAGGCAGACCACGCGGCCTGAGACGCCTCGATTGCCGGTTGCGCAACCGTCCGGCCTGTCACCTCATCAAGCTCTTTCGCCGCATCCAGCGCGAAACCGTAGGCAACCTCAAGCGCCACATTCACGCGCTCTTCCATATCTGAAACGCAGGCCCCGATTTCGACTTGCGAGGGCGCGTCGGTACATTCCAGCGTCGGATCAGCGAAACTGGCAATCGGGATCAGGCAAAGTAAGGCTGCATAGCGCATGACACATCTCCGGTGAAATCCAGATCAGGTTAGCACAACGGTGATTAGTTGGTGCAGCGTTTCTCGGCGTCTTCAATGGCCGCCGTAAAGCCCAGCAGAGAGAACGTGTCTTTCGTCTGCGTGCCGCGCTCGGACCGGGCGGTCAGAACGGCCTCGGTGCCGCGCTTCATCGCGGTTACGATCTTGGCATCGTCCGACGCGGTTGCGGGCCAGGCCCATTCACCTTCGGTGAACAGCTCAAACTCGCTGCCGTCCACGGTCAGGTTCACCGTCGATCCGGATGCAAATGGGTATCCGCCGGTAAAGGTTACCTGCCCTTTCACCTCGGCATTCGGGCGATAGAACACGAAAAGCAGGATATCACTGCGACGCACCGAGACCACGCGGCCACCGCGCGTGTTGACGGTTTCCTTGGGGGCAGACACGCTCCAGCATTCGGTCGGGTCGTCTTCGACGAAGACGCTCCAATCCGTTTTGGCCGCCACGCGATTGGTGCTTGTCGCCTGCTGAGCGATTGCAGTTGAGGCCATCCCGGCCATGCACAAACCCGCGATCACGCGGACAAGCTTCGATCCCATCTGTCCAGCCTCCTAGCCCGACCTATACCTCATACCCACCGTGATGGCTTGCGAACCCTGTCGGTTCGTCTGTTAAGTTGCGTATCCCGGTGATTGCCGACATACACACACTAACGCAGGTTTCGCCACAGGCGAAAGGGCGATTGGCAGAATTTTGCGCATGTTACGGAGGGTCGAGATGACGCAGCCAGTACCGATGACCGAACTGTGGCGGGGACCCTTGCTGGAAAGCCTGCATCTTGGGCACGCGGTGATCTGCGATGATACCGGTCAGATCGTCCAAAGCTGGGGCGATCCGAACGCGGTGATCTATCCGCGATCCTCGGCCAAGATGATCCAGGGACTGCCACTGATCACATCCGGAGCCGCCGCGAAATACGGGCTGAATTCCGAGCATCTGGCGCTGGCCTGCGCTTCGCATAACGGCGCGCACATCCATACGGATCGTGTGACCGCGTGGCTGGATCACCTTGGTCTGGCAGAGCCCGATTTGCGCTGCGGCCCGCAGGAACCACAGGACATGGCGGCGCGGGACGGGCTGATTTTGGCCGACGACACGCCCTGCCAGATTCACAATAATTGCTCGGGCAAGCATTGCGGCTTTCTGACCGTGGCGCAGCATATGGGGGCCGGGCCGGAATATCTGGAGATCGACCATCCGGTTCAACAAGCCTGTTTATCGGCCATCGAGGAGACCACCGGTGAAACCAGCCCGGCTTATGGCATCGACGGATGCTCAGCCCCGAATTTTGCCACGTCCCTAGTCGGATTGGCGCGGTCGATGGCTTGGTTTGCCAGCGCCGCGGATCGGTCGGATCGGGCAAGCGATGCGGCCCAACAACTGACGGCCGCGATGATCAAACACCCTGAACTGGTGGCCGGCGAAACCCGCGCCTGCACCGAATTGATGCGCGCCATGGACGGCCGCGCGGCGATCAAGACCGGGGCAGAGGCCGTCTTTGTGGCGATTTTGCCGGAAAAACGCATGGGCGTGGCACTGAAAATCGTTGACGGCACCACCCGGGCCAGCGAATGCGCCATCGCGGCCATCCTGGTAAGCCTCGGCGTGCTGGAGGCCAATCACCCGGCCACCCGCACATTCATGAACGCCACCCAATACAGCCGCCGTGGGCTGGAATGCGGCGTGATCCGCACTGCGCCGGGGTTCCCGGCTTAAGGATTAGGTTTCGAACTCGTGAATCTCAGCCACCTCGACCGAGCCAGAGCCGTTCACCACCATGGGACAGCCTTTGGCCATCTCGGTTGCGGCATCGATCGTGTCGGCCATGACGACGGTAAATCCCGAGGCCGGATTTGCGCCGCCATTGTCCGCAACGCCCGAGTCGCTGACGGTATAGGATTGACCGACAGGATTACCGGGGATTTTCAATGCATCCCCCATCCCACCAAACCACGCGCCCCAGGCGGCCATGGTCGATTCAATCTCTTCCGGTGACTGAGGGGTGCTTCCCCCGTGATAGACAAACAAATATTGGGGCATTTTGCTCCTCCGTGATGAAAAATTATCCCAAAATCGCTTCCAGTTTGCGCAAGCTCGATGTCCAACCTTTGGTGTGGTTCGCCGCGGCTTCGGCGTCGACCAGTTCACGGTGATCCAAAGTCAACCGCGATCCAGTCGCGGAGGCGGTCACCGAGAGCGTTACATGGCTTTCTGCGCCACGCTGATCCTGGTCGTCATGCCAGGCCCAGGTGAACCCAACCGAATTCGGCTTATCAACATGGGTAACGTGACCCGAGACTTTGACACGCCGACCTTCACCGCTTTCCATCACCGAATACCAAGGTCCGGGGCGCGAGAAATCGAGATTGTGTTCCGGCACATGCATCCCTTCGGGGCCCCACCACTGCAACAGTTTCGACCCGTCGCTGATCCACGCGAACAGGTCTTCGGGGCTGATGGGAAATTCCCTCTCCAGTTTCAGGTCGGCCATGAATTCTCTCTTTCGATAAGTTCACCAAGGCGGTCCAGGCTGGTTTCCCAGAACTGCCGTTTCGAAATGGTCCATTCCGCAATCGCACGCAGCCCTTCGGATTGAACGGAGTACATCCGCTGTGTGCCGCGAACACGTTGTTGAACCAGCCCGGCCTCACGCAGAACTTTCAAATGTCGCGAGATCGCGGCACCTGACATGCCTTTGCCTTCAATCAATTCACCTGCGGGCAGTTCACCCTGCTCCATCAACTGCTCGACAATTGAGAAGCGGGTCGAATCGGATAGCGCGGAAAAGGCGGTCAAAAGCGTGTTCATGACTATTATTTAACACAAGTGTTAAATTTAGGAAAGAGCGTCTAAGCGCTTACAAATTCTGAACGGTTAAAGCCCTGAAGGAACAGCAAAGCCGTCAGGTCGCCATGGTTGATGCGAACATCGCATTCTGCAGCGACCGAGGGTTTGGCGTGCAGCGCAACCCCGGTACCTGCGCGACCCAACATGCCAAGGTCATTCGCACCATCACCCACCGCAATCACATCCGATTCCAGCAGACCCAAACGTTCAGTGATCTGTTCCAGCGCGTCCACCTTTGCCTGACGACCTAAGATGGGCCGCTTAACATCCCCGGTCAGCTTGCCGTTTTCAGCGAGCAAGGTATTGGCCCGGTTCTCATCGAACCCCAACTCGGCCCCAACCTTGGCCGTAAACGCAGTGAAACCACCGGAGACCAGCGCGGCGTATCCGTCATGCGCGCGCATTGTTCCGACAAGTTCCTTGCCTCCGGGCATCAAAGTGATGCGCTCTGCCAACACCTTGTCGATCACAGCTTCGTCCAGACCTTTCAGCAGACCGACCCGTTCAATCAAGGCCCCTTCGAAATCCAACTCGCCGTTCATGGCGCGCGCGGTGATGTCCTTGACCCGATCGCCAACCCCCGCCTCATCGGCCAGTTCGTCGATGCATTCCTGCTGGATCATGGTGCTGTCCATATCGGCCAACAGCATCTTTTTGCGCCGTCTTTCAGCGGGTTGAACCACCAGATCGACACCCATCGTTTGCAATTCGGCCCAGACGTCCCACTGATTGTCGGGCGGGCCCGACAGCGAAAACTCTGCCGCTTCATCGGGACTCAGCCACTGCACGTCACCGCCACCCCAGGCATTGCGCAACGACTCGACCAGAGTCTGATCCAGCGCGGTCTTCTCGGGGTTGGTCAAGAGGGTGGCAACGTACATCTTATGTCTCCGGCAAGCTCACTTGCGAGATATCGCAGGTGCAGCATTTTCGCCAGAGGACAGTTGCGGCTAACCCAGGATACCCGGTAACCGAAGCCCATGCGCCCGGGCGCAGTCCTTCGCCGCCTCGTACCCCGCATCCGCATGACGCCACACGCCCGAGGCCGGATCGTTCCACAACACCCGCTCCAACCGCCGCGCAGCGTCCTCGGTCCCGTCCGCGCAGATGACCACGCCTGCATGCTGGCTGAAGCCCATGCCAACACCGCCACCGTGGTGCAGAGATACCCACGTCGCCCCACTCGCTGTATTGATCAGCGCGTTTAGAAGCGGCCAGTCCGAAACCGCGTCCGAACCGTCCAGCATCGCCTCGGTTTCACGGTTCGGGCTGGCGACAGAGCCGCTGTCCAAATGGTCCCGCCCAATCACGACCGGAGCCTTCAGCTCACCATTGGCGACCATTTCATTAAAGGCCAACCCTGCGCGATGCCGATCCCCCAGACCAATCCAGCAGATACGCGCGGGCAGGCCCTGAAATGCGATACGCTCTTGCGCCATGTCCAACCAGCGGTGCAGGTGCTCGTTCTCGGGAAACAGCTCCTTCATCTTGGCGTCGGTCTTGTAGATATCCTCGGGGTCGCCGGACAGGGCGCACCAGCGAAACGGACCGATCCCCTTGCAGAACAACGGTCGGATATAAGCAGGGACGAAACCGGGGAAGGCAAAAGCATTCTCAAGCCCTTCGTCTTGCGCCACCTGACGAATGTTATTGCCATAATCCAGTGTCGGGACGCCCGCGTTCCAGAAATCGACCATCGCAGCGACGTGTTGTTTCATCGACGCCCGCGCCGCATTTTCGACCGATTTAGGGTCTGTTTCTCGCTTCTCGCGCCACTGCGCCATGGTCCAACCTAAAGGCAGATAGCCGTTGATCGGGTCATGCGCACTTGTCTGGTCGGTGACGATATCAGGGCGCATACCGCCTTCGGACATACGGCGGTAAATCTCGGGGAAAATATCTGCCGCGTTACCCAGCAGACCGACGGATTTTGCCTCCCCTGCTTTGGTCCAGCGATCGATCAACGCCAGCGCCTCGTCCAGAGTTTCGGCCTTTTCGTCGAGGTATTTGGTGCGCAGACGAAAATCGATGCTGTCCGGGTTGCACTCAACCGCCAGACAGCTGGCCCCGGCGAAAACGGCTGCTAGGGGTTGTGCGCCACCCATGCCGCCCAGACCGCCAGTCAAAATCCACTTGCCGGTCAGGTCGCCGTCATAATGCTGACGCCCGGCCTCGGCAAAGGTCTCGTAAGTGCCCTGAACGATGCCCTGTGTGCCGATATAGATCCACGAACCAGCGGTCATCTGGCCGTACATCATCAGACCTTTCTTATCGAGTTCGTTGAAATGGTCCCAGGTCGCCCAATGTGGCACGAGGTTCGAATTGGCGATCAGCACACGCGGCGCATCTTTGTGTGTACGAATGATTGCCACGGGTTTGCCGGATTGGACGATCAGGGTTTCGTCCTCCTCCAAATCCTTCAAACCGGCAACAATAGTGTCGAAGTCTTTCCACGTCCGCGCCGCTCGGCCGATGCCGCCATAGACCACCAATTCATGGGGGTTTTCGGCCACGTCCGGATGTAGATTGTTCATCAGCATCCGCAAAGGAGCCTCGGTCAGCCAACTTTTGGCATTCAGGTCCGGACCGGTTGGCGGATAGACGTCTCGGGTGTTCTTGCGAGGGTCGGTCATGGCGTAAGCTCCAATGCAGTGTCTTGGATAGCGTCCAGAATATCGAACAACCAACGGCGCAAGCGGTTGGCTTTGGCGGTGTCATAGCTCCACGGAGCAGCTTCAGCTTTCAGATAGGTCGACTGCGCCAACTCCATCTGAATCGCGTGGAAACCGTCGGAGGGTCGTCCATAATGCCGGGTGGTCCAACCGCCGCGAAACCGACCGTTCAATACGGTGGTGTAGGGCGAAGACGCCGCGAATTCATTAGAAATAGACTCGATTTCTGGTGCGCAGGTCGATCCACCATCCGTCCCGATGTTCAAGTCCGGCAAAGTGCCATCGAACAGAAAGGGAATGCGGCTGCGGATTGAGTGGCAATCAAACAAAATCGCGACCCCATGCTGGGCTTTGACCCGTTCCAACTCTGCTTCCAGCGCGACATGATAGGGTGCGTGATAGGCCTGGCGGCGGGCTTCGACTTCATCTGCCGAGGGTTCCTGACCATCTTGCCAGATCGGTCGACCGTCAAAATCCGTCAACGGAACCAAGGTTGTCGTGTTCTGTCCAGGGTACAGAGAGACCCCACTCGGGTCTCGATTGCAGTCGATCACATAGCGATGGATATGCGATTGAACCACGGTCGCGCCCGGCAAAAGACCCTCATAGAGCCTGTTTATGTGCCAATCCGTGTCACTCAGCGCGCGCCCGGTGGCGTTCAGACGCCCAGCGACATCATCGGGAAGCAGCGTCCCGCCATGTGGCTGACCCAATACAATCGGCCCATCACCTTGCTGGACACTGAACACCTGCATCACGTCAGCCCCGGCATCGGAGCGTTCGCTGCGTCCAAAATTGCCCCTTTGGCAACCAAGCCGCGCACAGATTCTAAATCGGGCGCGAGATACCGGTCTTCGACCAGCGAAGGGATTTCGTCGCGCAGCCGGGCAATCGCGCGCTGCATCGGTGCACTGGTTTTCAGCGGTGCTCGAAATTCAACCCCTTGCGCTGCGCACAGCATTTCGATCCCCAGAATGTAATTCAGGTTCTCGACCATACGCGTCAGACGCCGCGCCCCATGGGCGGCCATGGAAACGTGATCCTCTTGATTGGCCGAGGTTGGCGTGCTGTCGGTCACGCAGGGATTGGCGAGATGTTTGTTCTCGCTCATCAAAGCCGCAGTCGTCACCTCGGCGATCATCAACCCCGAGTTCAGGCCCGGTTCGGGCGTCAGGAACGGCGGCAGATCGAAGCTGAGCGCAGGGTCGACCATCAAGGCGATCCGACGTTGTGCGATGGCACCAATCTCGGACAGGGCCAGCGCAATCATGTCTGCGGCAAAGCCCACCGGTTCTGCATGAAAGTTACCGCCCGATACGATGGCATCCGGGTTGGTCAACACCAGCGGATTGTCGGTGGCGGCATTGGCCTCAATCTCAAGCGTTTCGGCGGCCTGACGGATCACATCCATGGCTGCGCCGGTCACCTGCGGCTGGCACCGGATACAATACGGGTCCTGAACACGAGTATCGCCGTCGCGGTGGCTTTCGCGGATTTCAGATCCCTCCAGCGCCGACCGCATGGCGGCGGCGGCCTCAATCTGCCCCCGATGCCCGCGCAAAGCATGGATTTCCGGCTGCAGTGGCGCGGTCGACCCCATGATCGCATCTGTCGACAAGGCCGAGATCACCAAAGCGTTTTGCGCCGCGCGCCAACCCTCGAATAGGCCAGCCAACGCGTATGCAGTGGAAAACTGCGTGCCGTTGATAAAGGCGAGCCCCTCTTTCGGACCAAGTTGAATAGGCTTTAACCCTGCAGATTTGAGTGCAGCGGCCCCAGGAAGGACGGCGCCATTTACCTCCGCCTCGCCCGCACCGATCACAACGGCGGTCATGTGCGCCAGCGGTGCCAGATCACCTGATGCGCCGACCGAACCCTGCGCCGGGATCACCGGTGTCACGCCGCGCGCCAACATCTGTTGCAGCAACTCAATCAGTTCCCAGCGCACTCCGGATGCCCCGCGCCCAAATGACAAAAGCTTGAGCGTCATCATCAAACGGGTCACGCGACGCGGCACCGCCGGGCCAACGCCGCAGCAATGGCTGAGGATCAGGTTCCGTTGCAGGGTGGATGTATCCTCTGCTGCAATCTTGTGACTTGCGAGCTTTCCAAAGCCCGTATTGACGCCATAGACCGGCTCATCCGCCGCTGCTGCCGCTGCAATGCGCGACGCTGCGGCGTCCACACGGACGCGGCATGATGTATCGAGCGAAATCGTTTTTCCGCTCCAATACACATCTGAAAGCTGCGCCAGCGTTACCTCACCCGGCACCAATATGTCCGAGGTCATTCCGCCTCTCCGAAGATACGTTCGTGAAGGGGATTGAACCCGATCCGATAGGACAACTCAGCCGGGTGAGTGACGTCCCAGACGGCCAGATCCGCGCGCAGACCGGCGGCAATTTGTCCTGTGTCGTGTAGTCCAAGCGCGCGCGCGGCATTGCGGGTGACGCCTGCCAAAGCCTCTTCGGGTGTCAGGCGGAACAGGGTGCAGGCCATGTTCAGTGTCAGCAACACTGACGTCAGCGGTGAAGACCCCGGATTGCAATCGGTTGCCAGCGCCATGGGTACACCATTGGCCCGCAGCCCCTCGACCGGAGGGATTTTGGTTTCGCGCAGGGTGTAAAATGCACCGGGCAAAAGAACGGCAACCGTTCCGGCCTTTGCCATGGCCAGAATCCCGGCCTCGTCCAGGTATTCGATGTGATCCGCCGACAAAGCCCCATACGCGGCCGCCAGTTGCGCGCCGCCCAGATTGGATAATTGCTCGGCGTGCAGCTTCACAGGCAGGCCTAGACCCTGGGCCTCGTCAAATACGCGCGCGATCTGATCTGGGGTGAACGCGATCCCCTCGCAGAATCCATCAACCGCATCTACCAGACCCTCGGCATGGGCAGCACGCAAGGTTGGCAGGCAAATTTCATCAATATACGCGTCGGCGCGATCTGCGCATTCCGGCGGAACAGCATGTGCGCCCAGATAGCTTGTTTTGACCCTAACAGGCCTCTTTTGCGCGATCTGACGCGCGACGCGCAGCATCCGAAGCTCAGTTTCCGTGTCCAGCCCATAGCCAGACTTGACCTCGACGCAGGAGACCCCCTCGGCTATCAGAGCGTCAACACGGCCCAAGGCACTGGCCAACAACGCGCTTTCCGACGCGGCGCGCGTGGCGATGACGGTCGATAGAATACCCCCACCTGCCCTTGCAACCTCTTCATACGTCGCGCCGTTCAGCCGCATCTCGAACTCTGCAGCCCGATTGCCGCCAAAGACCACATGGGTATGGGCGTCAATCAATGCGGGGGTCATGAGCCGATCGCCGAAATCCCGGCGTGGGCAATCCGCAAACCGGTCAGGCAGATCGCTTTGACTGCCAACCCAGAGAATCGCGTGGTCTTCCAGAACCACCGCGCCGTGATTGATCAAGCCATAGGGTGCGCCTGCGCCCATCGTCGCGATCTGATTGCAAAAAAGAACGCTGGTGTCCGACATCTCGAATCTTTTGTTTTCCCTTTGAGTGAATTTTACGTATACGGTTAATGATATAAAGTCTACACAAACCAGGCTCCCGATGACACTGCATGCCAAAACCGCCTTGATAGGCTCTGACTGGGTCCAGAATTTGCGCCTGGAGTTTCAAGCCGGGCGGATCAGTGCTGTGCAATCAGGAACCGGACCACTGCCCGGCGACACTCGCGTCGATACTCTGCTGCCTGCAGTGGCGAACCTGCACAGCCACAGCTTTCAACGGGCCATGGCCGGAATGACCGAGACGCGAATGGCCGGACGCGAGAGTTTCTGGACCTGGCGCAAGCTGATGTATCGGTTTCTGGACCGCCTGACCCCTGACCATATCGAAGCCATCGCCGCCCTGACCTTCATGGAGATGCAGGAGGCCGGGTATGCCTCGGTCGGTGAGTTTCACTATGTCCATCACCAACCGAATGGCGCGCGATACGATGACCGTTCAGAACTCAGCCAGCGTATATTCGCCGCAGCAGATCAGACAGGCATCGGACTGACGCACTTACCGGTGCTTTATACTTACGGCGGCGTTGCGCAGCAGCCGCTTTCCGGCGGTCAGCTTAGGTTTGGCAATTCGGTCGACACTTTCCTGCAGCTTGTCGAAGAATGCCGTCCGAACCTTCCCCACACGGACTCGGTCCTTGGTGTCGCGCCGCATTCGCTGCGGGCGACGTCACCGGCGGATCTGAGCCAATTACTTGCAGAAGCATCAACCGGCCCGATCCACATACACATCGCCGAGCAAGAGCAGGAAGTTGACGATGTTGCTGCGGCGCTCGGCCAACGTCCTGTCTCATGGCTGCTGCACAACGCCAATGTCGACCAGCGATGGTGCCTGATCCACGCGACCCACATGAACGCCGAGGAAACCCTTGGATTGGCGCAATCCGGTGCTGTTGCGGGCCTGTGCCCGATTACCGAAGCCAATCTGGGTGACGGTATTTTCAACGGGGCTGACTTTGTTGACCACGGGGGTGCCTATGGCATCGGATCAGACTCTAATATTCGGATTTCCCTGACTGAAGAATTGCGCATGTTGGAGTACTCACAGCGATTGCGAGATCGAACGCGTGCGGTTCTGACCCCGTCAGAAGGGTCCGTCGGGCAAGCCATCTACACCGCCGCGGCCAAAGGCGGGGCGCAAGCCCTTGGGCGTGAATCCGGTGAGATTGCAGTTGGGAAGCTAGCCGATCTGGTTGCCATCGACCGAACGCACCCGTCGCTATGTGCGTTGCGCGACGATCAACTGCTCGACGGGCTGGTCTTTGCCGCACCCGACACTCTGGTGACAGACGTCTGGTCCGCCGGACGACATATGGTCCGTGACGGGCGTCATGTCGCGCGCGATCAGATCGTACCCGCCTATCGGAAAGCGATGCACGATCTGCTGAACGACATTTAGAAGAAGCCCTCTGAGACCCAATGGCCCAAACCACCGAGACCACAAGCTACAAAGACATCAAGCAGACCGTTTTGCAGCGCATCCGCTCGGGCCAATGGCAGCCGGATACTCTGCTGCCGAACGAAGAAGAATTGGCCGTTGAGTTTTCCTGTACACGTACGACAGTGAACCGAGCCCTGCGAGAACTGGCGGACGAGGGGTTTCTGGAACGGCGGCGCAAGGCCGGAACCCGCGTTCTGAGCGCCCCGCAAAGGCAGGCGCGCTTCACCATCCCACTGGTTCGCGAAGAGGTTGAGGCCACCGGTGGCACCTATCGCTATGCTCTGGTCTCTGCCGAAGTTCAGTCCGCGCCCGAGTGGCTGAGCGCGCGTCTTCAATTGCGCGCCGGGCAAAAGGTTATGCATGTGCGGTGCATGCACTTTTCCGGCAATACCCCGTTCCAATACGAAGACCGTTGGATCGTCGTTGCCAGTGTTCCCGTCGTCGAACAGGCCGATTTTTCGAGCATCGGACCAAATGAGTGGCTGATCCGAACGGTACCATTCACGAATGTCGAACTGGCCTTTCTGGCAAGCCGAGCGGATGCGACGGTTGCGGAGTTTCTGGACGTTCCCGAAGGCGAACCCGTCTTTACCGCTGAACGTATCACTTGGTTGCAGGGACAGCCCGTGACATTTGCCAAGATGTATTTCGCGGCTGGGTATCGTATGACCACGCAATTCTGACCTTTGGCAGTCTTTTCCGCGCGCAAAGGCTTTACCCTTTCGAAAATACGAGACAGGTTCGAGGCTGTGATCCACCCCCGAGGACATTTGCGATGGGCAACCCGCTTTACGACCAGCTCTTTGGCATTCATGCAGGCAAGGCGACACCGTTTTTGCATTTGCAGGACGGAACAACCCTGACCCATGCGGAATTTCTGGACATGGCCGCCCGCATCGCAAACGCGCTGACCGGGATGGACCTTGAACCCGGGGACCGTGTGGCCGTTCAGGTCGAAAAATCCCCCGAGGCGCTGGCGCTTTATGCGGCCTGCGCCCAAACGGGGCTGATTTTCCTGCCGCTCAACACGGCTTACACGACCAACGAACTGGCCTATTTCATCGAGAACAGCGAAGCCTCGCTGATCGTTTGCGACGCTGCGAATGAGGATGGTCTGACCCCGATCGCGCAGGCCCAGAACGCGCGGTTGGCAACTCTGAATGCCGACGGATCAGGCAGTCTGATGCGCCGCGCCCTTGGGATGTTGCCCGCGTTTGAACCGGTTCGGCGAACGCAGGATGATCTTGCGGCGTTTCTTTACACCTCGGGGACGACAGGACGGTCCAAAGGGGCGATGCTGACACAAGGTAACCTGCTGTCAAACGCGCAAACACTGGTTCAGCAATGGCGCTTTACAAAAGACGACGTCTTGCTGCATGCCCTTCCGATCTTTCACACGCATGGGCTGTTCGTCGCGACCAACGTTGTTTTGGCGTCAGGCGGATCAATGATCTTTCTGCAGAAGTTCGATCTCGACGCCATCCTACGACTGATGCCCGAGGCCACATCGCTGATGGGCGTCCCCACATTCTACCCGCGATTGCTGGGCGATGATCGCTTTACCGGCGATTTGGCGCAACATATGCGGCTGTTCATCTCTGGCTCGGCCCCGCTGCTGGCGGAAACACATGAGCGGTTTGAAGCACGGACCGGTCACCGCATCCTTGAACGCTATGGCATGACCGAGACCAATATGAACACCTCGAACCCTTATGACGGAGAACGCCGCGCTGGGACGGTTGGGTTTCCCTTGCCTGATGTCGAGTTAAAGGTGACCGATCCGGACACAGGTGAAGATTTGGCACAAGGTGAAATTGGAATGATCGAGGTGCGCGGTCCGAACGTCTTTCAGGGCTATTGGCAAATGCCCGAGAAAACCGCGGCCGAACTGCGTGAAGACGGGTTCTTCATCACTGGCGATCTGGGGCGCGTGGACGAGGACGGCTATGTTCATATCGTCGGACGTGGCAAGGACCTGATCATATCGGGCGGGTACAATATCTATCCCAAGGAAATTGAGCTGGTTCTGGACGATCAACCCGGTGTTCTGGAAAGCGCTGTTATCGGCGTACCTCATCCCGATTTCGGAGAGGCGGTGCTGGCCATCCTGGTACCCGCGCCAAATCAAACACCGGATCTAAGCGCAATAGAGATCGCAGTGCAGCAAGAGCTCGCCCGTTTCAAACACCCGCGCGAGCTGATCCTAGTCGATGAATTGCCGCGCAACACGATGGGAAAAGTGCAAAAGAACGTTCTTCGGGACAGTTACGGCGACCGGTTCAAAACCGAGTAGACCGCAACGGAACGCGTCCCTTTTCCGTCAGAACCCAGCAGTCTCGCCCCTCGAACACAGCCGCCGTCAGCGGGCGGCCATATCCGGCCCCGGAATCCAGATTCACGCGATTACCGCAATGTTCGGGACGATCGACCGGGGTGTGTCCATGTACGACCAGCCAGGGATAGGGCTTATAGGCTTCCAGGAATTCCTGACGTATCCAGACCATGTCATCTTCGGTCTGCTGCTCCAAAGGAATCCCTGGCCTTAGACCGGCATGGACAAACAACAATTCACCTTCCTGATGATAAATCGGCAGGTCATTGAGGAAGTCCAGATGTTCCTTCGGCACGGCGGCGCGTGCGTGTTCATGGACCTGATAGATCCGATCAGACTTTGTCACTGATAGACCGTAGGATGACAGCGTTTCTATTCCACCAATCCGGTCGTGCAACCAGTGCAAGTCGATCGGCAAGCGGGCGTCATTCAGCGGATAGTCCTGCATGAACAACGTAAACATCCGGTCGTGGTTACCCTTGATCGGGACCCAGTTCCGGCCCGCGCGCTTTCCATCAATCAGAAGATCGAGCACGCCCCGACTGTTCGGCCCGCGATCGGTGTAATCACCCAGAAAAACGATGCGCGCATCCGGGCCACCATCGGCTTCGATGCGGGCAAGGGCGTCCTTCAGCATGTCAATCTGCCCGTGGATATCACCGATGGCATAGATAGGGGCTGTCATGGCGCAACCTTTTTCATTGGTTTCGCATGTCTTGTGCCGCGAAAACCCAAGGAACGAAAGAGAACGCCCGCACCTTTTTCCGGCGCGGGCGTCGATCTGCTTCAGAAAATCAACATCGCCTCACGAAGCGACGTCAAATTCCAGCGGCTTGATCTGCGTGAACAGGCCTGTTTCGGCCAGTTTGGCGCGCGCCTCAGCCGGGACAGGTTCATCGACATACAGCAAGGCGATGGCCTCACCCCCGGCTTCCGACCGGCCCAGCGTAAAGTTCGCGATGTTGACGTTGTTTTCGCCCATCGTCTGACCCAAGGCACCGATGATGCCCGGCACGTCCTCGTTGGTTGTGTACAGCATATGCGCCCCGATCTCGGCATCGATATTGATACCCTTGATCTGGATGAACCGCGGCTTGCCATCACTGAACACAGTGCCGCCGATGGACCGCTCGCGCTTTTCGGTCACTACGGTCACTTTGATGTACCCTTCGAACGCGCCCGACTTGTCCTGGTTGGTGGTCGAAATCTGGATGCCCCGCTCTTTCGCGACGACGGGGGCCGAGACCATGTTCACTTCGGGGTTGAACTTTTTCATGATCCCCGCCACCGCCGCGCAATTCAACGCGGCAAGGTTCATCTCGGCAGCGACGCCATCATAAAGGATGTTGATCGCTTTGATCGGCTCATCCGTCATCTGACCGATGAAACTGCCCAAGTGTCCGGCCAGCTTGATCCATGGCCCCATGACCTTGGCTTCTTCAGCCGTCACGCTGGGCATGTTCAGCGCGTTTTCGACCGCACCGGTCAACAGATAGTTCGAAATCTGCTCGGCCACCTGCAATGCCACGTTTTCCTGCGCCTCGGTCGTGGCCGCACCCAGATGCGGCGTGCAGACCACGTTGGGCAGGTTGAACAGGGCGTTTTCCTTGGCCGGTTCCTCGCTGAACACGTCAAAGGCCGCACCAGCGACATGACCCGATTGCAGCATCTCGGCCAGCGCATCTTCGTCAACCAGTCCGCCACGGGCGCAGTTGACGATGCGCACGCCTTTCTTGGTCTTGGCGAGATTCTCGCGGCTGAGAATATTGCGGGTCTGATCCGTCAGCGGCACATGCAGCGTGATGAAATCCGCCCGCGCCAGAAGTTCGTCCAGTTCGACCTTTTCGACACCCATCTTGGCGGCTTTCTCGGCGCTCAGGAACGGGTCATAGGCGACGACCTTCATCTTCAGACCCAGCGCACGTTCGCAGACGATCCCGCCAATATTACCCGCACCAATCACACCCAGTGTCTTGTTGGTCAGCTCAATCCCCATGAATTTGGACTTTTCCCACTTGCCCGCATGGGTCGAGGTGCTGGCCTCGGGGATTTGCCGCGCCACAGCGAACATCATCGCAATGGCGTGTTCGGCAGTGGTGATCATGTTGCCAAACGGCGTGTTCATCACGATCACGCCTTTCTTAGAGGCCGCATCCTTGTCGACATTGTCAGTGCCGATCCCGGCCCGACCAATGACTTTCAGATTGTCGGCTCTATCCAACAGAGTCGGCGTGACCTTTGTGGCCGAGCGGATGGCAAGGCCATCATACTGGCCGATCACTTGGGCAAGCTTTTCCTTGTCCTTACCCAGATCGGGCATGAAATCCACATCGATTCCGCGATCGCGAAAGATCTGCACGGCGGTTTCGCTAAGCTTGTCAGATACGAGTACTTTGGGGGCCATATCTCTGGTCCTTGAATTCTGGGGAATGGTCCGGGCCACAGGCGGGCCCAGATTTTTCGTCGAAAAATCTTGTCAGGCGGCTGCCGATTGCGCAGCGATCTCGGCCTCAAAGGCCCAGGCCAACCACGGCAACATCGCCTCGATATCCGAGGTTTCGACCGTGCCGCCGCACCAGATGCGCAGGCCCGCAGGCGCGTCACGATAGGCGCCGATGTCCAACGCGATATTCTCAGCCTCCAGCCGCTTGGCCACAGCTTTGGCGAATGTCGCACCATCGAGAATGCGCGGATCGGTGAATTTCAGACAGACCGACGTGTTCGACCGCGTCGCCGCATCCTCGGCCAGATTGGCAATCCAATCGTTATGATCACAGAACGCATGCACCGCATCGGCATTGGCGTCCGCACGGGCGATCAGACCCTGCAAACCGCCGACCGAGCGCGCCCAGTCCAGCGCGAACAGGTAATCTTCGACCGCCAGCATCGACGGCGTGTTGATCGTGGCCCCGGTAAAGATTCCGTCGATCAGCTTGCCGCCCTTGGTCAGGCGGAAAATCTTGGGCAGCGGCCACGCAGGTGTGTAGCTTTCCAGACGCTCTACCGCGCGGGGGCTGAGGATCAGCATCCCATGCGCAGCCTCCCCACCCAGTACTTTCTGCCAGCTGAAGGTGGTCACATCCAGCTTGTCCCAAGGCAGGTCCATCGCAAAAGCCGCCGAGGTTGCGTCGCAGATCGTCAGACCCTGACGATCATCCGCGATCCAGTCGCCATTGGGCACCCGCACGCCCGAGGTCGTACCGTTCCACGTAAACACCACGTCATTGGCGAAATCGATCGAGGCCAGATCAACGATCTGCCCGTAGTCAGCGGTCTTCACCTCTGCGTCGATCTGCAACTGCTTGACCACGTCCGTGACCCAACCCGCGCCGAAGCTCTCCCACGCCAGCATCTCGACCTTGCGTTCGCCCAGCAACGACCACAGCGCCATTTCGACCGCGCCGGTGTCGGATGCGGGAACGATGCCGATTTTGTAGTCCGCCGGAATACCCAGCACCTCACGCGTGCCTTCGATGGCCGCCTTCAGCTTGTCCTTGCCAACAGCTGCGCGGTGCGAACGACCCAGCGCGGCATCGGCCAGTTTGGACAGATCAAATGTGGGGGGTTTGGCACAAGGGCCCGAGGAAAAACGCGGATTCTCCGGCCGCGTGACCGGTTGTTCGATATTCATGTGTATTACCCTTCCAGATACACGCCCCTCGTTGGGGAGGGGTGTCCCACGGACAGGGGTATGCGGCCTTCGCAGATGCAGCAAGCGAAAAAGACGCTTGGCAGTCAGAAAACGACACGGGGAAGAAGCACAATTCAGAACACAGGTTTCCGATAAGCGAAAAACCCTGCCCGTTTCAGGGCAGGGTTTTGGATTTACTCCGCAGCTTCTGCATATGCGTCCATGGGCGGGCATGTGCAGACGAGGTTTCGGTCGCCGTACGCGTTGTCGACGCGGTTGACCGGCGACCAGTATTTGTCGACGCCCATCGAACCCGGCGGGAAACACGCCTGTTCGCGGGTGTAGGGGCGATCCCAGTCTCCGACAAGATCACGCACCGTATGGGGGGCGTTTTTCAGCGGGTTGTTCTCCGCATCGATCTTGCCGTCGATGATGTCCTGCGCCTCGGCCCGGATCGAGAGCATGGCGTCGCAGAAGCGGTCCAGCTCATCCTTGGGCTCGGATTCCGTGGGTTCGACCATCAGAGTTCCGGCCACCGGCCAGGACATGGTCGGCGCGTGGAAGCCTGAATCGACCAGACGTTTGGCGACATCGTCGACGGTCACATGCGCCTCGGCGTCCAGCGGACGGGTGTCGAGGATGCATTCATGGGCCACGCGGCCTGTCTCGGACGTGTAGAGAATCGGATAGGCCTCGCTCAGACGCGCCGCGATGTAGTTGGCGTTCAAGATCGCCACTTTGGTCGCCTGCGTCAGGCCCGCGCCGCCCATCAGCAGTACATAGGCCCATGAGACGGGCAGGATCGACGGAGACCCAAAGGGCGCCGCCGAGACCGGACCCACGGCGGTGCCGTATTCCGGGTGGCCGGGCAGGTGTTCGGTCAGGTGAGCCTTGACGCCGATCGGACCCATGCCGGGGCCGCCACCACCATGGGGGATGCAGAAGGTTTTGTGCAGGTTCAGGTGGCTGACATCGCCGCCGATGTCTCCGGGGCGCGACAGGCCGACCATGGCGTTCATGTTGGCGCCGTCGATATAGACCTGACCGCCGTGATCATGGGTGATCTGGCAGACCTCCTGCACGGTGGTCTCGAACACGCCATGAGTGGACGGATAGGTGATCATGCAGCCGGCCAGATGGTCGGAATGCTTCTCGGCCTTGGCGCGGAAGTCCGCAAGGTCGATATTGCCGTTCTCATCCGATTGCACCGGCACCACCTGCCAGCCCACCATCTGCGCCGAGGCCGGGTTGGTCCCATGCGCCGAGGTCGGGATCAGACAGACATTGCGGTGCCCTTCGCCGCGGGCAAAGTGATAGTTGCGGATAGTCAGAAGGCCTGCGTACTCGCCCTGCGCGCCCGAGTTGGGCTGCTGCGAGATCGCGTCATAGCCGGTGATCTGGCACAGCTTGTCGTTCAGATCGGCAATCATCTCGTGATAGCCCTGCGCCTGATATTCGGGGCAGAACGGGTGCAGATTGCCAAACTCGGGCCAGGTGACCGGGATCATCTCGATCGTGGCGTTCAGCTTCATGGTGCACGAGCCCAGCGGGATCATCGCCCGGTCCAGCGCCAGGTCACGGTCAGCCAGACGGCGCATATAGCGGGTCATCTCGGCCTCGGCCCGGTTCTTGTGGAAGATCTCGTGGGTCAGATACGGCGTCTCGCGCAGGGCGTAATCCGGCAGGCGGTAGGCGACGTTCGAGCTGTCATCCTGACGGTCGATGCCGAAGGCGCCCCAAACCGCCTCAATCGTCTCAGCGCGGGTCTGTTCATCCAGGCTGATGCCCACTTTCGTGTCACCGACTTTGCGCAGGTTGATGCCCCGGGCAACAGCGGCCTCCATGACGGTGGTCTGCAAATGGCCCACCTCGACCGTGATGGTGTCAAAGAACACTTCGGGTTCGACCGAGAAGCCCGCCTCTTCAAGACCGACGGCCATACGCGAGGTTTTGCGGTGCACCGATTGCGCGATGGCTTTGATCCCGTCGGGACCGTGATAGACCGCATACATCGAGGCCATAACGGCCAAGAGCGCCTGCGCCGTACAGACGTTCGAGTTGGCCTTCTCGCGGCGGATATGCTGTTCGCGGGTCTGCAGGGCCAGACGGTAGGCTTTGTTGCCTCGGCTGTCGATGGATACACCGATGATCCGGCCGGGCATCGCGCGTTTCAGCTTGTCGGTGGTCGCCATATAAGCGGCGTGAGGGCCGCCATAGCCCATCGGCACGCCAAAGCGCTGGGTTGAGCCAATGGCGATATCCGCGCCCATCTCACCCGGTGACTTCAGCAGGGCCAGCGACAGGATGTCGGCGGCGACGATGGCGATGGCTTTGTGCTCATGCAGCGCTGCGATTTCCTTGGTGAAGTCGCGCACGTGACCATGGGTGCCCGGATACTGGAAGATCGCGCCAAACACCGCGCCCGCATCCAGCGTGTCCGGATCGGCGACTTGCACGTCGATGCCCAGAGGCTCAGCGCGGGTTTTGATGACTGCGATGGTCTGCGGATGGCAGTTCTTGTCGACAAAGAAGGCCGCGTTGTTGGCTTTCGAACGCCCACCGCGCTTGGCCATCGCCATAGCCTCGGCGGCTGCGGTGGCTTCGTCCAGCAAGGAGGCATTGGCCACGTCCAACCCGGTCAGGTCGCTGACCATGGTCTGGAAGTTCAGCAGCGCCTCAAGACGGCCCTGGCTGATCTCGGGCTGATAGGGGGTATAGGCTGTGTACCAGGCCGGGTTTTCCAGGATGTTGCGCAGGATCGGCGCAGGCGTCGTAGTGCCATAATAGCCCTGACCGATCAGCGAGGTCAGAACCTTGTTCTTGCTCGCCACCTCTTTCATATGGAACAGCGCATCGCGCTCGGTCATCGCCGGACCCCAGTCCAGCGGTTCCTTCTGGCGGATCGCGGGCGGAACCGTGGCGTCAATCAACTGGTCCAGCGTTTTGAACCCGATCACCTTGAGCATGTCGCGCATCTCGGTCGGGCTGGGACCAATGTGGCGGCGGTTGGCGAAGTCATAGGCTTCGTAGTCGGTCAGTTTGAAAGCCATTGGTACGCTCCTTCAGGAATGTCTCAACAAGCCGCTAAGGCAGGAGCCTCCGGCGGGGATATTTTTAGCCAGATGAAGGACGGATCCGTTCAAAGATCCGCCCGTGAGAGTTAGCCGATAAACTCTTTGTAGCCGGCCTCATCCATCAGATCTTCGAGCTGCGACGCGTCGGTGAGTTTGATCTTGTAGATCCAGGCTTCACCTTCAGGATCTTCGTTCAGCGCGCCGGGATTGTCGGCCAGGGTTTCGTTCACTTCGATGATCTCGCCATCGACAGGGGCGTAAAGCTCGGACGCGGCCTTGACGGATTCGATCACGCCGATCTCGCCGTCTTTTTCAAACGTGTCACCCACTTCCTGCTGTTCCACGAAGACCACATCGCCCAGCTGTTCTGCCGCGTGTTTGGTGATGCCCAGAGTGGCCGTGTCGCCATCGACGTCGATCCACTCGTGCTCTTCGGAATAATAGGTTGCCATGCTTCTCTCTCCTGACTTCAACGCTTGTAATTCTGGGTGACGAAGGGCAGCGCCACGATCTCAGCTGGTTGCGGTTTACCCCGGATGATCAGATTGACGGTCTCGCCCGGCTCACCATGGCCTGCAGATACATAGCCCATCGCGACCGGTCCTCCGACCGTGGGGCCAAACCCGCCCGAGGTGATTTCACCGATAGTATTGCCTTCGGCACATTGAATTTCCACACCCTGACGCGCGGGGGCACGGCCCTCGGGCTTGATGCCCACCAGCTTGCGCGCAGGCCCTTCGGCCAGTTCCTTCTGCACTCGGTCCGCGCCGGGAAAGCCGCCTTCTTCCTTGCGGCGCTTCTGAATGGCCCAGCCAAGGCTGGCTTCAATCGGCGAGGTGCTCTGGTCGATGTCGTTGCCATAGAGGCACAGCCCAGCCTCAAGCCGCAGGCTGTCGCGCGCACCCAAACCCGCCGCCTCGCAATCCTCATGCGCCAGAAATGCGCGTGTGACCTCAATTGCCTTGTCCTCGGGGATCGAGATCTCGTAGCCGTCCTCCCCGGTATAGCCCAGACGCGAGATGCGGCATTCAACGCCGAGGATGTCTCCAACCGCCGTTTCCATGAACTTCAGATCGCGGGCCGCAGGGCAGAGAGCACCAACCACATCCTCGGCCTTGGGACCTTGAACCGCCACCAGAGCGCGGTCAAAGATTTCGGTTACTTCGACGCCGTCCAGATGGGCTTTCATGTGGGGAATGTCCTGATGGCGCAGCGCCGCGTTCACCACCACAAAGTAGTGATCCCCCGCGTTCGACACGATCAGGTCATCCATGATCCCGCCTTCCGCATTCGTAAAGAATCCGTAGCGCGCCTTGCCCTCTTTCAGAGTGGCATAGGCTTGCGGGCACAGTGCTTCCAGCTTCTCGCCCACATTGTCACCGCGCAGGATCACCTGGCCCATATGGCTGACATCAAACACCGCTGCCTTTTCGCGGCATTGCTTATGTTCCCCCATGATGCCCAATGGATACTGAACCGGCATCTCCCATCCGGCGAAATCAACCATCTTTCCGCCGAGTTCGACATGCAGGTCATACAACGGAGTGCGTTTCGGAGCGTCAGTCATCGCGGTCACCTTCTGTGCATTTCACGGTCGGTACGCATATCCGGCAGTCTGACCCAAGCTGCATTTTTTGCAACGATTCAGCCCCGGATTTCCGGTCACCGTTACGGTTGGGGCAAGTCGGTATGCGGGCGTATGCATCAATAATGTTCCTATAGGAAACTTTTTTCCGTTAGGCAACATCTCTCATTGAACCTTAGGTAACTTTATTCGAGCTCGGCGTTCGGTCAATTCTCGGCGTCATGATAGTGAGAATTTTAACGATATTTATCATGAGCTTGAGTAATCCTGTGTCCGTCTCAGCCGAGCGATTGGACGGCACGATCCAGGACGTTCAGACCCGCAACCAGATCTTCTTCAGCAGTATCTTCCGCAAAATTGTGGCTGATTCCATTGATGGATGGCACGAACAGCATGGCAACCGGCATCAGGCGGGACACGTTTGTGGCATCATGCAACGCACCCGACGGCATGTTGCGCCATTTGCCCGGCGCGACCTGTTCGGCACCGGTCTCCAATGCTGCGCGCAGCGTGGCGTCCGTTGAGACGGGCTCCAGCCCGAGCATCCGGCCATAGTCCAACCTCATCGCCAGCTCATCCGATACTTCGTGCGCGGTTGCGCGGATGATCTCTTCCATCCGCGTTAGCCGGTCGGCGTCACCGTCCCGCCACTGCATTGAAAACCGAACACGACCCGGCACAATCGAGGACGCATTGGGATGAACATCGACGCGTCCAATGGTCCAGACGGTCTGCGGAGTCACCACATTGCGAAACCGCTCATTGAGCCGCGCGTTGAAAAGAGACAGCGCCTGAAACGCATCGCGGCGCAGATGCATAGGTGTGGTGCCCGCGTGGTTCTGCTGACCCGAGAAGGTGATCGACATGTCACGAATGCCGACAATATCCGTTACAACCCCGATCTGTTCACCTGCGGCGTCCAGTGCGGGGCCCTGTTCGATGTGCATTTCAATGAAGCCCGTGAAGCGATCAGCATCGACAAACCCGTGTGACGCATCTGCCATCGCGGACCGCGCCGCGCCAAAGCTGATCCCGGCACCATCCGTCAGGCCGTCCGCCTTTTCCAAGGGCAAGCCACCGGACCAGACGGCCGATCCCGTTGTGACCCCGAAACGCCCTTCTTCGTCCTCAAAGCTGACAACCGAAATGGGTCGGTCGCTGGATCGCGCGATCTCCAGCGCCGCGATCACACCAAGCGCACCGTCCAGCCACCCGCCCTCGGGCTGGCTGTCGGAATGTGAGCCCATGAGCAGAGATTGCGCCTCGGCCAAACCAAACAGGTTGCCCACAGGGTCGAATTGCGGGGTCAGACCGGCTTCGACCATACGTTCAGACAGCCACTGACGCGCTGCGATATCTGCCTCGGAATAGGCGGGGCGGATCACGCCTTTTCCAACGCCCGACGCGCCAAACGACCGCAGCGTGTGCAGATCGGCCAGAAATCTTTTGCTATCGACAGGCATCGGCCCCTCCCTCCCCATGTCCGCGCTGACCATAGCCAGAAACGACCGAGGGGCTAGGAATTTTTCTGACCATCGCGAAACCCCTCTGGCCCCTGCCCGGAACCTGCCCTAAGACTTGCGCGCAAGAGGGACCGACATGTCACATATCACATTGGTGCGTCACGGGCAGGCGAACACAACCGCGCGGGACGAGGTTAACTATGACAAGCTCAGTGATCTGGGCCACCAGCAGGCGCGCTGGTTGGGTGCGCATTTGCAGCACACGCGCGCGCATTACCCCCGCGTCTATTGTGGAACCCTGATACGGCACGTGGAAACCGCGACCAGTATGGGCCTGTCCGAACCGATCCGCGATGCACGGCTGAACGAGATCGAATATTTCAACCTCGCGAAGCTCTACGAGGAGCAGCACGGTGTCACGGTACCGACCGACCGCGAAGGGTTTGTCGAACACCTGCCGCGAACGTTCGCCGCCTGGGCCAATGGGGAGATCGAGGACGCACCCGAAACTTTCGATCAGTTCGAAACCCGTGTTCGCGATGCACTGCGCGAGATCGGAACCGAAGGTGGGCCTGCGATCGTGGTGACCTCGGGCGGGTTGATCTCGATGGTCGTGCGGCAGGCGATGGGGCTGGATATTCCGGCGATGGCACGGGTGGCGCTTGCCATCATGAACACGTCAATGCATCGTCTGCACCCGATTGGCGCGCAGCTTAGCCCGGTCCTGTTCAACGCGGTTCCGCATCTGGAAGCACCCGACCGGCAATACGCGCAAACCCACCTTTAAGGAGGCCCCCCAATGCAGCTTTATTACGCGCCCCGCACCATCTCGGTCGCCGTTGCAATCGCCCTGGAAGAAGCTGGATTGAGTTATGAAGCCATCCAGCTGGACTTTGCAGGGGGCGAGCAGACAAAACCCGCCTATCACCAGATCAACCCCAAAGGCCGCGTTCCGGCACTGGCGGTCGATGGCGGAATACTGACCGAAACCGGGGCTCTGCTGGACTATGTGGCCGCGGTCGCGCCCGATGCAGGATTGGTGCCGAAGGACCCGGTGATGGCGGCGCGGATGCGCGAGGTGATGTATTACCTCGCCTCGACCATGCATGTGAACCATGCGCATAAAATGCGCGGACATCGGTGGGCGGACAAGGAAGCCAGCTGGCAGGACATGACCGCCAAGGTTGCCGAGACAATGACTGACTCCTGCGCCTATATCTCGTCCAACGGTTTGCGCGGACCGTTTGTTCTGGGCGAAGCATTCTCGCAGGCCGATGCGTATCTTTATGTGGTGTGCAGTTGGTTGGAAGGCGACGGCGTTGATGTTTCTGCCTTTCCCAAGATCATTGCCTTCCGTGAGGCGATGGAGGCGCGCCCGTCGGTTCAGGCGGTACGCGCCGCAGGCATGCTCTGACACAAGGAATTGCAATGACACATCTCTGGGTCCGGGCCGAACAACGCCCCAACGAAGAACGGGTTGGACTGACGCCCGAGGGTGCCGCAGCGTTGATTGCCGCAGGTATCCGGGTGACGGTCGAAGAAAGTTCCGTCCGCGCAATGCCGCTTGTGGGGTACAGGGATGCGGGCTGTGCGATCGCGGCTGAGAATTCGTGGCCCGAGGCCCCGCTGGATGCGATCATATTCGGCCTAAAAGAACTGCCCGAAGATGGCACGCCTTTGCCTCATCGACACATCATGTTCGGCCATGCCTACAAAGGGCAGCATTCGGGCCGGGCGCTGTTGGAACGGTTCAAGGCCGGTGGCGGCACGCTCTATGATCTGGAATATCTGGTGGACGAAGACGGCCGCCGGGTCGCCGCCTTTGGCTATTGGGCGGGTTATGCGGGTGCCGCGGTCACGCTGAAAACATGGGCCGCGCAGCGGCGCGGGCAGGAATGCCCACCGGTCGGGGTGTATCCGAACAAAGACGCACTGAACGCCGAATTGCTGGCCGAGTTGGACGCCATCGGCACCCGCCCCCGCGCCATTGTCATCGGCGCCTTGGGCCGTGTTGGCACCGGTGCTGCGGATATGTGCGAGGCGATGGGCGTTTCGGTTACCAAATGGGACATGGCTGAGACCGCCAGCGGAGGCCCCTTCCCCGAAATCCTCGACCATGATCTGTTCCTGAACTGCATTTTCGCGCGCCCCGGCACGCCGGTCTTTGTCCTGCGCGATGCGTTGAGCGCGCCGCGCAACCTGACTGCCATCGGCGACGTGGCCTGTGACCCGGACAGCGATTACAATCCGGTGCCGGTCTATGACCGCGCCACCACATGGGACGCGCCCGCGCTGCGCGTGGCGACCGATCCGGTGATGGACGTGATGGCCATCGACAACCTGCCCTCGATGCTGCCGGTCGAAAGTTCCGAAGATTATGCTGCGCAGTTGCTGCCGTCGCTGCTGACACTGACCGATCTGGACAGCGGCGTCTGGGGTCGGGCCGATGAAGAATTCCGCAAACATGTTTAGGCGAGAGAGCCCATGGAACACCTGATCGGCGGCGCTGCGGCTGTACTTGGCACGGTTTGCTGGCTGCCCCAGACCCTGAAAACCTGGCGCACGCGTGAGACGAAGGATCTGTCTCTGCCGGCAAACTTGCTGATCCTGTCCACATTGACCCTGTGGCTGATCTATGGGCTGATGATCGCCGCCTGGCCTTTGATCCTGGGCAATGTGATTTCCATCCTTCTTGTCGGCGCAATCGTGACCGCGAAACTGAAATTCGGCTGAACAGCCGGAAAGGAGCTTACGCATGACCATCCATTGGTGTGGCACCGGCCTGTCGGCCATTCCCGGCCTGCGCCGCCTGATCGAAGGCGGCCACAAGGTCACCGTCTGGAATCGGACGATTGAAAAGGCCAAAGCCGAGGTCGGAGACCTGACCGACGATATCCGCGCCTTTGACATTGGCGCGTTGGGCGAAGTGCTGGAGCAGGGCGACGTGATCGTATCCATGCTGCCGGGCGACTGGCACGTTCCGCTGGCGGAATTGGCGATCTCGAAGGGAGCGAATTTCGTCTCGTCGTCATATATCGCCCCCGAAATGCGCGCGCTGGACGACAAAGCCCGCGAAGCTGGTGTTGCACTGGTCAACGAGGTTGGCCTGGACCCTGGGATCGATCACCTGATGGCGCACGCGCTAGTCGCCGACTATCGCGCGTCCGACGCGTTCGACGCGAAAAACCACCTGAGTTTTATTTCCTATTGCGGCGGCATCCCGAAAAACCCCAACCCATTTCGGTACAAGTTCAGCTGGTCGCCGCTGGGCGTTCTGAAAGCGCTGCGCTCGCCGTCGAAATCAATCCGCGACTACGCACCGCTGGACGTCGCCCGCCCCTGGGACGCCATCAGCAGCTACATCGCACCGCTGCCGACACCCGAAAGCTTTGAGGTCTACCCGAACCGCGACTCGATCCCCTTCATGGCTGAATACCAGTTCGAGGATCACTGGCCGGTCAAGGAATTCGTCCGTGGTACCCTGCGCCTAAACGGCTGGGCCGATGCCTGGTCCGACGTGTTCACCGAGATCGAAACACTCTCCGGCCCGGCAGGCGACGCGCGCCTGAAAGAGATGTCGGATCAGTTCTGGGCAGAAAACGCTTATGACGAGGGCGAGCCGGACCGCGTGGTTCTGTGCGTAGGTCTGAAGGCCGAAAAAGACGGCATCCCGGTCTGGCACAAAACCTACGTCATGGACGCATGGGGCGACGCACGCGGCACTGCGATGGCGCGGCTTGTCTCAGTCCCGGTCTCGCTGGCCATCGAGGCCGTTCTGAACCGCGCGATCCCGGCTGGCGTTCACGCCGCCCCCAGCGACCCGAAATTGGTGCAGGACTGGATGGCTCAGATCGACACGCTGGCCCAGCACTTGCAAGTAGTGGATCATCTGGCCTGAGCCGCGCAAAGAAAAAGCCATCCCAGGGAAACTGGAATGGCTTTCAATCCTCCGGATCGGACATGATTGCCTCAGACGTTGTTGCGTTCAGATATATCGTCGGATCGTGTCCTCGATATCGCTGCGGTTGATCCCCAATTCGGACAGTTGCTGATCCGAGAGGCTGTCCAGATATTGCGCCGCCTTGACGATATCGGCGCTGATTGCACGGATGCGCATTGCCCGATCAAACAACAGCATGGCACTCGCGGCCGGGGCGGGTTGGGTGGTCGGCGGAATAACATCAAACATGACTTGTGACCTCCTTTGACAAATCGTTAACGGGAAACCCCGTTAATGGCGGTATGGGGTTCCGTGATAGACGCTCTGATAGGCGCGCTGACGAATTTCCGCGCGAGGGACACCGATATCTGCCAGTTGACGGTCGCTCAGACATTCCAACGTCTGCGCAGTTTGAGCCACAAGCCCTCGACGGTAGGATTCGACCTTTGCTTCGGCATAGTTTTCGAACAACCCTGAAAAGAACGGCTTTCTCTGAGCTTCTGAGGTGTGTGCGTATGTCATTTGATTTCCTCCAAAATCCAAAGTGCGTTTGCCTTCACACTCTTGATTAAGGAAGCGGATGTTAACGAGCCCCGATTGCCGTATTAAGGTTCGTTAATCTTGTTTGCCTGTCGCGCGTCTTCCGATGCGCGCAGTTGCACTTCTGCAAGATCAATCAGGTTTTTTTCAAACTGCGAGCCGAATACCCGGGCCTCTTGCCGCTGCCGTTCTTCGACATCATAGCCGCGATCTATATAACGAAATTCTCCGTTGGAGACGCAGTGAATAAGATAGTGGTGAAAAATGAGCTCCTGTGCGTTATCCGGAACTGGGAATTTCTGATACCTATTTACAATCGCCCAATAGCCATACTGTGCAATCAACGCGGCATGTTCACGATCCTCTTCAAAGAACCGTTTTAGCGCATCATATCCCGACCCTTGTCCGCCCCCTTCGTCAAATGCAGGATACCATTTGCCGAACTCGGCATATATGTCTTGGCAGTTTTGCGGTTCGTAGGTCTCAGTATGGTCGGGAAAAAGCACTGGGCAATCCTGTCCGGCGAGACGGCAGGCTTCCATGAATTTTCGACTGTCGTATTTGTTGAGCGGCTCCGAGCGAAGCGCTTGTGCAAATGCTTCGGCGGACGACGCATATGCCTTTGCCCTCAACCTGAAATACCCGGCATAGCTCCAGGCCCATGGCCCAACCTGATAGTTTGCAACCGCGTCTTCGACCAAGGGTTCAACTTCTTCAAACTTGCCCATACGACGCAGAAACTTCGCCTTTGTCTCCAACGAATAGTCATTGCCCGGAGAAAGCTCCAGAGCGGTATTGATGACCTCCAACCCTGCGGCAAAGTCTTTCTTTCCGGCCAAAATTGACGCCTTCCACTGCAGTGGAATTTCGCTTTGGGGATCGGCGGCAATGGCCAGTTCGGCCTCGCGCAATGCCGCGTCGGTGTCGCCCTGAACCATATGCGCGCGCATTCGGTGCCGGTACAGCAATGAGCGAGTCGATGGCTCTCGCGCTGTCCATTTCAACAGAAAATCGCATGCTTCGAGCGATTTCTGGGGATCGTCGCTGACAAGGTTGCACGTCAGCACCAATTCTTCGTGTTTTTTGCCAAGAATGCTAACCCCGGCAATTCCCAATAGAACCAGAACGACAAGAAGCCGGATTATGACACGTGTGCGGTTGGAACCCTTTGAGGGCGTTTCAATCGTCATTCAAACAACCTTAAGTATTTTCGCTCAACCTAAAACAGGTCGTTCTCAGGTTGTCCACACCCAGGTCTAGCCCGCAGGAACAGCGTGCCTACATCAGATCGTTTTCCACGTCCTCTGCCGAAATTCCCAGCGCATCCAAGCCGTTTTCCAAATGGTCGGACAGATGCGGGGTCCCAATCAGATAATCGGCGCAGGGGGTTGAGGCTTCGGCCTTGGCGGTCTGGATCGCCTCGGCCAGATCTTCCGCGAAAAAGCTCTCGCGACCGACCCACATGACGGCGACCAGTTCGGCCTGCTCATCTTCGCTCATGCGGTCGATAAAGGCGCGCAGCTCGCCCTCGGCCCGGTCCAGTTCACGCCCCATCAGGGCAACCTGAGCGATCTTTCTTGCCGAGATTTCCAACATCGTCCGACTCCTTCGTGTTCGCGTCTTTGAAACTAGCAAAACCACCCCCGGCGCGCCGAGTCTTTGATCTTGAGCAAATAATTCGCAGGGCTAAGGCTTACGGACACGCGAAATGGGATGGTCCGGGACCGGAGCAGTCCGGAAAGGGCGAAACTTGGCATTTTTCCACTTAAGCTTGAGCGCTTGCCAAACGATCAACGAAAATGCGCGCCGTGCGCCGAACGGACGGCGGATCAGCGACCAAATTATCGCCCGATCGGTCAATGGCGTGCGCGGCCCTGTCAGCGTGGCAATCAAACCGCCGTTCTCGCGCCCATAGTCGATCCACACGCCCACTCGATCGGGCCGAAAATCGAACCGAAATGTATAGGTGCCTTTAATTTCCTGAAACGGAGAGACATGCATCAGCTTGTCCGCAACAACCCGATCTGAGGGTTGCATGGGCGCAAAATTTGGATTGTGGCACAGGTAGCAATGGCGCGTGCCGTAGGTGTTGGTCACCTCTGCCACAACGGCATAAAGCTGTTCATCTTCGTCGAAGCAAAACCAGAAGCTGACCGGGTTGAACACATGCCCAAACGTCCGCGGCTGGGTCAGCAACAACAAGGTTTGTGGCTGGACTACCCCGAGTTCGTCAAAACGTGCACGCACCCATTTCGCACCTTGTCCCTTGTGCGGCAACCCGCCGTGGTCCCGATCCCGCCAGTTCGTCACATTGGGTTTATTGACCGAAAACAGAAGCGGGGTGGCCGGTGGGACTTCGGGGTTCAGAAGGATATAGTCGATCGAATAGCGAAATGCGTTCTCAATCGCGCCTTTGCGCCCGTGATACGTGTGGCCAGCGATGTGGTCGACCCTGTTCATCCGGTCTTTTCCGTTCTGCCTGCAAACCGTTCAAACGGCTTTGTTTTCCATGGATGTTATATCAATTCACTACGAAATCGAACCCAGTTCGGATTAAAATAACCCCGTAAACTGATCCGGCTTGGGCCTGCCTGCGTATTGTGGTTATGTTTACCGAGATCGATACCGCGAGCTTGGATGAACCGGTGGGCGACGGCCCTGCTCTGAAACCCTGGCGCGCGAAGAAACGCAGCAGGGGCAGACCGGTGAACGGAGCGAACGGAAGTTGCAAGACCAGAACCGAATGGGTGGCCCATGTCACCCGAATCCGGGATGCGCAGGATCAAGCGGCCTTTGCCGAGTTGTTCCAGCACTTTGCGCCTCGGGTCAAAGCGTTCCTGATGAAGTCGGGATCTGACGCCGCTTTGGCTGAGGAGTGCGCGCAGGAGGTGATGGCGACCTTGTGGCACAAGGCGCATCTGTTCGATCCGACACGAGCGACCGTGGCGACTTGGGTTTTCACGATCGCTCGGAACAAGCGCATCGATGTGTTGCGCAAGCAACGTCGGCCCGAACCCGAAGATTTGGGATGGGGCCCCGAGGCAGAGCCGGAACAGGACGACGTTCTGGTGCTGCAACAAGAAACCGCGCTGCTGCGTGACGCGTTGACCGCGTTGCCAGACGCGCAACGAGAGCTAATTGAGAAAGCCTATTTCGGCGATCTGAGCCATCGAGAAATCGCATCTCAGACCGGGTTGCCGCTGGGCACGATCAAATCACGGATACGGCTGGCGCTGGACCGCTTGCGCCATGCGATGAATTGAGATGACGATGATGAGTAACAAGATCAAACACCACCTGACCGACGACCTGCTGATGGCCTACGCCGCCGGTACGTTGCCCGAGGCCTTCGACCTGATGGTCGCCACGCACCTTTCGCTGTGCGACCATTGCCGCGCGCGCGCGGGAAGCTTTGACGCTGTTGGTGGCTGTGTCCTGCAGGACCAGCAGGACGTGACCGAGCTGAGCGATGGTTCCCTGGCCGCAACGATGGCGTTGATCGCGCAAGGTGCCCCGGTTGCGAAACCCGCGCGCCCCGGTTGCTCGGTCCTGCCTGCGCCGCTGCAGGATTACGTGGGTGGAGACGTGAACGACATCAAATGGCGTTCGATTGGCATGGGTGTGAAACAGGCAATCCTGCCGACAACGCGCGAGGCAACCGCCCGCTTGCTGTTCATTCCCGCAGGCGCCGCCGTGCCGGATCACAGCCACAAGGGCGTGGAACTGACGATGGTGCTGAAAGGAGCGTTTTCGGATGAGGTCGACCATTTTGCCCGTGGCGATGTCGAGATCGCGGACGAAGACCTGCATCACACGCCAACAGCAGACATGTCAGAAGATTGCATCTGTCTGGCCGTGACCGATGCGCCTTTGAAGTTCAGCAAGCTGATGCCGCGACTGTTTCAGCCCTTTCTTCGCATCTGACGCTGAAGATTACCCTTCGGTCTTACCCAGCGGCACAACATTGCTGTGATCGTCCGGCGCGAGCTCCTCAAAATCAAAATTGTCCAGTCGCTGTGCCCGGCGACCCGCTTTTTCGGCGCTGATCTTGATTTCCGAAATATCCTTGGCCGCCTGCCCAAAATGACGGTCTAGATTGGAAACGCGGTCACCCAGCCGTTCGACATCCTTGTGCAGCAACCCCAGCTCCTTACGGATCGCCCCAGCCTGTTCACGCATCCGAGCATCTTTCAGGATCGCCCGCATCGTATTCAGCGTCGCCATGCAGGTCGTGGGTGAGACGATCCAGACGCGTTTGCTGAAACTCTCCTGCACCAGTTCGGGGAATTTGGCGTGCAGCTCGGCATAGACCGCCTCGGACGGCAGGAACATCAGCGCGCCATCGGCGGTTTCACCGTCCAGAATGTACTTCTCGGCAATGTCGTTGATATGCTTGCGCACGGTGCTGCGGAACATCTGAGCGGCCGCTTTTAATTCGACATCATTGGTCGATCCGATCAGCGCCTCATAGGCTTCCAATGGGAATTTGCTGTCGATCACGATGGGCCCCGGAGGATTCGGCAGGTTGATCAGACAATCGGCTCGCCGTCCGTTCGACAGCGTCGCCTGAAGCTGAAAGCTGTCGGTCGGCAGCGCTTTGGAAACGATGTCGTTCAGCTGAATTTCCCCGAACGCGCCACGGGTTTGCTTGTTCGACAGAATATCCTGCAGCGACAGCACATCGCCCGACAATTTGGTGATATTGTCCTGCGCCTTATCGATGGCCGCCAGACGTTCCTGCAATTGCGTCAGTGAGGTCGCGGTCTGTTTCGATGATCCATGCAGCGATTCCTTCATCCGCTCCTGCATCTCGGCCAAAGCACGCGCCGATTTCATCGCATTGTCCGCCAGCCTGTCGTTCATCTGCTGCTGCACCGAGGACAGCCGCGACTCGACCGTTTGGATCACCTGCACCTGCGCATTGGCCTGCGTGTCCGAGACATGCTGGAGGCCGCCGCGCAATTGCTCCTGCCCCTGCCCAAGTTGCTGCACATGCTGTCCAAGATGCGCCATTTGCCGCGCCAGCGGCTCAGCCATCCGTGCCGACCGCTGCGCCGCGCGCAGGGACAGAAACAGCAGCACTAGAATCAGCGCGACCAAAGCACCGCCGATCAGGATCACGGGGTCGTTCAACGCATATTGGGTTCCGGCAATCTCGATCATGTCGCCTCAATTGTTCTTGTTTTATTCTTCTTACCGCGTCACAGAAGCGGGATCAACTGCGCCCGAACAGACGTTCGATATCGGCCAGTTTCAGTTCCACGTAAGTGGGCCGACCGTGGTTGCACTGACCGGAATGGGGCGTCGCCTCCATCTCGCGCAGCAGGGCGTTCATTTCCTCGGCCCGCATCCGGCGACCCGAGCGGACGGACCCGTGGCAGGCCACACGGCTGAGTATCGCCTCGATCCGCGCCTGCACGGTCTGGCTTTCGCCCTGATCGGCCAGCTCATCAAGGATATCCAGGATCATTTCGCGCGCATCGACCTCACCAAGAATGGCAGGGGTTTCGCGCACTGCGATGGCACCACCGCCGAAAGGCTCAAGCGACAGACCGAGGCGAGACAGATCGTCGGCGACTGCCATCAGCCGAGCGCAGTCAGCTTCGGACAGTTCCACGATCTCGGGGATTAGCAATGCCTGCGCAGCGACCCCTTTCTCCGACATCTGTGTCTTAAGCTTTTCATAGACCAAGCGCTCATGCGCCGCATGTTGATCGACGATGACCATGCCATCCGCCGTCTGAGCGATGATGTAATTCTCATGCACCTGCCCACGCGCAGCCCCCAAGGGCAGGTCCTGATGCGAGGGCTCTTCAATCGCGACCGGCTCAGGCTCCACGACGCTGCCGCTATAGTCCTTGGACAGCTCGGAAAATCCCGGCGACTGCGCCTGATAGGCCGCTTGTCGCGCGGCTGGTGAAGGTCGATCCATTTGGTACACACGCGCCGGGGTGGGTTGCGAGGGCTCCGGTCGCATCGCCCCCAAAGTCGCGTTGGCAATGGTCGAAGATGCCCGATGTCCCGCGTCAGCCAAAGCATGCCGCAGGGCAGACACGATCAGCCCGCGCGCGACACCGGGGTCACGGAACCGGACCTCGGATTTCGCGGGATGCACGTTCACATCCACCAGCGTCGGATCGCAGTCGATGAACAGCGCCGCCGCTGGGTGGCGATCACGGCTGAGGAAATCGAAATAGGCGGCCCGCAGTGCACCGGTCAGCATCTTGTCACGGACCGGGCGGCCATTGACGAATAGATACTGCGCCACTGCCGCGCCCCGCGAATAGGTGGGCAGGGCGGCGTAGCCGTACAGCCGGACCCCTTCGCGCGTGGCGTCGATCTGCAGGGCGTTCTCGGCAAACTCGCGCCCGATCACCCGGGCCAGACGTGCGTGCAGGGCGTCGAACAGATCGCCATTTTCGCGATCGGCACGGAAGGTCACGCGGCCTTCACCCCCACCCGAGACATCGCGCAGGGTGAAGGTGATCGCCGGTTCGGCCATTGCCAAACGTTTGACCGTGTCGGTAATCGCCTGCGCCTCGGCCCGGTCGGTGCGCATGAATTTCAGCCGCGCGGGCGTGGCATAGAACAGATCACGCAGCTCGACCACGGTGCCTGCGCGCAAGGCAGCGGGCTTCACCGCTTCGATCTTGCCACCAGCGACGTGAATCTGCGCGGCATCCGCCCCCGGCACCCGACTGGTGATGGTCAGGCGGCCGACAGCCCCCAGCGAGGGCAGCGCTTCACCCCGAAACCCGAAGGTGTGGATGTTCAACAGATCCGAGCCATCGATCTTCGAGGTGGCATGCCGGGACAATGCCAGCGGCAAATCCGAGGCTGCGATCCCGCACCCGTCATCCGTTACACGAATCACGGTTTTGCCACCATCGGCGACATCTATGGCAATCCGGGTCGCCCCTGCATCGATCGCGTTCTCCACCAGCTCCTTTACGGCTGAGGCCGGACGTTCGACCACTTCACCTGCGGCAATCCGGTTGATGGCTGCTTCGTCAAGCTGCCGGATAACCGGGCGAATTTCGCTGATATTGGGGTCCAGATGCGCCATACCGCTAAACTTAGCATGGTCATGTACGATTCTGCCACCGGTTTGGGATGAATTTACATGTCACGAAAAAAGTAGTCCGACCAGTTGACCCGCGCCGCAAGGGGGTAAACGCATCGAGTGTCAACAGGCCGGACCAACCTAAGTGAGTGGTGGTTATTCGGTTAACAATTGAACATTCGATAACATGAGAGCCGGAATAAATCATGTTAAGATTTGGAC
This sequence comes from Ruegeria sp. AM2, assembly GCF_056540685.1. Taxonomy (NCBI): domain Bacteria; kingdom Pseudomonadati; phylum Pseudomonadota; class Alphaproteobacteria; order Rhodobacterales; family Roseobacteraceae; genus Ruegeria; species Ruegeria sp. AM2. The sequence continues at coordinate 34,265 of NZ_JBQFXE010000004.1, read as the reverse complement.
ATTGTTTCCACCGGCGGGGTTTGGCCGAAGTCGCGGGGCGGCCATTGGCATGAACATGCCAATCAGGTCGAAATCGGCGCGCCCGAACGCGTGCGACAGGGTCCGAAAACTGTTGTGATTGCCAGAGTCACTCCCGAAATCGTCGCGATCATCCCCGCCGCGCTGACGGCATCCGAACCGCCAAGCCATAGTGGTCCATACCCCGCAAGGACGTATCCCAAAACCGCAGAGGCCACGGCAAAGACAACGCTCCAGGCGATTTGCTTTTCCAACCGATTGGTCATCATTCGGGCCGCTGCGGGCGGGCAGATGAACATCGCAATAACAATGATCGAGCCCACCGCATCAAAAGCGGCCACAGCGGCAATCGCAGCGATGATCACCAAGGCAAGACCCAACATCCCGGTGCGAATGCCGACCGTTCGCGCGAACCCTTCGTCAAAGGTCGAGATTTTGAGCGGTCTCCAGAACAACCAGGTGAATGCGGTCACCAGGATCAAAGTCACGGTGATGCGCGGTAGTTCCGGCGGCAAACCAGCGAGCGCTTCGATATCCCAAAGCGACGACCATCCTATCGCATCCAGCCAAATCAAACTTTCCAGATTGCCGTAGAGCGCGTGTTCCACGTCCAGATGCACGGTCGAGGTATCGGTCTGCTCCAGCAACAGAACACCGGCTGCGAACATGGTGGTAAAGACCACGCCCATTGCGGCTCCGGGTTCGATCCGGCCCAAACGGCGAATGGCCTCGATCAACGCCACGGCCACCAAGGCAGCACCCGCAGCACCCAGCATCATCGGCCAGGTCGCAATAGCTCCGGTCAGCAAGAATGCGACGACAATTCCCGGGAGCACCACATGGCTGATCGCATCACCGATCAAAGCCTGCTTGCGCAGCACCAGAAAGTTGCCCGGCAGCGCGCAGGCGACCGATGCGAACGTGCCGATCAGCAGAGGTGTGAGGGACAGGGGGACGAATTCTTCACCGCTCATGCCGGGACCCCCTGCGGTCCGCCGATGCGGCGGTCAATTTCGGTGATCTGATCACGTGTCAGAACGGTTTCGATGTCCCGCAGACCGTCATACAGCGCAGCGGCGGCCTCATGCGTCTGGTCGGCGCGGACGACCTCCCATCGTTTTTCGTCGCGCAGAGCCTTGGCCGCGCGGGCTTTGCCGATGTCGGTCGCAACCCCGTCGGCGCGCGCCAAACCCGCCTTTCGCAGCAAGCGCAATGTCAGCGGTTCATAGATCTTTTGGTCCTGTGCCAAAGCCAATAGCCCCTGCCGAATATGAACGCGACGCTGGAAACTCAGATGCCGCAGCACTGCGGCCAGAACCCCACGTGCCGGAGCCAGAAACAGCGAAAGGACAAAGAAGGCAAAGCTGACCAACACGATGATCGGGCCTGTTGGCAGGTTGGGTGCCACTGCCGAAAGCGCCGCGCCGATGTAGCCTGCGAGACCTCCGGCCACTCCGGCCAGAAGCACCACACGCTCGGATCGTTCAGTCCAGAAGCGCGCCGTGACGGCGGGTATGATCAGCAGCGCGACGATCAGGATCAAGCCGACGATCTTCAGACCAACGACCGTGACCGCCATGACCAAAGCCATCATTGCCAAATCGATGCGGTGTACCGTAAGCCCGCGCGCGGCGGCGTATTCGGGATCAAACGCCACCAGCGTCATCGGTCGACGCAAGACAACGACCAGACAAAGTGTTACCGCACCGCCCAGCGCGATGATCATCGCATCAGCCCAAAGCATTCCTGCGGTCGAGCCCAGCAAGAATCCTTCGAGCCCCGCCTGACGCCCGACGCCCATAGTCTGAATGACGGTCAACAACACGATACCAAACCCGAAGAACACCGAAAGCACCGCCCCAATGGCCGCGTCTTCGGCAAGTCGCGTGCGACGCGTCAGCCAGTTCATGCAGATTAGACCCAACCAAGCAGACAGGGCAGAACCTGCCAAAAGCCCGATCAGCGACCGCCCATCCCCGCCAAACGCCACCATCACCATGAACGCCACACACACGCCCGGCAGAGTTGCGTGACTGATCGCGTCGCTGACCAATGCCCGTTTGCGCAAGAACAAGAATGTGCCGGTGATGCCAGCAGAGACACCCAGCAATGTCGCTCCGATTGCAACCAGCGTGGCGTTATAGCCAAGCTGCAGGGTAAGCGCGTTCCAAAGCATGGGCTGTCTATCCCGCGGTGCCCGCAATCTGGTCGATCTGAGCCGTGGCTAGACGGCCCCCATATGCAGCTTGAAGGGTCTCGGGGGTAAAGGCCTCGGCTACCGAACCTTCGGCCACTTTGCGGGTATTGATCAGGAAGACATGATCGAAATAGTCCGTGACGGTGGCCAGGTCATGATGGACAACGACAACCGTTTTGCCTTCGTTTTTCAGGGATTTGAGAACGGCGATGATTGCCTTTTCCGTCGCCGCGTCCACCCCGGCAAAGGGCTCATCCAACAGATACAAATCTGCATTCTGCGCCAAAGCGCGTGCCAGAAATACCCGCTGCTGCTGACCACCGGAAAGTTGACCAATCTGACGGTTTGCGAAATCGTGCATGCCTACGCGGTTGAGACACTCCATCGCACGGGCCTTGTGCCGCGCCCGCACCCGACCCAGCAGGCTAAGCTCTCGCGACAAGCCCATAAGCACCACGTCGATCACCAGCGTCGGGAAATCCCAATCGACACTGGCCCGCTGCGGCACATAGGCAATTCTGGCACGCTGTTGATCCAGCGGTTGACCGAAAACGCTCACCTGACCCGAAAGCGGGGTCACAATCCCCAAGGCTGCTTTCAACAAGGTCGACTTGCCCGCCCCATTGGGGCCTATGATGGCCGTCATCGCACCGGGCTGCACTGTCATATCTACTGAGAACACTGCAGGTTTCTGGCCGTATGAAACAGTCAGACCGCGAATGGACAACGGGCTGTCTTTCATCCCATCTTTTTGGACGGACAAACCCTGATCTGCGGCCAATTCCAGTGTCATATCAGAATCCTGCCGACAGTTGTCCGTTCATGCCCCCGGTGGGGACATCCGCGCCCAGCGCGTTCGCGATTACCGTGATATTGTGGTCCAGCATGCCAATATAGGTGCCCTCATAGGTTCCAGGCTCACCCATCGCGTCCGAAAATAGCTCACCGCCTACAGATACCTGATGCCCTTTTGCTGCCGCTCCTTCGATCAACGCACGCATCGATCGGTCCGAGACCGAGCTTTCCACGAAGACCGCCGTCAGTTGCCGATCGACCAGTGTATCCACCAATTCACCGATCCGGTTCAGGCCGGCCTCGGACTGGGTTGAGATGCCCTGAATACCTTGAACGGCATAGCCGTATTCAGCGCCGAAATAGCCAAATGCGTCATGCGCCGTTACCAGAACGCGGTTGTTTTCGGGCACAGCCGCCAGCAGTCGATTGCCATAGGCTTCCAGTTGGTCGATCTCGGCAAGATGCGCCTGTGCATTGTTGGCGAAAACATCCGCCGCTTCGGGGCGCGCGTCGGTCAGAGCCTGCTGCACTTCGATCACCACATCGCGCCACAAGGCCGGGTTCATCCAGACATGCGGATCGTATTTATCGGCATAGTCGTCATGGGCGCGCAGTTTGGACTTGTCGATACCCTCTGCGACTGCCACGACGTTGCGCTTACGGGCGAGGTCGTGGAAAAACCCTTCCATTTGCGCTTCGAGATACAACCCGTGCCACAGAACAAGATCGGCGCGGGTCATGGCCACGATATCGCTGCGGGTCTGGCGATAGGCATGTGGATCGACGCCGGGGCCCATCAGTCCTTTGACCTCGACCTGATCTCCGCCCACCTGACGCACCGCATCCGCGATCATGCCCGTCGTAGCGACCACTTTCAAAGGCGCATCGGCCCAGGCGGCCAGCGGTAATGCCACGATTAAAGTGAGTGCTGCAAGAAAGCTGCGACGAATCATATATGGCCCCGATCAGGTGTCTTCCCCAGAATGAATATGCGAACCATTCGCAACTTAGTCAATGCTTTTGCGAGTCACTCGCAATAACTCGCCAATTTTGTCCAATTGGTCAAAAAAATTGAGTTCAGCAGTCAGTTTGCCTTCCATTTGCCTGCAACCCATGCGATTTTGGCGCAGACCTCCCAAAGGATGTGAAGATGGAAACGCAGAGCTCAGAAAGCCCCGTGCGCACCGCGCATCTGCCGCAAGTGACCGAACCCAGGAATCCCGGGACTGATCTGGATCTGGACTGGGTACGCGCCGTACAGGCCAACACCTCGGCCATTGAACGCCGCGCGGCCACCCTACCCGGTCGGCGATCAGTCAAGAAAGACTATCAGGCCGCGTGGCTTTTGAAAGCAATAACGATGATCGACCTGACCACATTGTCGGGTGACGACACGGTGGGTCGCGTGCGACGCCTGTGTGCCAAAGCCCGTCAGCCGGTCGCGCCAGCGGTGCTGCGGGCGATGGACATGCCGCCGATCACCACCGGCGCGGTCTGTGTGTATCACGACATGATCGAAACAGCGGTTACAGCGTTGAAGGGCACCGGCATTCCGGTGGCTGCCGTCTCCACAGGCTTTCCAGCGGGATTGTCGCCTTTCCATCTGCGCGTGGCCGAGATCGAAGAGAGCGTGAAAGCTGGGGCCGAAGAGATCGACATCGTCATCTCGCGCCGCCATGTGCTGTCGGGCGACTGGCAGGCTTTGTACGACGAGATGAAAGCTTTTCGCGTCGCCTGTGGTGACGCCCATGTCAAAGCCATCCTCGCCACCGGAGAGCTGGGCAGCCTGCGTAATGTCGCCCGCGCCTCGCTGGTGTGCATGATGGCGGGGGCGGATTTCATCAAGACCTCGACGGGTAAGGAAAGCGTCAACGCGACGCTGCCGGTCTCGCTGGTCATGATCCGCGCGATCCGCGACTATTATGACCGCACCGGGTATCGCGTTGGCTACAAGCCTGCGGGCGGGATTTCCAAAGCCAAGGACGCCCTGGTCTACCTGTCGCTGATCAAGGATGAATTGGGCGACCGCTGGTTGGAGCCCGACCTGTTCCGCTTTGGCGCGTCCTCGCTGCTGGGCGACATCGAGCGGCAGTTGGAACACTTTGTGACCGGGGCCTACTCGGCTGGGTACAGGCATTCTATGGGGTGAGGCACGCCCGGAAATCGCTCTGGTAGAGCGATTTCAGTGCCGAACGGGCGAAGCCCCGGGAGAAGGAAAGAACAATGAGCGTTAAAGAAATCTTCGAGACCATGGAATACGGCCCCGCCCCCGAAAGTGCTGCCGAGGCGCTGGCCTGGCTGGTCGATCAGGGTGATAAGTTCGGCCACTATATCGATGGGGCCTTTACCAAACCTGGCAAAGGCTTTGACAGCCGCAACCCGGCGACCGGTGAAGTGCTGGCCAAGCTGACCCAGGCCAAACAGGCCGATGTGGATGCCGCTGTAGGCGCGGCCCGCAAGGCACAGCCCAAATGGGAGAAACTGGGTGGTGCGGGTCGTGCGCGGCACCTTTACGCAATCGCGCGGCTGTTGCAGAAGCACTCCCGTCTGTTTGCTGTGCTGGAGAGCATGGACAATGGCAAGCCTATCCGTGAATCGCGCGATATCGACATCCCTCTGGCCCAGCGGCACTTCTATTACCACGCGGGCATGGCGCAGCTGATGGAAAGCGAACTGCCCAATGCGCAGGCCTTGGGCGTTTGCGGGCAGATCATTCCATGGAACTTCCCACTGCTGATGCTGGCGTGGAAAATCGCGCCTGCGCTGGCGATGGGGAATACGGTGGTTTTGAAACCGGCCGAATATACCTCGCTGACCGCGCTGCTGTTTGCCGACATCTGCACGCAGGCCGGGTTGCCCAAAGGCGTGGTCAACATCGTCACCGGCGACGGCGCGGTGGGTGGGATGATCGTGAACGCGGACGTAGATAAGATCGCCTTTACCGGCTCAACCGCCGTGGGGCGGCGTATCCGCGAAGCGACCGCAGGGTCTGGCAAGGAGCTGACGTTAGAGCTGGGCGGCAAGTCCGCCTATATCGTCTTTGACGACGCCGATATCGATTCAGCCATCGAAGGGCTGGTCGATGCGATCTGGTTCAATCAGGGTCAGGTTTGCTGTGCCGGTTCACGCCTGTTGGTGCAGGAGGGGATTGCCGAGCGGTTTTACGCGAAACTGCGCGCCCGGATGGACACCCTGCGCATCGGCGATCCGCTGGACAAATGCATCGACGTGGGTGCTGTAGTGGACCCGATTCAGTTGCAAACGATCAAGGGTATGGTCGACAGCAATACCGCAGGCGACATCTATCAGGCAGCCTGTGAGATGCCCGAAAACGGCTGTTACTACCCGCCGACGCTGATCTCGGGACTGGAGACCTCGGACCCTCTGATGCAAGAGGAAATCTTTGGCCCGGTTCTGGTGTCCTCGACCTTCCGCACCCCGGCCGAGGCGGTCGAGTTGGCCAACAACACCCGTTACGGGCTGGCTGCGACCGTGTGGACCGAGAATGTGAACCTCGCCCTGGATATCGCGCCCAAGCTGGTTGCGGGTGTGGTCTGGGTCAACGCCACCAACCTGTTCGACGCGGCCGCCGGGTTCGGCGGCGTGCGCGAAAGCGGCTTTGGCCGTGAAGGCGGATGGGAGGGGCTGACAGCCTATACCAAGCCCAAAGGCAAACCCAAGCAGCTGGCCAAAGTTGAGGCCGCGACAGGTGAGGGGGCTCCGGTCGATCCCATCGACCGCACCGCCAAGATGTATATCGGCGGCAAACAGGCACGGCCCGACAGTGGCTACTCGAAACCGGCATGGGGCAAGTCCGGTCTGCTGGGCCATGTGGGGCTGGCGAACCGCAAGGACGTGCGCAACGCGGTTGAGGCTGCAGCCGGGGCCAAGGGCTGGTCCAAGACCACCGGTCATCTACGGGCTCAGATTCTGTATTACATTGGCGAGAACCTCTCGGCACGTGCCGACGAATTCGCAGCAAGAATTGACGCCATGACCGGCGGCAAGAGCGGCGCTGCCGAGGTCGAAACTTCGATCCAGCGCCTGTTCACGGCTGCGGCCTGGGCCGATAAGTACGACGGTCAGGTGCACGGCGTCCCGATCCGCGGCGTGGCGATTGCGATGAAGGAACCCGTGGGTGTGATCGGTGCGCTTTGCGCCGATGAGGCACCCCTGCTGGGTCTGGTCTCGGCCATGGCTCCGGCAATTGCGATGGGCAACCGCGTGGTTCTGGCCTCATCTGAACCCTATCCGCTGGCCGCGACGGATTTCTATCAAATCCTCGAAACCTCGGACGTGCCCGCCGGTGTGGTCAACATCCTGACCGGTAGCCACGCAGAACTGGCGAAACCGCTGGCGTCGCATCTGAACGTGGATGCGGTCTGGTCATTTTCGTCCACCGATCTGTCGGCTGAGATTGAGAACGCTTCGGCCGGAAATATCAAACGGACCTGGGTCAACAATGCGACGACGACGGATTGGAGCGTGGACCACACGCGCCGGTTCCTGCAAGCTGCGACAGAGGTCAAAAACATCTGGGTGCCCTACGGCGAGTAGGGCTCCCGTCCAAAGGGAGGCCCACATGGACTTTGCAGACAAGACCGCCATCGTCATTGGCGGCACCAGCGGTATAAATCGCGGGATTGCCGAGGCCTTTGCAGCAGCTGGGGCCAAAGTGGCCGTGGCCAGCCGATCGCAAGACAAGGTCGATGACACTGTTACAGCGCTCAAATCGGCAGGCGCGGCAGACGCCATGGGCGCATCATTCGATGTGCGCGACCCCGAGGCCGTTGCGGCAGGGCTGAAACAGTTCCACGACGCATATGGCGACTTCGACATTCTCGTCTCGGGCGCCGCCGGTAACTTCCCGGCGCTGATGTCCGAGATGTCGGTCAACGCCTTCAAGACAGTGGTGGATATCGACCTGATGGGCACCGTTCACGTGCTGAAGGGGGCCTATGCATTCCTGAAGCGACCCGGCGCGAGCATCATCAACATCTCGGCCCCGCAGGCGTTTCTGCCCTACGAAGGTCAGGCCCATGTCTGCGCGGCCAAGGCAGGCGTGGACCAAATCACCCGCACCCTGTCAATGGAATGGGGGATCGAGGGCATTCGGGTGAATTCAGTTGTGCCCGGCTTCATCGAAGACACCGAAGGGGCAAGGCGCCTCGCTCCGACACCTGATGCAGCCGAGAAATTGCGGGCCGACGTCCCGATTGGACGCTGGGGGACCGTGCAAGATGTGGCGAATGCCTGCCTTTTCCTTAGCTCGGACCTGGCCAGCTATATCAGCGGAACGGTCCTGTCCGTGGACGGCGCGCTATATCAGCGTGGCTCAGGCAAATTTGGCCAAATGATGGGCCGGATGCTGCGCGATCAAGCCAAGGCCAATCCGACCTAGCCGTTGAAAAACGCCACATGATGCCGCATCCTATTCGCATTCACTGAAAAGTAGATTGAAGGAATGCGCCCATGGCTATTCGTGTCACCTGTTGGAACGTCAAGGAATTTGGCAAGAAACCCAAATCCGCCGCTGCGTTGAAGAAACGCGTACGCTCGGTTGCCGAACAAATCCGGGCACAATCGCCGGACATCTTTGGCATTCTAGAAATGGAAACGCTGGATATTCTGGACCTCATCGATTCAGAATTCCCGGACTATGATTTCGGCTTTACCGAAGGCCATGACGGCAGCGGCAAGGCGTCAAAGGAAATCCTTGTGGGCTGGCGGCGCGGACAGATGGATCAGGTCACCTTTTCGCAGAAGCGTCAGTTCAACCTTTCCAACCCCTACCTGCGCCCCGGCGCGCTGCTGTCCTTCAAAACAGGCGGCAGTTGGTACAACATCCTATTTCTGCATACCGACAGCGGTACCGAGGCGCGCGATTTCGGCAACCGGTACGAGATGTTCGACAAGGTCTGGAAGCTGCGGAGATCGTTGGACAGAAAGGTCGGAAACAAGCGCGAGCGTCTGTTGGTCATCGGTGATCTGAACACGATGGGCCTGCAATTCCCGACCCGGCGCATTGCCGACAGGATCGTGCCGGGGGACAAGGAAATTGACGCCCTGTCAGATTTTGCCACCAAGAACAACATGAAGCTTTTGACCAAAAGCCACGATGTGACATGGAAGAAGATGGGGCGGAACTTCACCTCAGACCTGGACCACGCGATGGCGAGTGATCTGATGACATTCACCGATCTGGGCACAAACGCGGCCGGAGACGACTACACCGTGCAGGTGTCAGGTTGGGTCGACAAACCCGAAGACGCGCGCGAGGCGTTCCTTCGGGATTTGTCCGATCATTGCCTGCTGACGGTTGAGGTCGAAACCTGAGTTCAGTTCGTCGTCTCCAGGCCGACCGGTTTACCGACGACAGTGAAATGCAGCCCCTCGGGATCAAGCAACTCGCTGGCAACGCGGTTCACGTCGTCGAGCGTCACGGCGTTCACCTTGTCGTTGCGCGTCGCGATGTAGTCGATGGGAAGGTCCTCCATCTGCATGCCGACCATGATCCCCGCGATCTGGCTGTTGCCATCAAACCGCAACGGATAAGCGCCGGTCAGATAGGTTTTCGCATCGTCCAGTTCCTTTTGGGTCACACCGTCAGACGCCGCGCGGGCCCACTCGTCACGAATGACCTCAACCGCTTCGGCGATGCGGTCATTGGCCGATGAAACCGATCCCAGATAGACCGAGGCAAGGTCTTTGGGCACAAGATAGGTTCCCACCCCATAGGTCAGGCCCCGCTTTTCGCGCACCTCCTGCATCAGACGGCTTTCGAACCCGCCGCCGCCCAGAATGTGGTTCAGAAGAAATGCCGCAAAGAAATCTGGATCGTCACGGTCGATACCCTCATGACCAAACAGGGCCACGGATTGAGGGGTGTCAAACTCGACCACGCTGACGCCGCCGGGGATGGTGACCTCTGCGCGCCCAGGGATAGGCTTTCCGGTTTCGGGCAGATCAAGCAGCAACTGGTCCAATAACGCTCCAAGCTCTTGGGCAGTGATGTCGCCCACCGCCCCGACATAAAGCCGGTCTTTGGCAAAGACGTTCTGATAGGCGGTTACGACATCGTCACGGTTCAGCGCCGAGACACTTTCGATCGTGCCCTTGCCTTCGGTCGCATAGGGGTGGTCGCCATAGGCCATTCGGGCAAATTCCTTGCCCGCAATGTCATTCGGATCGGTCTGGTCAGACCGCAGCCCCGACAGGATTTGCGCCTTCACACGCTCAACCGCGTCGGTGTCAAAGCGGGGCTCGTGGATGGTGGTCCGCAACAGGTCGATCACCTGATCGCGATTCTCGGTCAGAAACTGCGCCGAGATCGACACGGTATCATCCGTCGCCTTGTATCGAAACGAGGCCGCAAGTGCCTCCAACTCTCGCGCATAGGTGCGGGCATCCATATCGCCTGCGCCTTCTTCGATCAGACCGCTCATCAGGTAGATTGCGCCACGCTTGCCGGGCTCATCCAATGAGGTTCCACCGCGAAAGCGCAACTCCAGCGCCGCAAAGGGGATCGAATGATCTTCGACCAGCCAGGCGGTGATGCCACCGGGCGAGGTGACTTCTTCAATCTCGATCTCGGCCCAGGCGGGCAGAGCGATGACAAAGGCGATCAGGGTTGCGAACAGCTTGTTCATTGCGTCACCTCGTCGTCGCGCATCAACCAGCCGGTCACTGATGTCTCGGGTTGCAATACCTCGCGTGCAGCGGCGATGATCTCATCCCCGGTCACGGCCTGCAGAATGTCGGGCCAGGCCTGCACGTCTTCGACCGTCAGACCGCTGGTCAGGGCACGACCATAGCGGTTGCCGATCCCGTCGACATTGTCGCGGGCATAGGTTTGCGAGGCGCGCAGTTGCATCTTGATGCGGTCCAGATCTTCTTCGTTCACACCTTCAGCAATGAAGTCAGCCACGGTTTGATCCATCGCGTCTTCAGCCTCCTGCAGCGACACACCCTGCGCGGGAACGATCAGCAGATCAAAGGTGGTATCATCCAATGAAACACCGCGATAGAACGCGCCAGTATAAACAGCCTTCTGTTCTTCAAACTGCAATTTTTCATTCAGATATGAGGTCGTGCCGCCCCCCAGCAACTCAGCCAACAGAAACAAGGCCGCAGCTTTTTCCTGCGCACCCGCGTCGCGTTCCGGTGCCAGATAGCTGCGCTGAACGTAAGGTTGAGACACGCGCGGGTCTTTGTAGGTCAGGCGACGCTCGGCGGTTTGCGGCGGCTCTTGCGAGCGGACGCGCTCGGGTAAATCGGGATTGGCGGGTATGACGCCATAATACGTCTCGGCCAGCGATTTGACCTTATCCGGGTCCACATCACCGGTCACCACCAGAATGGCGTTATTGGGCGCGTAATGGGTCTGATAGAAGGACAACGCGTCCTCCATATCCAGCGTCTCCATTTCATGCCGCCAGCCGATGATGGGCACGCCATATCGATGGTTCAAATACTGCGCGGCATTCATCTGCTCGCCAAACAGGGCGCGCGGGTTGTTCTCAGTACGTTGGTTGCGTTCCTCAAGGATCACATCGCGTTCGGTCACGATGTCCTCTTCGGTCAGGCGGATGTTGCGCATCCTGTCCGCCTCCATCCGCATCATCAGTTCCAGACGATCCGCCGCGACACGCTGGAAATAAGCGGTGTAGTCGTAGGACGTAAAGGCGTTGTCATTCCCGCCATTGGCCGCGACCGTGGCGGAAAATTCGCCCGGTGCCAGCGTGTCGGTGCCCTTGAACAACAGGTGTTCCAGAAAATGCGCCACGCCCGACGATCCGATCGGCTCATCCGCCGACCCGGCGCGATACCAGACCATGTGTTGTACGACCGGAGCGCGGTGGTCTTCGATCACGACCACATCCATGCCGTTGTCCAAAGTAAAGGTCGTAACCGCCTCGTGCCCTTCTTTGGCGGCAAGCGGGGCAGCGGTAATCAAGGCGGCACACAAGGCCAGAGCCCGAACCATGGGGCATCCTCCGTTTCGTTTCATGTTTCAAACTACGGTGGCGCCGCGCGGGTTCAAGGCCGATGACGAAAAGTTAAGGATTATTCATTGATCGGCGGGGCCGAGGGCGTTTCGATCCCTGCGCGCCGCGCGGCTTCGTTCTGAGCGTTGGCATCCAGTGCCTCGCGACGATAGACCTGTTCATACCGGTCCACATTGAACAGGCGCAGGCGAGTCCAACGGCCCTGACGTTTGCGGAACTCGGCATCTTCCTGGGCCAGAACCTGACGCGTGTCAGGTGCCACACCGTACCGGCTGGACGCCGTGACCAGCGCCGCATCGGTTGACGGAATGGCCCCATTTGGGTTCAGAGCTGCCGGGTTGCCGCCCAATGCGGCCACAGCATCGGCTTTCGGGTTCGGGTCGGTCAGGTTCGCCCCGCCCGGCGTCGGAGCGGGCAAAACGGCTAGATCTTGCGGCTGCGTCAAAGGTTTGACCGGCAGGACCGAAAACTCGTCCGGTCCCGGACCCGGCGCGCGCAGATGGCGCAAACCGATATCGGAACACCCCGCAATCGCAAGGGTCGCCGTCAAAACAACAATGGAACGCGGCATCCGCATCAGAGACTCCAGCCTGTTTCAGGCGCTTTTATCGCATATCGCACGGCGCGTCACGAGGGCTTTTTGCCCTCGAACAGCACCAGACCGATGGCTCCGGCGAAAATGAACACGTCGGCCAGATTAAAGACATAGGGGTTTTGAATGCCACAGCAGGACATGTTCAGAAAATCCAGCACATAGCCATAAATCAGACGGTCGAGGACGTTGCCCAACGCCCCGCCGATCAAGAGCCCGCCGCAGATGAGCATGATCTTTTTCGGTGCGCCGCGCAAAAGCCAGATCAGAACACCGATCGAGATTGCCAGGGAAATGCCGATCAGAACCCAACGCGCGGCCTCGCTGTTGCCTTGGAACAGGCCAAAATTGATGCCGCGATTCTCGCCGTATTTGAACACCAGAAGGGGCGGTAGGACGTCGATGTTTCCTTCAGCCACACGCATGACATGAACGACCAGATATTTGCTGATCTGGTCGATCAGGAACGCGGCCAACGCGGCCCACAGGATCAGTCGCGCGCGCATCAGTGACGGAAATGGCGCATGCCGGTGAAGACCATGGCAAGCCCCGCCTCATCGGCGGCTGCAATCACCTCGTCATCGCGCATGGAACCACCGGGTTGAATCACGCAGGTCGCGCCAGCCTCGGCCGCCTCCATCAACCCGTCCGGGAAGGGGAAAAACGCGTCCGATGCCACGGCCGAACCGATGGTCAACGGCTGGGCCAGGCCCAACGCGTCGGCCATGCGCTCGGCTTTCTTGGCAGCAATAAGCGCCGAGTCCACCCGGCTCATCTGGCCCGCGCCCACGCCCACGGTCGCGCCGTCCTTGACGTAGACGATGGCGTTGGATTTGACGTGTTTCGCCACCTTCCACGCAAACAGTAGGTCGAGCATCTGCTGATCAGAAGGAGCCTTTTTAGTGACCACCTTGAGGTCATCGAGATCAACAAAGCCGTTGTCCTTGTCCTGAACAAGCAAACCTCCGGCCACCTGACGCACGGTTTTGCCGCTTGCGGTCACATCGGGTAGCCCTTCGGTCGTCAAAAGGCGCAAGTTCTTCTTGGCCGCAAAGATCGCCTTGGCCTCGTCCGATGCACCCGGAGCAATCACGACCTCGGTGAAGATCCCGGTGATTTCCTGCGCGGTTTCGGCGTCCAAGGGTTGGTTCAGCGCCACGATCCCGCCGAAGGCCGAGGTGCGGTCACAGTCAAACGCGGCCTTGTAGGCCTCAAGCAGCGTTGGGCCTTTGGCGACACCGCAGGGGTTGGCGTGTTTGATGATGGCGCAGGCGGCACCGTCTGCAGGGTCGAACTCGGCCACCAATTCGAACGCCGCATCGGTGTCGTTGATGTTGTTGTAGCTCAGTTCCTTGCCCTGATGCTGCACAGCGGTGGCAACCCCGGGGCGGCCTGACCCGTCGGTGTAGAACGCCGCCGCCTGATGGCTGTTCTCGCCATAGCGCAGGGTTTGTTTCAACTCACCGGCGAAGGCGCGACGGCGCGGGGCCTCAGCGGCCAGTGCGTCGGCCATCCAGTTCGATACAGCCGCGTCATAGGCTGCCGTGCGGGCATAAGCCGTCTGCGCCAGATTTTGACGGAATGCATAGGAGGTCTGACCGCCATTGGCCTCAAGTTCGGCCAGCAGCGCATCGTAGTCCTGAACATCCACCACCACGTTTACAAAGGCATGGTTTTTCGAGGCTGCACGGATCATGGCCGGGCCGCCGATATCGATGTTCTCGATGCAGGTGTCGTAATCGGCACCATTGGCCACGGTCGCCTCGAACGGGTAGAGGTTCACCACCAACAGGTCGATCGCGCCGATCCCGTGCTCGGTCATCGCGGCCACATGAGAGTCATTGTCGCGCAGCGCCAACAGTCCACCGTGCACCATCGGATGCAGGGTTTTGACCCGGCCATCCATCATCTCGGGAAAGCCGGTCACCTCGCTGACATCCTTCACCTCAAGCCCCGCATCCCGCAGCGCCTTTGCCGTGCCTCCGGTCGACAGCAGTTCGACCCCACGTTCGGCCAGGGCCTTGCCCAGCTCGATCAGGCCGGTCTTGTCGGATACGGAAAGCAACGCGCGGCGCACGGGGTGAAGATCGGTCATGGGTCCAAAGGTCCTTTTGGCGTCAGTCGAAAACGGGCTCGTCCCGGTGCACGTCGCGCACGGCATAGGCAGTATCCTGCGCCTTGCTCAGCGTCCACCTTGTGCGCGTCGCATACTCCATTGCGCGTCCAGATAGAACGATCTGTTTTGTCGCGCGTGGCTTCAGACGGCCTTTTTCAAGATAAACGCTTGGTTCAACGGCCAATTTTGCCACACCATCGTGGCGGAACACCCAAATCTCGCCGCTTTTGAGCGCCATCGACACTGCTGCACCACCCAAATCCAAAGCCGCATCCACGTCAGGATGCAGATGAAATCGGATATCATATTTCACACCGGACTTGCCCGACGCAGTCATTGCCTTGTCAAATTGCTTTTTTGCTCGGTCGGTCGAGGTCAACAAAATGTCCTCACCAATTAATTCGCGTCCGTCAAAGCGCAGCTCGAACGTACGCGCGTGGGTCAGACCGAACACCTTGGTGTAACCGTCGTGGCCAGCCATGAAGCGCGTGCCTTCAAAGGCATCCTCAAAGTCGGTCGGCACCTCTTTCGGGCCGTCCACCAAAGCCTCTTGGGTCGCGCCTTTGACGGGTGGGGCCAGACGCGCGCTGGAAAACCCGTCGACGCACAGAGTGGAGTGAGATGGCGTCGCGCGACCGGCCCGACGCCACTCCTGTCCAAAACTGGCCCCCGACCCGCAATTTACGATCAAGGGTCTACGGCCCGAGGTCAGCTCAAACGCCAAGGCCGAAGCATGCGCGTTGAATGAGGCCGCGCCTTTGGGCGGGACACTTGCGTCCACGATGACTGTACTGCGTGAGGCGGATAGCCGGGCAAACCCCATGGACAAGTCGGAATGTTGCTGCGGTTTCACACCGCTTTGCGCCAGCGCCTGATCCAGCCGACCTTCCAGCCCGCGCCCGCCGCCATGGAACCGAGCCAGCGCACCGTCGGCATGGCGTAAGTTCCGCAATGTGGGCGCAATCCGGCGGATCGCTTCGGTCTGAGCGGCGGGTGTGCCGCGCCCGACCTCGCTCAGCGCCGCCGAAGTCCAGGCGAGCAGAGTAAAGACCTCCAGCAACTCCTCCGGGTTGCGGGTGAGGATGCCGCCTTCGGCATCGATTTGCCGCTCGCACTCGCTCGCCAATGCACGCAGAGCAGGGTCCGCCAGTTCCTCCAACCCCTCCAGCGCCAGCCCGGCCTGCACCAGACCAGCCAGCGCCTCGAACCTTGGCAGACCCGGCGTTGCCGCCGTCCAGCGTTTCGACAGAAACCAAGTTTGCTGCGCCAGAGCGCGAAAAAAAGCCCTGCTTTGCGCCTCGTTCGCGCCGCGCAAAAGGAACAGGGCATGGTTGATCCAGCGCATCACACGCCGTCCGGTGAGATCGGGCACCCAGCCCGGCCCCTGACCGCGTCCATGCGTATTGATCCAACCCCAGACCCAGCGCTGGGCCTTTTCCCGCGCGCGCATGTCTCCCACGGCCGCCAAATCATCCAGCCAGGCAAAACCGTGGCGCTCATTGTCAAAGTCGGCGCTCGGGGCGACGACATCCCAAAGCTCGGTATCTTCAGCCTCGACCAGATAGCCTGCAAACAGCAGGTTTCCGGCCACCAATTGCCGTCCGCGCGCAAAAGAACCCACAGTTCGCGGTTCCGGTTGCCCCACAAACCCCGACACCGCCTTCCGGCGCTGGCTGAGCCGCGCGTAGAAACGGTTCTGAAACCGCGTCCAGCGGTTGGCCATTGGGTCCGAACTTGACATGACGCGTGCGACTCTGCCCCTTACGCTCTGCTGGCGTTTGACCCAACGATAGACGGGTCCGAACGTCAAGTCATCGAAAAGCGTGCGCTTAGGCAGATTTGTTCAGGCAAGCGATATAGAACCCGTCCATACCGCCTAGGTCCGACCAATAATCCGGCCTTAGGCGCAAACCGCCTTCCTCTGTGATCCACTGCGAATCCACACCCGCGACATTCAAGGCCTCTCGGTCCACTTGCATGTCCGGATGCTGTTCCAATGCCTCTTCGATCTGCACTTCGCCTTCATCCGGCAGCAGGGAACAGGTGCAATAGACCAGCCGCCCGCCCGGTTTCAGCAACGTCCAGGCATGGGCCAGCATCTGGGCCTGCAGCTCAATCAACGTGCCGAACTCCGAGCCGTCTTTGGCAAACGGCAAATCCGGATGCCGCCGGATCGTTCCGGTCGCTGAACAGGGTGCATCCAGCAGAATGGCGTCATACTGGCCCTGATGCTCCAGCGCGTCCCCAGCGATGACATTGGCCGTTAGCCCTGTGCGCGACAGATTTTCACGGACTCGATTCAGTCGTGTTTCGGAGATATCCAGAGCGGTGACCTCGGCCCCAGCCGCCGCCAATTGCAACGTCTTCCCGCCCGGCGCGGCGCAAAGATCAAGAATCTGTTCTCCGGGTTGGGGCGCAAGAGCATTCACCGGCAAGGCCGCCGCTGCATCCTGCACCCACCAATCGCCCCGATCATATCCAGATAGAGCCGAGACCTGCCCGGCATCGCGCACGCGCATCGATCCCGTTGGAAGAGCGTCGCCGGGGCCGCTTGCTCCGGGCTTCGCCGATATGTCCAGCGGTGCGCCGTCAAAATGCGCGCGTTCCATGCCCGCAACAGCGTCAACGCCCCAAGCCATAGTCAGAGGATCGCGCAACCAGTCTGGCAGGCGCGGCACCCGCATTTTCGGCCAAGCCTCTGGCCCTTCGGCGGCCACTTTGCGCAGGACTGCATTCACCAGCCCTTTCAGGCGACCGTGTTTGCGCGACCGGCCAACAATCTCGACCATGGAATTCACGACACCATGCGCGGCTTCGCCATGGCAGAGCTCGACAGCGCCAAGGCGCAACGCGTTGTGAACGGTCAAGGCAGGTGTGCGGTTCAGGTGATTGCCCAGCAAACGGTCAGCACGTTCCAACCCGCGCAGGGTTTGCAATGTCAGGCGTTGGGCGCGGGCGCGGTCCTCGGGGTCAAGCCGGTCCAGCGCCCCGGCGGCCAGGCATTCGGACAAAAGCCGCCCTTCGCCCAGAATCTGATCCAGCAGATAGATTGTGCTGCGCCGTGCTGCCGTCGCGTTGTCGGACATGAAACCGCCTTTCGAAACTCCGCAGCTGCATTGCCAAGCGCGGACGGGGGCGTATATCAAGACCCAGCCCGGAAAGGAACCCGAAGTCATGAGCGACGACCGCAAAGACCTGCCCCCCGCCGCCCAACGCGCCCTTGCCGAAGCCGACGAGCGCCGCCGCAAGGCCGAGGCTGAAGCAAAAAAGGCACCCAAAGAGCTTGGAGGCCGCGATGGCCCCGACCCGGCGCGCTATGGCGATTGGGAGAAAAAGGGCATCGCGATCGACTTCTGACCGGCTAACCCCGCATCGCCTGCAGGAAATCCGCAATCAACGCGCGCTGCTTTTTGGACTTCGCGCGCTCCTCGGGCCAGGTAAGCCAATAACCGTCCTTTGTCCTTAGCTCAGGCAAATCCAACCTGCGCAAGCGACCGTCTTGCAAATCCGTATTGGCCAAAGCGACCGAGCCCAAGACAACACCCATGCCTTGCCGCGCCGCAGACAGGCCATGCTCCATCGAATCAAAGCTGAGGTGTGACGGGGCAAGTTGGTCCATACCGGTCGCTTTGGACCAGTCGTGCCATCCCGGGCGTTCACCGCGCAGGTCAATCAGCGGCGCACCCCAGCCCACACCGGGGGCTGCTATTGGCACCAGCACTTCGCGGGCGATCAGCTCAGCATCGCGCCCGGGCCACGCGCCGCGACCATAGCGAATCTGCAGCCAGGTGCGTTCTTCATCCAGCGACGACCGGCGCGCTGCGGAATCGGTCATGACGCGGACATCGGGCCGTATCTCGTGAAACCGCCCGAGGCTGGGAACGACAAGCCCTTGAATGTTTGACGACAAGCCCGCAACCCGCAGCGCGCGCGGCGACTTGCCGAACAGATCCTCGGTGCTGCGCTCCAGCGCCTGCAAACTGTCCTGTACCAGCGGCAAATAGCTCTCGCCTTCGACAGTCAGCGATACGCCCCGCGCCTCGCGGACAAAGAGCGTCCGCCCCAACCACGCCTCAAGGTTACCGATCCGCTGGCTGACCGCCGCCTGTGTCAAACCGAACTCGCGCGCGGCGGCCGAGAACCCGCCCAGTCGCCCAGCGGCTTCAAACACGCGCAGCCAATCCAGCGGGGGCAAGCCAATTTGCTTTTGAGCCATTAGATTTTCCATCCCTCAGCAGGAATAAGGATTAATTGTCGTAATGCCACAAGACGCGTATGTCCTCAAGAAACACTCAACGCCGACAGGAGCAACCCATGCTGCGCGCTGTAAACTTCACCCCTTCGATTGTCTCCGTCGAATTCAGCGACGGCACCCAATCCCGCTTTCACGCGATCTGGCTGCGCGACAATGCTTTGGACCCGGATACCCGCGCCCCGGACAACGGCCAGCGTCTGATCACGATCGGGGACATCCCCGCTGATGTCTCAATCGGCGCAGCCGATGTGATTGGCAACGCATTACAGGTGACCTTTCAGCCGGAAGGCAAAACGGTAACCTACCCCTCGGCTTGGTTGGACGCACACAGCTACGACCGTGATTGCAGCGACACTTTTGGTCGCGTGCCCGACGGGCTGACCACCTGGGACGGCAAAATCGACGCACCCAGTGCCGACTGGACTGCGGTTCACTCGGATTTTGCCAGCAAACGAAACTGGCTTTCCTCGGTCGCGGAATATGGCTTTGGCAAGCTGACAGGCGGCCCGACCGAGCCCGAGTCTCTTCTAAAAGTGGCCGACCTGTTCGGCTATGTACGCGAGACCAACTACGGCCCCTATTTCGAGGTCCGGACCGAAGTGAACCCGACCAATCTGGCCTATACCGGAATGGGGCTGCAGGCGCATACCGACAACCCCTATCGCGACCCGGTGCCGACGCTGCAGATCCTGTATTGCCTGGAAAACAGTGCTGAGGGTGGAGACTCGATTGTTGTCGATGGCTTCCGCGCCGCCCAGCGCCTGCGCGATGACAATCCCGAGGGGTTCGCCCTGCTGGCAGGCCATCCCGCCCGGTTCGAGTTCAAGGGCGCGGACGGGGTCTGCCTGCAAGCGCGTCGCCCGATGATTGAACTGTCACCGGATGGCGAATTGGTCGGCATTCGCTTTAACAACCGCTCAACCGCGCCGCTGGTTGATATTCCGTTCGACAAGATGGAAGCCTATTATGCGGCCTACCGGCAACTGGCCGCCATCATTGACGACCCCGCGATGGGCGTGGCCTTCAAACTTGAACCGGGCGAAAGCTTCATCGTCGACAACACCCGCGTGTTGCATGCGCGACTGGGCTACTCCGGCGCGGGTTCGCGTTGGTTGCAGGGCTGTTATGCGGACAAGGACGGACTGCTATCCACTTTGGCGGCACTGAATGCCGCGCAACCGGAGGCGGCGGAATGAAGCCGGATTTCTCAACCCTGACCCAAGAAAACATCGTGGCCTTCATCGCCGATATCTTCGAACGGCGCGGCGGCGAGGAATATCTGGGCGAACCCGTCACCATGGCCGAACACATGCTGCAGGGGGCCACGATTGCCGAGCAAAACGGCATGCCAGAAGAGATCATCGTGGGCGCGCTGCTGCACGATATCGGGCATTTCACATCCGAGTTCGGCACCTATCACCCCGACGACACCGAAGACCGCCATCACGAAGACGCCGGAGCCGAGGTGCTGGAGCAGTTCTTTCCGTCCGTCATCACCGATTGCTGCCGCTATCATGTCGCGGCCAAGCGCTATCTATGCGCAACAAAACCGGACTATTTCGCGCGTCTGTCGGCAGCTTCGGTCCACACGCTGGAACTGCAGGGTGGCCCAATGAGCGCTGATGAGGTTGCCGCGTTTGATCGGAACCCGAACCTGAAAGCGATCATTCAGGTTCGGTATCTGGACGAGGCGGGCAAACGCGCGGAAATGGCGACCCCGGACTTTGCCCATTTCGCCCCGATGGTTCAACGCATGGTAGACAGGCATCTGGGCAAGG
Organism: Ruegeria sp. AM2; assembly: GCF_056540685.1. NCBI lineage: Bacteria > Pseudomonadati > Pseudomonadota > Alphaproteobacteria > Rhodobacterales > Roseobacteraceae > Ruegeria > Ruegeria sp. AM2. Next base: position 13,506 of record NZ_JBQFXE010000004.1, on the reverse strand, counting down.
CCTGACCCCAGGTTTTCAGAATTCCGTAACCATTCCGCCAATCTTCTGCGATAGTGTCAATCAATCTCAGGTGGAGGCTCGGATGGCACTGAATAGGCGCGAAGTTGTGAAACTTGGATCGGGGGCGGCAGTGGGAACTCTGCTGCCGGGATTGGTTTTTGGCCAAAACGAGGGGTTTGAAAGCGCGTTGAGTGAAACGTTGGCCCGGCTCAAGGCAGTTTTTGCCGAACAGGGCTTTGCCGAAACACCATCCCTGCCGATCGCGTCCGGTGATCCGGACTACAATGGTGGGCTGCGGCATGATTTTGACCAATCAGCCCTGCCAATTGGACAGTATGTAATTCAACCTCTGGCCCGTGTCGGCGACGTCGCGGAAAAACATCGCCCTGATGTCCTGCCTGTATTCCACGAAGTCGGCTGCCACCCTGCTGCTGATGCAGATGGCCAGATGACCACCCGCCTGATGATGCAGGTGCTGACCGAAGGGTTCGGGCTGGACCCCTCTCGCATCGCATTTGTCAGCGTTCCGCAGGCTGACGCGCTGCGCCCCACTCTGGATGATTTGAACCTGCCCTTCGCCGAAAAGGTCCTGTTGCGCGACGAGGCCGAAGCATTGGCGGCCCGCGACGCCTCGGGCTTTTTCTTTCCCAATCCAGTAGGCACGGACTACCTGGTCACGATGGGCGTCTATTACCGGGTCGGCAAAACGGATGAACCCGCGCCCGCCGCCTATCCGCCTTCCGCCGACTGGACGGAAATCGGCGAGATCATCATCGGCGGAGACGCCGCCCCGTTGGGGATTTCGCTCGGCGCGGAACGACTCACTTACGCTGTGACCGGCCAATACCCCACATGGGATCAGCGACTAGACGCTTTGTTTACGTTGGCGGAACAAGAGGGCACCCAGCCACCCGGTCTGGTCGCCTTTCGTTAGAGCCCCAACACATCCACCATGTCGTATTGACCCGGTGCCTTGCCCTGCCCCCAAAGCGCCGCTTTCAATGCGCCGCGGGCAAAGATGGCGCGGTCAGTTGCCAGATGACGCAGGACGATGCGTTCTCCCGGGGCGGCGAACAGGACGTCGTGTTCGCCCACGATGTCTCCACCACGAATGGCGTGGAAGCCGATATCGCCGCGCTTACGTGCGCCGGTGATGCCGTCCCGCCCTCGATCGGACACATCCAACAGCTTGACGCCACGCCCCTCGGCGGCGGCTTCGCCCAGCATCAGCGCCGTGCCCGAAGGCGCATCGACCTTGTGGTGGTGATGGCCTTCAATGATTTCGATATCGAAATCCTCATCCAGCGCAGCGGCAACTTTTTTGGTCAGTTGCACCAGCAGGTTGACCCCGAGGCTCATGTTGCCCGCCCGCACGATCACGGCATGGCGAGACGCTGGTTCTAAGGCCGTTATTTGTTCTTCGCTCATGCCGGTGGTTCCGATCACATGCACACAACGCGCCTGCGCGGCCAATGCGGCAAATTCCAGCGTCGCCTCAGGCGCGGTGAAGTCGATCACGGCCTGTGCCTGTGCAAACGCCTCCAGCGGATCATCGGTGACGGTGACGCCCAGCGCCTGCCCGCCCATGGCCGTACCGACATCCTGACCGACCCAGTCGTGACCCTTGCGTTCCACGACTCCGACCAAACGCGCCTGATCGCTGTCGGTCACGGTCTTGATCAGCATTTGCCCCATACGGCCCGAAGCCCCTGTGATGACGATCCCCGGAATATGGGTCATGGCGCTGGTCCTTTCGCGTTAGTCGGCTCAAAGCCTCCTACCCGGTTCGCGCCCGCTTGGCAAAGGTGGGATTTGGGCTTAGATCGAGGTCATGGCAAAGAACAAATTCCACGATGGCCCCGGCCCGTCCCAACGACAGCTGCGTGTCGGCGAACTGATCCGTCGCACCCTGTCCGAGGTTCTGGCGCGCGGAGATGTCCACGACCCCGACCTGAACCGTATGTCGATCACCGTGGGTGAGGTGCGCACCTCGCCCGATTTGAAAATCGCAACCGCCTATGTGCTGCCTTTGGGCGGCAAAGGGCAAGAGGACGTGATAGAGTTGCTGGCCCGCAACAAGGGTGAGCTGCGGCGGATGGTTGGCAAGAAGGTGGGCCTGAAATTCTCGCCCGATCTGCGGTTCCGTCTGGACGACACCTTCGATCGTCTGGACGACACCCGCCGCATGTTCGAGCAGGACGCGGTGCGCCGCGATCTGGACGAGTGATCCGAGCGCTTGTCGCTTGCGGCGCGGCCTTTTGGGCTGCGCAGGTCGGGGCGGTGACCTGTGAAAAGGTCACCCATGACGACAAGCGCTATACGATCTGCGAGGTGGACGCCGCCAGTGAAGACCTGCGCCTGTTTCTGAACAACGACAGCGGCGATGTGCTGGGGCATTTCTCGTCGGTGAATGAGGTGTTGGCCCCTGGCGGTGAACGTCTGGCCTTTGCGATGAATGCGGGCATGTATCACGATGACCGTTCTCCTGTCGGCCATTATGTCGAGGACGGGCAGGAGCAAATGCGCGTCATTTCCAATCCCGGCCCCGGCAATTTCGGCCTGCTGCCCAATGGCGTGTTCTGCATACGTGAGGGCCGCGCCGATGTGTTCGAGACGCTTGCGTTTGTCGAACAGTCGCCAGACTGCCGCTTTGCCACCCAATCCGGCCCCATGCTGGTGATCGACGGAGAGTTGCACCCGCGCTTCCTGCCCGACTCGACCTCTCTGTTTGTGCGCAACGGGGTGGGGACCAGCGCGGATGGTACGCGGGCGGTGTTTGCGATCTCGGACGATTACGTCACCTTCCACGAGTTTGGCAGCCTGTTTCGGGACGTGCTAAAAACCCCCAATGCGCTGTTCTTCGATGGGAATATCTCACGCATGTATGACCGGGCCGGGGGGCGTTCGGATATTGGGTTTTCGTTGGGGCCGATCGTCGGGGTTGTCGAAGACGTGCCTGCAAATTGACAGCCGCCAAGTGATCCGCTAACCCGCGCGCCTTAGCATAAGGCAAGGAGCAAGATGGGACGCAAACGCAAGGGTCGCGACATTTCCGGTTGGCTGGTGGTGGACAAGCCTGCGGGCATGACCTCGACCGCTGTGGTGAACAAAGTTCGGTGGGCGATGGACGCAAAAAAGGCGGGCCATGCGGGCACGCTCGACCCCGAGGCCACCGGCGTTCTGGCCGTGGCGTTGGGCGAGGCGACCAAGACCGTTCCCTATATCACCGACGCGTTGAAAGCCTACACTTTCACCGTGCGTCTGGGTCAGGCCACCAATACCGACGATGCTGAGGGCGAGGTGATTGCCTCCAGCGATGCGCGCCCCTCGGATGATGACATCAAACAAGCGCTCAGCCCATTTCTGGGTGAGATCATGCAGGTCCCGCCCAAGTTTTCCGCCGTGAAGATCGACGGCCAGCGCGCCTATAAACTGGCCCGCGATGGCGAGGATGTGGAGCTGTCCGCCCGGCCCTTGTGGGTTGAGGAACTGATCCTTGTTGACCGCCCCGACGAGGACCATGTGGTGCTGGAGATGACCTGCGGCAAGGGCGGTTACGTGCGGTCCATCGCCCGCGATCTGGGCGCGGCATTAGGATGTCATGGCCATGTCAAAGAACTGCGCCGCATCTGGTCCGGCCCGTTTGAGGTCGAAGACGGGCTGAGCATCAACCAGATCGACGACATGGCCAAGACCGAGGCGCTGGACGCGTATTTGCACCCTCTGGAGGTCGGCCTCGCTGACTTGCCCGAGCTGAAATGCACCCCTGAAGGGGCCACTCGCTTGCGCAATGGCAATCCGGGCATGGTGCTGGCCTCGGACGTCGAATACGGGGATGAGGCCTGGGCCTCGCTCGACGGCAAAGCCGTGGCCGTGGGCATCTACAAATCCGGCGAATTGCATCCCAGCCGGGTGTTCGTTGCCTAAGCGCCGTGCTAGGCGGGTGGCATGATTACCCGAACGCACACCAAAGGCGATGCGCCCTCGACCGCCGTCTATTCTGACTGTGAGAAATACCGCTATAGCCTGACCCGCGTCTGGGACGCGGAAGGTCGTAAGGCGCTGTTCGTGATGCTGAACCCGTCAACGGCGACCGAGGTTCAGAATGACCCCACGGTCGAGCGCTGCGAGCGCCGCGCGCGCGCCTTGGGGTTCGGGGCGTTTCAAGTCACCAACATCTTCGCGTGGCGCGACACTGACCCGCGCAAAATGCGCGCCGCCGCTGATCCGGTCGGCCCCGCCAACGACGCCGCCATTCTGGACGGCGTACGATGGGCCGATCAGGTCATCGCAGCCTGGGGCACCCATGGCGCGCATCTGGACCGTGGCCCGGCAGTGGAAACCCTGCTGCGCGGCACCGGCCAGTCATTGTTCCATCTGGGGCTGACCAAGGCCGGACATCCAAAACATCCGCTCTATATCGCGTACACCCAACAGCCTGAGCTGTGGTGACAAAGGGTTAACCACAAGACCAGCTAAGCTTTGACCGACCGCCCGGCGCCGTGGGATATTCCATCCCCGGAGCAGTGCGCCAGCGGAGAGTCACCATGTTTCTGATCGGAATGCTCAGCCTTGCAGCGGTCGGCGGTGCCGCTTACGCCATGAGTGATGTCTTCACCCCAGAAAACGCACCGGAAGACGAAGACCCTGCTGAAGAAAAGCACGAAGATTCACAGGAGGGCGAGTTTCTTGAAGATGGGGAAAACGTCGATGAACCGACCGCGCAGGATGATTCTGATCTACCGACCGGAACCGTGATCTCGGAATTTGAGGGCAATCTGGTCATTGCCGGGGGCGAAGGACAGGACTTGCTGACGGGTCAGCACGGCAATGACCAGATCAACGGCTATGGCGGCGACGATTTTGTGGCCGGTGCTTTTGGGAACGACACTCTGCATGGCGGCGAAGGCGCCGATCATTTGGCGGGCGGGCCGGGACAGGATGTCCTGCACGGCGACGACGGGAACGACCGGTTGTCGGGCGACGCAGGCAATGATGACCTCTACGGCCACTTCGGAGTGGATCAGCTGGACGGCGGCAACGGCAACGACGCGCTGTTCGGCGGTCAGGACAACGACATTCTGGAAGGGGGCGGAGGCGATGATCGTCTGCAGGGTGGCGATGGCGACGACATTCTGGATGGCGGAGAAGGTGAAGACGCCATATTTGGCGGCGACGGTGATGACGTGCTGATTGGCCAAGAGGATAAAGATTCGGTTGATTTTCTGAATGGCGGCGCAGGGGACGACTCGATCCTGGCCGACAGCGGCGACATCGTTACCGGCGGGGAAGGCGATGACAGCATCATGCTTGACCGGCAGGAGATTGACGAACCGATCACGGTGATGGACTTTCAGCCCGGTGAGGACAAGTTGTTCATTTCCTGGGACGGCGAGGCTGCACCTGATATCCGAATTGAGACCGACGCCGAAAACAAAAACCTGACCAATGTCGCGATTGACGGTCAGAATGTGGCCCGGTTGCTGGGCGCCGACGGCCTGTCCGCCGAAGACATTCAGCTGATCCCGGAAGCTGAACTTGCCAGGTTCAGCGCAATGGTCTGAGAGATCAGAAACCCTTTGCCATTCATCCGAATTCCGCTTATACGCGCGCATCCGCATCGGAATCGGTGCGGTTTTCTCCATGGGCCTGTGCTGGACGACATCCCGGCCTGCGCCATCAACCTCAACCTTTTACAAGGAGACCCCGATGTCGATCACTGCCGCTGAAAAAGCACGCGTCATGAAAGAATTCGCAACCAAAGACGGCGACACCGGTTCGCCTGAAGTCCAGGTGGCCATCCTGACCTCGCGCATCACCACCCTGACCGAGCACTTCAAGACCCACAAAAAAGACAACCACGGTCGTCGTGGTCTGCTGAAAATGGTCGCCCAGCGCCGTAAGCTGCTGGACTACCTGAAGGGAAAAGAAGAAGCGCGTTATCAGGACCTGATCAAAAAGCTGGGCATCCGCCGCTAAGCGCTTTTTCGTTCGTTTTTAGACGCCCGCCAAACCGGCGGGCGTTTTTCATTTCTGGGCCGACCTAACCAATGCGATTTGGGCGGACCGGGCCCGGAGTCGATCGCTGCTCGGATGACCACCGCTGCGCCACTACGGTAGTTCCCAAGAACCACAGGACTGAGGGTGTTATGCCCATCACCAATTCTGTGCGTTCGATGCGTCCACAACCATCCACACGCGGCGTTAAGTGACGACCGTAAGATGGTCTTATCCTTTTCCCAGAAGGCTTGTTTTGATGCGCGTTATCTGCGCGGCCTCACTTCGGCCATACTTTGTACGCACCAATAAACCCTAAGTTGCATTTCTTATTAGACAAAGAACTTCCCGACAAAATGACTCCGCGCCTCAAAATACGTTTGTTCGCCTTGATTGCCGCCTGCGCGGTCGTGGCCTTTGTATTCCCGCCGTTAAAATTCCTGACTTTTCATAAGGTAGATGTTACGGTCGCAGCTTGCGAAGCGGCATTGAAAACCGACGCAAAAGCCGATGCCTGCGGCGATGCACTGGTTGCGCTCGACAAGGCAATGTCGCGCTATGGCAATCATAGTCAGGCACCTAGTTTTTTGAGAAACCGGGCATGGGTGAAATACATGCTGGATGATCTTGAAGGATCACTGTCTGACACCAACGAGGCGGTGAAACGTGATCCGAATTCTGCCTGGGCCTGGTATTGGCGCGGCCGCTTGAACATGCTTGCCGGGAATGTGGAACCTGCGATTTCTGACTATCTGAGATCTTTGGATGTAGACCCGCTGTATTGCCCAGCAAATCGCATATTACGCAGTATTACGCACGTGATGTATCAAGTCGGAAAAAATGGTCAGTCCGCGTTGGATAAAATCATAGAGACCAGACAATGTACCGTGCAACACGACCAATACCTTGCGTTTGTCACTCATTTGGCGAATTTCTCAGACGGGCCATATCGCGGAGCGCAAGATGTTCTTGACCAATTGATAGGGTCAACAGATCGACCTGAACATCTATTGCTGCAACGCGCTCGGGTAAGTGTCCAAATGGGTCTATATGAAGACGCGATAGTCGACCTAGACTTACTGACAGCGGGTTCGGATTTTTATGAACAAGTCGGTGAACACCTTAGGGCGCAGATACATGAGTTAGAGGCAGCAGGAAAGACTTGCACTGCAGAAGTGTTTAGTACCCGAAATTCTCAATTCTCTTCCGTCTATCGAGATGCATTACGACTGAAGATCCAACTGCAAATGGACTCTGAGAATTGGACGCACGCTTTGGCTACTCTAGACGTGTTAAATGGTACTCGCACCTATACACACACTCATTGGACCCAGCGGGGTGAGGTTCTCGAAAAACTTGGTCGTGAGGAAGAAGCCTTGGCCAGCTATCTGGAAGCTATCCGCATAGCCAGACCAGAGAACTGGAATGCCAAAAGAGGGTCTTCGCCAGAGCTCTTACAAGCCTTATTTGGCGTAGCGTCGATTTACAATACGCAAGACCGATCTGCTGATGCGCTTGTCGTGTGGGATGAGTCTCTCTCAATAGCCCACAAAAGTGTGATCGAATACGCTCAGAAAATGATGGAAATCGGGGGTCACTACAAAGGCGACCAAACCAAAATCTATGATGAAGAAACCCAAACCGCCGTGCGCGCTTGCCTTGCAGACGCCGAATGCAACTGGGAACGTCTTAACACGCAAACGCGCTGAACGACGAGAGCAGCACTCTGTTTCAACGACGTAACTCTGACCACCCCGCGCTAGTCAATTGTGAATACGCCGAAGCCAAAAAAAACGCCCGCGCTTTGGCGGGCGTTTCGAATTTAAGATGACCGGCTTACATCTTGGCCTTTTCCGATTTCAGCGCCAGCCACAGGCAGTAGCACATGATCAAGACAACCAAGGTGAACGGGATGCCCGTCGAGACCGCGGCACCTTGCAAGGCCGACAGGCCTCCGCCCAGAAGCAGGGCAATGGCCACCAGACCCTCGAGCGTGCACCAGAACACGCGCTGAACCACCGGTGCGTCCATCTTGCCACCTGCGGTGATCGTATCGATTACCAGCGAGCCGGAATCTGACGAGGTGACAAAGAACACCACGATCAGGACCAGCGCGATGGGCGCTACGATACCGTAAAGCGGCAGTTCTTTCAGGAAGCCGAACAGCGCGCCTTCGGGGGCGTAGCTGTCGATCACTGTTGCACGGACACCCTCGGCTCCGCCTGCGTTCAACATGTCGATGGCGGCACCGCCAAAGGTCGACATCCACAGCGCACATACGGCCGTAGGGGCCAGCAAGGCGCAGATGACGAACTCACGTACCGTGCGACCTTTCGAGATACGCGCGATGAACATGCCGACAAAGGGCGACCACGCAATCCACCACGCCCAGTAGAAGGTCGTCCAACCGTGGAAGTAGCTTGTGTCTTCTCGACCGAACGGATTGGACAGCGCTGGCAGGTGCATCACATAATCGACCATCACGTTGAAATAACGGGCGATTGCAGTGCCAATTCCGGTGACAGCGATCACAAAGACGAACAGGCCCACGGCCATGATCATGTTGATCTCACTCAGCCGTTTGACGCCCGCATCCATGCCCAGCAGGACCGAGCCCAATGCGATGATGGTGATACCGATGATCAGAAGGACTGTGACAGTCGGGCTGGGTTCGATGCCGAACACTTCGTACAGCCCTGCCGCTACCTGCTGCGCCCCCAGACCCAGCGAGGTCGTCAGACCAAACAGGGTCGCAAAGACGGCCAGCGTATCGATGATATGGCCCCACCAGCCCCAAACGCGTTCGCCCAGGATCGGGTAAAATGCCGACCGCAATGTCAGCGGAAGACCGAGGTTATAGCTGAAGATCGCAAGCGCCAGACCCACGGCGGCATAAACCGCCCAGCCTTCCAGGCCCCAATGGTGAATGGTGCCCATGATCCCGGCGTACTCGTTGCCTGGAACCGCGATATCGATGCCCAGTGGTACAGCGTTGCCGCCTTCGGCAAAGTTGTAATAGACGGGCTCCATCACGCCGAAGAACAGCAGCCCGATGCCGATACCAGCAGCGAACATCATCGCGATCCAACCGGCGTAGGAGTAATCCGGCGTGGCGTCTTTGCCGCCGATCCGAACCTTGCCGACCGGCAGGACGATCAGTGCCAGGCAAAACAATGTGATTGCATCGACTGAAAGCACCAGGAACCAATCAAAGGTACTGGTCAGCCATGGCCTGAGCCATCCAAAAAATGTGGCTGCAGCCTCCTGATTTGCCAGAGCGATCAGAACGAACGCAAAGATCAGGATACTAGAGATCAGAAATACCGGGTTATGGATATCCAGACCGAACGGACGGACATTGTCCTGTCCTAGCTCATATTCGGTCTCGAAGTCATAAATCCGGGGATCCGGATCTAGCATTTTCTTGGTTTGTGCCATTCGTCTGCCCTTCTGTTCGACAAGTGCAAACGCCAAGGTATTCGGCCAGCGGACGGAGAGAGAGTATTGTCCCTTGGCGCATTTCCGTCATTTCGACCGCAGGCTTCGTGGTAACAGCCTATACCGACATGAAAATTTCACAAAACGCATTCATTATTTAATATGTTAGCGCCAAATTCATGCGCGTAATCCGGCACCTTGCCTAACATGCTCTGCGCCCGCCCTTCCACCCCGTGAAAGCGGCCCGAGGTCGCGCTTCGAGCCTGTCCACCCCTTGCAAATCGCTCATCCTCAGGTAGTTTTTGGAAAAACAATTCAACGCCGTCGCTGTGCCGTACTCTGGCTGGCGGACGCCGGGTACTCATTCAATGACAGGCAATTCCTTATGTTTCTTATCTTCAATTCACTGATCCTGTCGTTCAGTGTAACATTGCGAATGGTTGGTCCGGTCATTTTGATCAGCCTCGCCTCGATCATTGTCTGGTTTTTTCTGGGTTTCGTCACGCTTGGCTTCGCAAGCTATGTGAGCGAGCCCATCACCGCCGCCTTTATCAGCCTGTTCGGTATTCGGGTGGCTTTGGCGCTCAAGGGCGATATGCGCCAGACCGATCTGAAGATTCTGGCCCTGAACGCGACCCTTTACGGCGTGTTCTTTATGGTCGCACTGGGTGGTCTGGCCCTGCTGGCCAATGCCGCAGGTGTTTTGTTGGCACTTTGGCAACTAGGCCAACCCATATCCCTAAGCGCGTTCGCCGAAGCTGCCGAGCCGGTTCTGGTGTCCTTCGCCTTTCTTGCCGTAGGTAGCAAGATGATCGTTGCCTGCGTTCTTCTGGCTGCACTCTACACCGTCATGGCCGTACCCATGGCCAGCGCCGCGCGCGAGGCCGGGTTTGGTGCATCGGGCCGCGGGTTCTTCAACGGGTTCGGGCGCAGATTCATTCCCTTGTTCTGCGTCTTGTTCGTTTCCATTTTCCTGCAGTTCTTTTTCGGTCTGTTTACCGCAGCGTTTGCGATGTTGCCGCTGGCGATGTCCGCGGTTTCCCTTGTCCTCACCCAGTCGCTGCCGGATTTCGATCCCGCGTTCATTCTCAGAGGTGTCGCATCGGCAGCGGGTTTGCTGTGGCTCAACTCGTGGATCTGGTCCATATCTGCGTTGGCCCTTTTGAAATTCGACGACAGCGATGTGCAGCCTGCCTCGGCCCCGTCAACCTCTGCAGAACCAGCACCAGACATTCGGGCGTTGCGCAAATCCCGCGAGCGGTCGTTCTGATCCCGGCATCCCAGCCATCAAGGCCGATGACCGCCGGGGAAAGCGAGGCCCCTTTCCTTCGCGCGCAATCTCCTGTATGCGCGCGCTATCTGAGACGTTGTGCCCTGACCCCGGCACTCGAACGGAAGATAAATGGGGTCGGCGGCAATGGGGCCGCCATGCAAACCGGAGACCCGCAGGGGCGGGAGTGCTCCGTTCTAGGATACGCATATGTTTGATGTAACAAAGAAATCTATGCAGTGGGGCGAGGAAACGCTTACACTGGAAACCGGCAAAGTTGCCCGTCAGGCCGACGGCAGCGTGATTGCCACGCTGGGCGAAACCAGCGTCATGGCAAACGTGACCTTTGCACGGGCGCAAAAACCGGGTCAGGACTTTTTTCCGCTGACCGTCCACTACCAAGAGAAATACTATGCCGCCGGTAAGGTTCCGGGTGGCTTCTTCAAGCGCGAGGCGCGTCCGACCGAGAAAGAGACGCTGACCGCGCGTCTGATCGATCGTCCGATCCGCCCGCTGTTTGTTGACGGCTTCAAAAACGAAGTCCTGGTGATGTGCACCGTGCTGTCCCACGATCTGGTCAATGATCCCGACATCGTTGCGATGATCGCGGCATCCGCTGCGCTGACCATTTCCGGCGCGCCGTTCATGGGCCCGATCGCCGGTGCCCGTGTTGGGTTTGAGGATGGCGAATACGTTTTGAACCCAACCGTCGACGACATGCAGGATCTGCGGCTGAACCCGGAACAGCGTCTGGATCTGGTTGTTGCCGGTACCAAAGACGCCGTGATGATGGTGGAGTCGGAAGCCTACGAACTGTCCGAAGCGGAAATGCTGGGCGCCGTTAACTTCGCACATGAGCAGATTCAGCCGGTCATTGACCTGATCATCTCACTGGCCGAAGACGCCGCGAAAGAGCCGTTTGACTTCCAGGCCCCCGACTATTCGGACCTGTACGCTGCCGTCAAAGCCGCCGGCGAAGAACAGATGCGCGCCGCTTTCGCAATCACCGACAAGCAAGAGCGCACCGCCGCTGTTGCTGCTGCCCGTGAAGCGATCAAGGAAGCGCTGACCGAGGAACAGCTGGAAGACGGCAACCTGGGTTCGGCGATGAAAAAGCTGGAAGCTGGCATCTTGCGCGGTGACGTCGTCAAAGGCGGCAAGCGGATCGACGGTCGTTCGACCACCGATATCCGCTCGATCGTTGCAGAAACCTCGATGCTGCCGCGGACCCATGGGTCGGCGCTGTTTACCCGTGGCGAAACACAGGCGCTGGCCGTGACCACGCTGGGCACCGGTGACGACGAACAGTTCATCGACGCGCTGCATGGCAACTTCAAATCGAACTTCCTGCTGCACTACAACTTCCCCCCCTATTCGGTTGGTGAAGTTGGCCGCGTTGGTGGCCCCGGCCGTCGTGAGATCGGCCACGGCAAGCTGGCATGGCGCGCCCTGCAGGCGGTTCTGCCTGCTGCAACCGACTTCCCCTACACGATCCGCATCGTGTCCGAGATCACCGAATCCAACGGCTCGTCCTCGATGGCGTCGGTCTGCGGCGGTTCGCTGTCGATGATGGATGCGGGCGTTCCGCTGAAAGCGCCGGTTGCCGGTGTGGCCATGGGCTTGATCCTGGAAGATGACGGCGAATACGCCATCCTGTCCGACATTCTGGGTGACGAAGACCACCTGGGCGACATGGATTTCAAAGTGGCGGGTACCGAAAACGGTATCACTTCGCTGCAGATGGACATCAAGGTCGCGGGCATCACGCCCGAGATCATGGAGAAAGCCCTGGCACAAGCCAAGGACGGCCGGATGCACATTCTGGGTGAGATGGGCAAAGCCCTGTCCGAGACCAATGAATTCTCGGTCCACGCGCCGCGCATCGAAACCATGAACATCCCGACCGACAAGATCCGCGAAGTTATCGGCTCGGGCGGCAAGGTCATCCGCGAAATCGTCGAAGTTTCGGGTGCCAAGGTCGACATCAACGACGACGGCGTCGTCAAGATCGCCTCGCCCGATGGTGAATCGATCAAGAAGGCCTATGAGATGATTCATTCGATCGTCGCTGAACCGGAAGAAGGTCAAATCTACACCGGTAAAGTGGTCAAGATCGTCGACTTCGGTGCCTTCGTGAACTTCTTTGGCAAGCGCGACGGCCTGGTGCACGTCTCGCAAATCGAAAACCGCCGCCTGAACCACCCTTCGGATGTTCTGAAGGAAGGTCAGGAAGTGAAAGTCAAGCTGCTGGGCTTTGACGATCGTGGCAAGGTCCGCCTGTCGATGAAAGTGGTCGATCAAGAAACCGGCGAAGAGATCGTTCCCGAGAAGAAAGAAGACGCAGAGTAATCTGATTGTCATTCGGAATCGCGAAAGACCCCGGCTTAGTCCGGGGTCTTTTTCTTGTGTGAACGGCTGTCAATCGAGATATTGATAAGGTGTGTAGATTGACCTGAGCCCCAAGTTTCCTCCATTTCACGGAGAGTCCTTGGGTTTGGTTTGATGGCGTTATGCGCCCAGGTTGTCCATATTCACTTTCTCTGCAAATTCCATCGGCGTCAGGTTGCCCAACACCGAATGTGGTATTTGAAAGTTGTAGTCCTCCTGCCATGCATCCAGCCTTTTACGGTCCGGCGCGTTGCGCGTTTGTCGGGCGATTGATCCAGTGGATCAATTGTAGTCTGAACGGGCTGCTTTGAAGGTTTCCGACCTGGTTGCGGGAGTAGGATTTGAACCTACGACCTTCAGGTTATGAGCCTGACGAGCTACCGGGCTGCTCCATCCCGCGACAGGGTCGGAAA
>NZ_JBQFXE010000003.1:0-292215 GCF_056540685.1 Ruegeria sp. AM2 | reverse complement strand
CGCCTGCGGCGCGCTGCCGGGCCCAACTCGAAAGACTGCATCTTTGATGCTGGCGGTCGGGGCGGGAGAGCCCGTTATAGCCGTTCGAACAAGGCTGATAGTCGGGTCATTTCGTCCTGAATGCCAAACGGCGCGTTCACCACAAACATGCCTGAGCCTATCATGCGGTGTCCCTCTCTGGCAGCTTGGAATTGCACCTCGTGGTTCTCAACCTTCGGGAAGTTTTGGGCGTGCAAAGCCGCGATCATCGGCTTGTGACGCCCGTCTGTCAGGATCGGATACCATAAGGCGATGACCCCGACGTTCCACTTTCTGTGAACTTTCCCGATAAACCCGGGCAAACGGTCATATTCCGTCTTCACCTCGTAGCTCGGATCGATCAACATCAATCCGCGCCGCGGCATCGGTGGAAGGAGCGACTGCGCAAGTTCGTACCCGTCTTTTTTGTAGACCTTCGCCCCAAAGGCGGATGATGCCATGGACAAGGCGGCGTGCTCCTGGGGGTGCAGTTCTGCGAAATGCAGACTGTCCTGATCCCGCAGAAGATTGGCTGCAATCAGCGGCGAGCCGGTGTAAGCGTGTTTCCCATGCGCCGCCCGGACCTTTTCCAAAGCGATGTATAGCGGGTGATCCGAACTGAACCACTCCTCCTGCAGCGCGCGCTCGATGCCAGCGGCTGCCTCACCGGTCCGGGCCGCTTCATCCGCGTCCAGCCGGTACAGCCCACGCCCGGAATGTGTCTCAAGATATGTCAGCGGTTTGTCCTTGCGGGTCAGATACGCCAGCATCTGCGCTATTAATGCATGCTTTTGCACATCAGCCAGGTTCCCAGCGTGGTAAATATGTTGATATGAGAGCATTTTGCCTTCTAAAGTCCTGAACAAAGAAGCGGAGAGGTGCTGATTGACGCGGAATCAGCCCTTTTACCGGACGAACTGGCACCCTATAAGTCATCCGTCCCGGAACCGTCGAGTCGCGGGCAGTAGAAAATTCTGACAGACAGGATCAGGGGAAACATGGGGATCTTTGGCAATCTGGGCGGCCTGTTCACTTCGGACATGGCTATCGACCTTGGGACGGCTAACACACTGGTTTATGTCAAGGGGCGTGGTGTGATCCTGTCAGAGCCGTCGGTTGTGGCCTATCACGTCAAAGATGGTGTAAAAAAGGTCTTGGCCGTCGGCGAAGACGCAAAGTTGATGCTGGGCCGTACACCCGGTTCCATCGAAGCGATCCGCCCGATGCGCGAAGGCGTGATTGCGGATTTCGACACCGCCGAAGAGATGATCAAGCATTTCATCCGCAAAGTGCACAAGCGATCGACTTTCTCAAAGCCCAAGATCATCGTCTGCGTACCCCACGGTGCAACCCCCGTTGAAAAACGCGCAATCCGCCAGTCGGTTATGTCTGCAGGCGCCCGCCGCGCGGGTCTGATCGCTGAGCCAATTGCTGCGGCGATTGGCGCGGGCATGCCCATCACGGACCCAACCGGTAACATGGTCGTTGATATCGGCGGCGGTACGACCGAGGTTGCGGTTCTGTCGCTGGGCGACATCGTCTATGCCCGTTCGGTGCGTGTCGGTGGAGACCGGATGGACGAGGCCATCATCTCGTACCTGCGGCGCCAGCAGAACCTGTTGGTAGGTGAATCAACAGCCGAGCGCATCAAGACCACAATTGGCACGGCGCGAATGCCTGACGATGGTCGCGGTCAATCGATGCATATCCGGGGTCGTGACTTGCTGAACGGCGTCCCGAAGGAAATCGAGATCAGCCAGGCTCAGGTTGCCGAGGCTCTTTCCGAACCTGTGCAGGCAATCTGCGAAGCGGTGATGACCGCGCTGGAGACCACGCCACCCGATCTGGCCGCCGATATCGTCGACCGCGGCGTAATGCTGACCGGCGGCGGTGCACTGCTGGGCGATCTGGACCTGGCGTTGCGTGAACAGACCGGTCTGGCCGTGTCGATTGCTGACGAAAGCCTGAATTGTGTGGCTTTGGGAACGGGCAAAGCGCTGGAATATGAAAAACAACTGCGCCACGCGATTGACTACGAAAGCTAAGGCGCGCACCCTTATAGGGTGAGAACTCGGGCACGAGCAGCACGGGAAGGTAACCTGTGGCAAAGGACCGATCACAACGCGACGAATACACCACCCCCCTACGCCGCCTGCTGTTGGGGATCGTTGTGTTGTGCCTGTTCGGCATTTTTCTGATCTGGCGCATCGACAGCCCGCGCGTGGAACGGTTTCGCGCTCAGGTGGTGGACAAAGTGGTACCCTCGATGGAATGGGCCATGGTTCCGGTCACAGCCGCCGTCAATCTGGCCCGCGATTTCCAAAGCTATCAGAGGCTCAGCGCCCAAAACCAGGAATTGCGCAGCGAATTGCGCCTGATGCGCGCCTGGAAAGAAGCCGCGTTGCAACTGGAACAGGAAAACGCCCGCCTGCTGGACCTCAACAATGTACGTCTTGATCCGCGCCTGACGTACATCACCGGTGTTGTTATGGCCGACAGCGGCTCACCCTTCCGGCAATCGGTTCTGCTGAATGTGGGCGAACGCGACGGGATTATGGACGGTTGGGCGACGATGGACGGTATCGGTGTCGTTGGTAGGATTTCGGGCGTTGGGCCGGATACAGCCCGAGTGATCCTGCTGACAGATGCGTCGAGCGCAATTCCTGCCACCATCCAACCCTCGGGCCAGACCGCATTGGTCGCCGGCGACAACACGGCAGCACCGGCAGTTCAGTTTCTGGAAAACCGCGAATTGGTGCGCCCCGGCGACCGCGTTGTGACTTCGGGCGATGGCGGGGTGTTCCCCGGAGGCCTGTTGATCGGTCAGATCACCGCCGATCCCGGCGGCCGCTTGCGTGTGCGCCTGTCTGCCGATTTTGAACGGTTGGAGTTTTTGCGCGTGTTGCGGTTCCAGTCCGCTCCGTCCATCCAGGACCCTGGTGGTATCGTTGGGCCTAAGCAACCAGAAGCGGCACTGGCCCCCTTGGAGGTCGGTGATGGATAGGCAAGCGTCTCGCCTCTGGTCCCGACGGCTGCTGTTTCTGGCACTGGCCACTTTGACGCTGTTCCTGCACCTGTTGCCGTTGGATACGCAGCCGGATCGATGGCCATTTCCGGACGTGTTGATTGCACTTGTTTTCGCCTGGGTTCTCAGACGCCCGGAATTTGTGCCGACCCTGCTGGTCGCTTTTGTAATGCTGATGGCTGATCTGTTGTTGCAGCGCCCACCGGGCCTGTTGGCGGGGCTTGTGGTTCTGGGCGCTGTCTACCTACGCTCTGCCGCGCCCGGTATGCGCGATAGTGGATTTGTCAGCGAATGGGCATCTGTTGCCGTGGTGATCACGGCGGTTTTTGTTCTGAACCGTGTTATTCTTGCTATTCTATCGGTTCAACAGGCAGCTTTGGGACCGGTCATGGTGCAAGTGGTGCTGACGATTGCGGTATATCCTTTAATCGTTCTGCTGAGTCAGAGCGTCTTTGGCGTGCGCCGCATGTCCCCCGCTGACCAGACCACATTGGGGGCGCGGGCATGAAGACGCGGAACCCCAAATCCCAAGGACTAGCCTATAAGCGACTGCCGCGCCGTGCGTTGGTACTGGGCGGGTTACAGGCTGCCTTTGTCGGCGGGCTGGCCGCCCGTATGCGCTTTATGCAGGTCGATCAGGCTGATGAATACCGGCTGCTGGCCGAGGAAAACCGGATCAACATCCGCCTGATCCCTCCCAACCGTGGCCGGATTTACGATCGCAACGGTCAGATTATCGGCCAGAACTCGCCTTCGTATCGCATCGTGATCGTGCGCGAGGACGCGGGTGATATCGACAAGGTCATCGCCAAGCTGTCCGACCTGATCCCGCTGACTCAAGATGAGATTGAACGCGCCAAGACCGAGATGCGCCGCTCGGCCCCGTTCCTGCCGGTTACTCTGGCCGATCAGGTGACGTGGGAGGATATCTCGAAGGTCGCCGTCAACGCCCCTGCACTGCCCGGCGTCACGCCCGAGGTTGGCATGACACGGCAATACCCGCGCTATGAAGACTTCGCCCATGTGGTCGGCTATGTCGGGCCGGTCAGCGATTACGATCTCAGCCAGATCGAAGACCCCGAACCGGTTCTGCGCATCCCCCGTTTCCAGATCGGCAAGGTTGGGCTGGAAGCCAAGCAAGAGATCAGCTTGCGCGGCAAGGCGGGCGCAAAACGGGTCGAAGTCAACGCCACGGGCCGCGTGATGCGCGAGTTGGACCGGCAGGAGGGTACTGCCGGAGCAGATCTGCAATTGTCCGTCGACGCCGATCTGCAGCAATACGCGCAGGCGCGGCTGGCCGGAGAAAGCGCCGCCGCTGTGGTGATCGATTGTGAAACCGGCGACATCCGGGCAATCAGTTCCGCGCCCAGCTTTGATCCTAACCTTTTCGTGCGTGGCATTTCGGTCGCGGATTATCGCACTTTGACCGAAGACAACTACCGCCCGCTGGCCAACAAAACGGTGCAAGGCACGTATCCGCCTGGCTCGACCTTCAAGATGATCACAGCCATGGCCGCGCTTGAGGCGGGTGTGGTCGGCCCCGGCAACACTGTTTATTGCCCCGGCCATCTCAAGGTCGGTAGCCGTCGTTTCCACTGCTGGAAGCGCGGCGGGCACGGAACCGTCGATCTGAACTTGTCTCTCAAGCGCAGCTGCGACGTTTACTACTATGACGTCGCGGTGCGAACCGGCATCGACAAGATTTCCGACATGGCGCGGAAGTTCGGGCTGGGTGTCAAACATGACATCCCAATGTCCGCCGTCGCCGCCGGTCTGGCCCCGAACCAGGCGTGGAAAGAGCGTGTTCACGGCGAAGAATGGCTGGTGGGTGATACGGCGAACGCCTCAATCGGGCAGGGTTTCATGCTGGCATCGCCCTTGCAACTGGCCGTGATGACCGCGCGCTTTGCAACTGGTCGCGCCGTCACGCCGCGGCTCGTGCGGTCTGTTAACGGGATCGAGGAGCCCTCGGGCGCGGGTGAGCCCTTGGATGTGAACCCGTACAATCTGGAACAAGTGCGCAAGGCGATGTTCTCGGTCTCGAACGACCGGCGCGGAACGGCCTATCGCAGCCGCATCATCGCCGACGAGTTCCGCATGGCGGGCAAGACCGGCACCAGTCAGGTGCGCAACATCACCAAGGCCGAGCGCGCTGCAGGCGTGATCCGCAACGAAGACCTGCCATGGGAACGTCGAGACCACGCGCTGTTTGTCAGCTTCGCGCCTTATGACAATCCAAAATACGCGGTAGCGGTGGTGGTCGAACACGGCGGCGGCGGGTCCAAAGCGGCGGCCCCTGTTGCCCGGGACATCATGTTGCAGGCGCTCTATAACGGAACCCCGCCGCTTGAGGCCTATCCCGCTGGCGATCGCGAGCGCATCAAGGAACAGCAAAAACGGCTGGAGGGTGACCGTCGCCCCAAAGCGCGTCCTTCAGAAAAGGACCGCGCGTGAGCTATCTTGAAAATACCGTCAAATCCACGCCATCAGGGTTCCGAAAATTCCTGTATATGAACTGGCCGCTGACGCTGTTGCTGGTCAGCACGGCCAGCGCCGGCTTCCTGATGTTGTTTTCCGTGGCAGGTGGATCATGGACCCCGTGGGCCGAACCTCAGATGGAGCGGTTCGGGCTTGGCCTGACGGTGATGTTTATCATCGCACTGGTGCCGATCTGGTTCTGGCGGAACATGTCCGTTCTGGCCTATCTGGGGTCAATCGCGCTTTTGATCTTTGTTGAACTGTTTGGCACCATCGGCATGGGCGCGCAGCGCTGGATTGATCTGGGCTTCATGCGGCTACAACCTTCCGAAGTGATGAAAGTCGCGCTGGTGATGGTTCTGGCAGCCTATTACGACTGGCTGCCGTCGCACAAAACGTCGCGTCCGTTATGGGTATTGATCCCGGTTGTCCTGATTCTGGTCCCCACAGCAATGGTTCTGAAACAGCCCGATCTGGGCACGTCGATACTGCTACTGGCCGCCGGCGGAGGGTTGATGTTTCTGGCTGGTGTTCACTGGGCTTACTTCGCAGCCGTGATTGCCGCGGGCGTTGGTCTGATCACCACCGTCTTTTACAGTCGCGGCACAGACTGGCAGTTGCTGAAAGACTATCAATTCCGCCGCATCGACACCTTTCTGGACCCGTCCACCGACCCGCTGGGGGCGGGTTATCACATCACCCAATCCAAGATCGCACTGGGATCGGGCGGTTGGAACGGGCGCGGTTTTATGCAGGGCACCCAGTCGCGGTTGAACTTCCTACCTGAAAAGCACACCGACTTCATCTTCACGACACTGGCCGAGGAATTTGGCTTTGTCGGCGGGATCACCCTGTTGATCCTCTACGCGCTGATCCTGATCTTCTGCATGGTCACCGCCTTGTCGACCAAGGATCGGTTCTCGTCGCTGGTCACGCTGGGCATCGCGCTGAACTTCTTCCTGTTCTTTGCCGTCAACATGTCGATGGTCATGGGGTTGGCCCCGGTCGTTGGCGTGCCACTGCCGATGGTCAGCTACGGTGGGTCGGCGATGCTGGTTCTAATGGCCGCCTTTGGCATCGTCCAAAGCGCCCATATCCACCGTCCCCGGTAATCTGAAAGGCCCCAAATGCCCGTGAACGTCCTGTTTTCCGCGCGCCCCGAACTTTGGCCGGTGTATCAGCCCCTATTGGCAAAAGGATTGACCGAAGCCGGGCTGGATTTTGAATTGGAGACCGAGATTGCGCCGGATCAGGTGGATTATGTTGTCTACGCGCCCAACGGCGGATTGCGCGATTTCACGCCTTACACGCGCCTCAAGGCGGTCCTCAGCTTATGGGCGGGTGTCGAGAGCATCTCGGACAACGAAACTCTGACGGTCCCTCTTGCGCGGATGGTGGATGGTGGCCTGACGCAGGGCATGACGGAATGGGTGGTGGGTCATGTGCTGCGCTACCACCTTGGGATGGACAAACACATTACCGTTCAGGACGGCGTGTGGACCCCAAACCCGCCGCCATTGGCGTCGCAGCGTAGCGTTTGCGTTCTGGGCCTCGGCGCTTTGGGCGAGGCTTCCGCGCAGGCTCTAAACATGCTCGGCTTTCAGGTCACGGGCTGGAGTCGAACGGCCAAGGACATCCCCGGTGTGACCTGCCTACATGGGGATGACGGGCTGCGCACGGCTCTGTCGCAGGCAGAAATTGTGGTCTTGTTGCTGCCGGACACGCCTGCAACCCAGAATATTCTGAATGCAGAAACTCTTGCGCTGCTGCCAAAGGGGGCCTGCATCATCAATCCGGGCCGCGGACCTCTGATTGACGACGACGCCCTGCTGGATGCCCTGAGGTCCGGTCAGGTCAATCATGCCACGCTGGACGTGTTCCGGGTTGAGCCTCTGCCCACGGACCACCCCTATTGGTCCAATCCCAACGTCACCGTGACGCCCCATATCGCATCAGAGACCCGCCCGGTGACAGCCGCGCAGGTGATTGTCGAGAACATCCGACGCGGTGAGGCGGGCGAACCCTTCCTCCACCTCGTCGATCGTCACTTGGGTTACTAGGCCGCGATCAACCCGCGCCCTTTAAGCAGAGCTTCAACGCCCGGCAATCGGCCCCTGAACGCCAGATACAATTCCTCTGCCTCACGTGATCCACCGGTCGAGAGGATATTCTCTTCCAGCGCCTTGGCGCGTTCGGGGTCAAAAGCACCTCCGGCCTCTTCAAAGGCGGCAAAGGCATCGGCGTCCATAACCTCGGACCACATGTAGCTATAGTAACCCGAGCTATAGCCATCACCGGCAAAGACATGCGCGAAATGCGGCGTCGCGTGGCGCATGCCAATGGCGGACGGCATACCAAGGTCGGCCAGAACCTCGGCCTGTTTCGCCATCGGATCAGCCGGAGCTGTGCTGTCGTGGAACGCCAGATCAACCAGCGCGGAGGCGACATATTCCACCGTCTGGAACCCCTGATCAAAATTGGCCGCCTGTAGCACCTTCTCCAACATGTCCTGCGGCATCGGAGCGCCGGTTTCAGCATGAGTCGCGAATTCGGCCAGAACCTCTGGCACTTCCAGCCAGTGTTCGTAAAGCTGGCTAGGCAGTTCCACAAAATCGCGGGCTACGGAGGTGCCCGAGATACTCTCATAGGTCACATCCGACAGCATCTGATGCAGCGCATGGCCAAACTCATGAAACAACGTCCGCGCATCATCATAGGACAACAACGCCGGATCACCCTTGGCGAAGTTGCAGACATTGATGACGACCGGAGCCTGCACCTTTGGGTGTTTCGCCTGCGCCCGCATCGCGCTGCACCACGCACCAGAACGTTTCGACCCGCGCGCAAAATAATCCCCGATGAAGACCGCAACATGCTGACCGTTCCGCGTGACTTCCCAAGCCCGACAATCAGGGTGGTACAAAGGCACGTCCAGCGGCGCGAATTCCAGCCCGAACAGACGGTTGGCGCAGGCAAAAGCGGCCTCGATCATGCGATCCAGCTGCAGGTACGGCTTCAGCGCGGCCTCATCCAGATCATGCTCAGCCTTGCGGCGTTTCTCGGCGTAATAGCGCCAGTCCCACGCGGCCAGAGGCCCATTGACCCCGTCTGCCTGCATCATCTGTGTCAGGGTTCCAGCATCGGTTTCGGCTTGTGCCTTGGCCGGTTCCCAGACCTGCATCAACAGATCGCGCACGCGGTCCGGTGTGCGAGCCATCTCGGTTTCCAGTTTGTAATCGGCAAAGTTCTCGTAACCCAGTAACTGGGCACGTTCTTCGCGGAGGGCCAGAATTTCCGCTGCAATTTCGCGGTTATCCGTCTCGCCGCCATTCGCACCGCGCGCGGTCCACGCCTTATAGGCCGTTTCGCGCTGATCGCGACGGGGTGAAAACTGCAGGAACGGCACGATCAACGACCGCGACAAGGTCACAACCGGTCCGTCTGCACCCTTTTCCTGCCCGGCGGCGCGCGCCGCGTTCACAACGAAATCCGGCAACCCTTCCAGATCTTCCTCGGACAGGTCCATGAACCAGTCACGCTCATCCGCCAGCAAATTCTGCGTAAAAGACGTGCCCAGCGAGGCCAGGCGCGCCTTGATCTCTTGCATCCGGGTGTCTTCCTCGCCGGTCAACGCCGCGCCAGAGCGGACAAAGTTGCGATGGGTCAGCATCAAAACGCGGGCCTGCTCGTCTGTCAGGTCCAGCTCATCCTTGCGCGCCCACAGATCGGCCACCCGCTGAAATAGCGCTTTGTTCGATGAAATGCCCGAGAAATGCGCCGCCAGTTTGGGCGAGAATTCTCGCTGCAATTCCTCGCGCGCCGGGTTGCTGTCAGCACCGGCAACCGTGAAGAAGACCGACAGCACCTTGTCCATTCCCTCACCCGCCGCCTCAAGCGCCTCGATGGTGTTGGCGAAGGTGGGCGCCCCCGGGTCGGCGGCAATCGCGTCGATCTGCGCGTTGTGGGCCTGCATGGCCGCATCCAAAGCGGGTGCAAAATCGGTGTCGGCGATCTGATCGAACGGCGCGATTTCGAAAGGTGTCGTCCAATCGGACAGGATCGGGTTGGTCATGAAAGTCTCCTTTGATCCCTACCTAAGAACGGTTGGCGGGATGATCCAGTGCGGGCGGTCAACTGCCGCAAATCGGGCAATCTGCGCGCCGGGACAGGGTGATCTTGCGGCTTTCACCATAAAGCGCATCGTAAATAAGCATCTCGCCACGCAGCGCCTGCCCAGCGCGTGTGATTACCTTGATCGCCTCGACCGCCATCATCGATCCGACCACACCGGGCAGCGGACCAATCACACCAGCCTCAGCGCAGGATGGGGCCAGTCCAGGAGCCGGGGCCTCGGGGAAGATGCACTGATAGCAGGGTGCGTTATTGGCCGGGTCAAAGATGCTCAGCTGCCCTTCCCATTGGGACAACGCGCCCGAGATCAGAGGTTTGCCCAGCGCAACCGCCGTTCGGTTGGCCAGATAGCGCGTATCGAAGTTGTCGGTGCCGTCAAGGATCAGGTCGAAATCGGCAAAAAGGTCCTTTGCAATTTCCTCGGTCAGACGCCGGTGATAAGGCAAAACAACCACGTTGGGGTTCTGCGCCTGCATCGCTTGCTGGGCCGAGAACACCTTGGGCATACCGATATCTGTGTCACGGTGGATCACCTGCCGCTGCAGGTTGGCGTTCTCGACCACATCATCATCGATCACGCCAATGGTGCCCACCCCGGCAGCGGCCAGATATTGCAACGCGGGCGCGCCCAAACCCCCTGCACCGATCACCAGCACGCGGGCCTGCTTCATCTTCTTCTGCCCTGGCCCGCCCAGCTCGCGCAAAACGATGTGACGGGCATAGCGTTCAAGCTCGGTCTCGGTGAATTGGCCGGATGGCATGGCGGGGTCCTCGGGCAAAGTGGGCACTGCGCGGTCCCGCAGCGCTTTCAGCACCCTTCCATAAACCAGAACAAGAAGGGCGAAGCCACCCAGGATCAGCCACATCGCCGCAGAACCGCCGGTTGCCTCGCGCAATGGGTTTCCGTCGGGCAAAACCAATTGCGCGACGATCACACCCAGCAACAGAACCGCCATCGAAGTCATACGGGCAGTGCGGGACACGCCGGCCAAATATCCAACGCCCCAAAGACCGGCGGCCAGAATGAAAACCAGCAGCATCTAGTTGCGCCCGGTCGAGCCGAATCCGCCCGCCCCGCGCTCGGTTTCGCTGAGCGCGTCTGCTGCTGCAAACGTAGCCTGAACAACCGGGGCGACGACCAGTTGCGCGATACGTTCGCCATGCGTGATCTCAAACGCTTCCTGCCCTGCGTTCAGGACAATAACACCCAGCGGACCGCGATAATCGCTGTCAATTGTCCCCGGCGTGTTGGGCAAGGTGATGCCGTGTTTCAAAGCCAGACCAGAGCGGGGTCGCACCTGAACCTCAAAGCCTTGCGGGATCTCGATACGCAGCCCCGTGGGCACTAAAGCACGTTGACCGGGTTCGAGTATCATAGACGTTTTGTCCGGCAAATTCGCACGCACATCCGCGCCCGCCGCGCCGCTGGTTTCATAAGACGGCAACGGGACCGAGGGATCAGCTCCGTCCTCGCGAATGACACGGATAGCAACCATGACCTCTCCCTTGATCTATCGCGTCAACGCGTTGGCGATTTTTTCCGCCAGACGTTCGGCCACTGCGTCCTTGCCCATGCGCGCCCATTCTTCGACCCCGTCATCCGAGATCAGGATTACCGCGTTCTCATAGCCACCCATGATGCCGGTCGCGGGGCTGACATCGTTGGCGACAATCCAGTCGCAACCTTTGCGCAGCCGTTTGGCGGTCGCATGTTCGATCACGCTATCTGTTTCGGCCGCGAATCCGACGACCAGCTGCGGACGTCCCTCGGACATGTGCGAGACGCGTTTGAGGATGTCCGGATTTTCGGCAAACTCAAGCGCGGGCAGCCCGTCGCGGGTTTTCTTGAGCTTCCGGTCCGAGGCGCTGGCCACTCGCCAATCCGCCACGGCGGCGGCAAAGACGCCCGCATCAACGGGCAGAGCAGCGTCGACCGCATCGGACATCTGCTGGGCGGTTTCGACCGCGACGACCTGAACGCCCTCCGGCGCTGCAACATCCGCCGGGCCGGTTACAAAGATCACTTCGGCGCCAAGCGCCGCCAGAGCTCGCGCCACTGCAGTGCCCTGCGCCCCGGAAGAGCGGTTGGCAATGTACCTAACCGGATCGATGGGTTCGTGCGTCGGGCCAGAGGTAACCAGAACACGTTTGCCTTTCAGCGGACCATCGCCCAACTGCGCCTCGACGGCGGCCACAATTTCCAGCGGCTCGGACATCCTGCCCGGTCCGTATTCGCCGCAGGCCATGTCACCTTCGTTCGGCCCGACAAAACGTACCCCGTCCGCCTGCAATTGCTTCAGATTGCGCTGCGTGGCCGGATGATCCCACATCCGTACATTCATAGCGGGTGCGCACAACACGGGCGTGTCTGTTGCCATCAGAAGGGTCGATGCCAGATCATTCGCCAACCCTCCGGCCATTTTGCCCATCAGGTCCGCCGTCGCGGGCGCGACAACGATCAGGTCGGCGGAACGAGACAGCTGAATATGCCCCATCTCGGCCTCATCCGTCAGGTCGAACAGGTCGCGATAGACTTTTTCTCCGGCCAGAGCGGAGACTGACAAAGGTGTCACGAACTCTTCGGCAGCGCGGGTCAGAACGGGCGTCACAGCCGCGCCGCGCTCGCGCAGGCGGCGGATGAGGTCTAGCGACTTGTAGGCTGCGATCCCACCGCCGATGATCAGCAGAATGCGTTTCGATGCCAGCATGATATGCCCTTCCCGTCCCGGTCGGCCCCGACATTAGGCAAGGCCGCAGGACAGTTCCAGCAGTTAATTCTGCGACTCAAAGGCTTTGCAGGGGTCTTCGCGATCCACTGTAGGGCTATCGATCACTGCATCAAACTCTCCGGAGATCACGCCATCTTCGGATTGGCCCAGAACAAAAACCTTCAGGCCCGGACGCATACGCGACAGAAATGTTGGAATGCCGCGATCCTTGCGCGCATGCCCGTTGCCGGTGATCACAGCCACCGGGCCGCCGGTTTCTTCAGTCGCGCGCAGGATGGCCCGGGTCAGCACCGCATCGCGCAGGCGCTGGATCGCCACCATCTGAGGCAAAGCTTCAACGGGCAGGGCATCGCAATGCGCCGCCAGTTGATCCGCCTCGCGCGCGGCCTGATCTGTGGCCGACAAAGGTACCGTCAAACCATACCGCGCCGCATCGGCTCCAAGCGCCGTGGCCGCACCGCGTTCCATCGCCGCGCGGGCTGCAGCGCGCGGGACCATCGCGCCATAGACCGGCGCATCCGAGGCCTGAAAGACCGGATAATACATGCTGAGCGGCGGCCAGCCGGATTCGGCCCAGCGCAGAATTCGAGACAGTTCTTCGGGATTGGTCGCAGCTTTTTGCGCCAGACGTTGCGCCCCTTCTTCGGTCACCATTTCCCAGACAACCGCCGAGGGTTGAATGGCCGCAAGTGCCTCGGTCTGCACCTTGTGGTGATCTGGATTGTCGTGAATTTCACCCAAAATCACGACATCCGCCGCGCGCATATCGTCCAGAATGTCCTCAGGAATCAGACCACGAGCCAGCGCTGATGCCGAAGATATCACCAGCGCAATAAGCGCCGCCAGAATCGCAAGTGGTTTCATGCGAAGAAGTGTTGCACCTCGCGGGACTGCGCTTCAAGGTTCTTGCGCATCTTGATAAAAGCGGCGGCCTCAAGCTGGCGCACGCGTTCTTTTGAAAGACCCAGCTCCTGTCCCAGACTTTCCAAGGTCCGCGCCGGTTCGCGCAGCTTACGTTCTCGCACAATAAAGCGTTCGCGGTCGTTCAAAGCCTGCATGGCTGTCACCAGCCAATCCCTTAGTTGTTCGGTGTCATGCCGGTTCTCGACGGTCTCGGCGGCTTGCTCGCTGTCATCCTCAAGGGCATCAATCCATTCTCGCCCTTCTTCATCTGCCGACTGCACGGCATTCAGCGAGAAATCCGAGCCTGACAGACGCCCCTCCATCATTTCGACATCACGCAGCGGCACACCGATCTCGGTTGCGATCATCTGGTGCAGCTGGTGCCGGTCCAGCTCCATCCCTTCTGTGGCCGCCTCGCGCTCAAGCCGCGCCTGAACGCGGCGCATATTGAAAAACAGAGATTTCTGCGACGAGGTCGAGCCGGTCCGAACCATCGACCAGTTGCGCATCACGTAGTCCTGAATGCTGGCCTTGATCCACCAAACAGCATAGGTCGAAAAGCGCACACCCCGATCTGGATCGAACTTGTCGGCGGCTTTCATCAGTCCAAGACCGGCCTCTTGGATCAGGTCATTCATCGGTGCGCCATAGCGCTTGAACTTGGCGGCCATCGAAATCGCCAAGCGCATATAAGCCGTAATCAGTCGGTGCAGTGCCTGTTCATCACGATCATCGCGCCACGCGTATGCCAGACGCAGTTCGGTCTCGGCATCCAGCAATTCGGCCTTCATTGCCTTTCGGGACATTGAAAATTCATTCGCGGTGTCCAGTGCCATGAAAACCTCCCCTTTTCACAGGCGACGAGCCGGGCTTGCCTTGTCGATTTGTCATCGATACGCAGAACAACACCGGTTGGATCACTGGAAAGGTAACAACTTTGCACGCCAGTTTAACCTTTGTCCTGGGCGGGGCCGCGTCCGGCAAGTCGCTATATGCAGAGCATCTTGTTGAATCCACGGGGAAAAGCAGAGTTTACCTCGCGACTTCACAAGTGTTTGATGATGAGATGCACGGCAAGGTTGAGAGGCACATTGCCCAACGCGGCAGCGGTTGGCTTACAATTGAGGCACCTGTGGACCTTGGACCTGCCCTGGCCAATCTGGCGGAAGATCAGGTTTGTCTGATCGATTGCGCGACCATGTGGCTGACCAACCATATGATGGCTGAATCAGACATCCCGCAGGCACAGGCCGACTTGTTAACGGCGCTGGGGGGGTGCCAGGCCCAGATCGTGATCGTCTCGAACGAGGTCGGGCATGGAATTGTGCCCGACAACGCGCTGGCGCGGCGATTCCGAGAGGCGCAGGGCCGACTGAACATCGCACTTGCCGCGCAGGCGGATCTGGTCGTCCAGGTGACCGCAGGATTGCCTCAGGTTTTGAAGGGAGAGCTTCCATGACCCGCCTGCATCTGGTGCGCCACGGGCCGACCCATGCCAAAACCATGGTGGGCTGGTCGGACCTTCCCGCTGATCTCAGCGACTCTGAGGCGATTTCCCGGATGCAGGACCACCTGCCTTCGGCGGCGCTGGTCATCTCTTCTGACCTTTCTCGTGCGGCAGACACGGCTACTGCCATTCAGGGAGACCGCCGCCGCCTGCCACATCACACAGATTTACGAGAGATCAATTTCGGAACATGGGAATTGCGCGCCTTTCGCGAAATCGAAGCGGAAGATCCCGAACTGGCGTTTGCCTATTGGGACAACCCGGGCGACGTTCGCCCGCCGGGTGGCGAAAGTTGGAACGAGGTCTGCACCCGCGTGGACCGAGCGATTGATGCGCTAATCGCCGAATATACCGGGCAAGATCTGATCGTTGTGGCCCATTTCGGCGTCATCCTGACTCAGGTCCAACGTGCGCTGGGGGTTACCGCGCAAGACGCGTTCAGCCACCGCATCGACAATCTGTCCGTCACGGACGTCACCCATCACGGCGACAACTGGTCGGTTGGTCGGATCAATCACCTTCCGTGATTGGACGCCGCACAATTCTCTGATTTACGGATCGGATGCGTTCGGACATCGTTGCCTTATGACTTATGATTTGTTTATAGGCGACCGGCTGTTTTCCAGTTGGTCCATGCGCGGTTGGCTGATGCTGGAAAAGTTCGGCCTGCCCTATCGCAGCCACATGATTGGCCTCTATTCCGGGACAATGGCTGAGGACATGAAACCTCTGGCCCCGGCGCGCCTCGTACCCGCCCTGCGTCTACCCGACGGCACGGTCGTCGGCGAAAGCCTCGCTATGGCCGAAACCTTGGCCGAGCGTCACCCGGATGCAGGTCTTTGGCCAACCGATCCCGCGGCACGCGCCACCGCCCGCTGGCTCTGTGCCGAGATGGTCGCAGGATTCAACGCCCTGCGCAGCGAATGCCCCATGCAATTGTTGCAGTGTTGGGACGGGTTCACACCCAGTCCGGAAACCCTCGCAGATCTAGAGCGGATCGAGACCCTTTGGGCTCACGCACGCCAGATTTCCGGCTCGACCGAAGGACCTTTGTTTGGATCTTATTCGCTGGCCGACGTATTCTATACTCCGGTTGCCGCACGGATCATCGGATATGGTCTGCCCGTTTCCGAAGCCAACCGGACCTATTGCTTGACTCTGCTGGCAGACACGGCCGTCCGCCAATGGCGTGCCATGGGCTTAACCGTGCAATACGACCCTTTTCCATACGCGATAGAACTGGCATCTAAGCCCTGGCCTATCGGTGGATCACAGGCAAAGGCAGTTTCAGGTGGACCCTCCATCAACACGGCCTGCCCCTATTCTGGCAAGCCCGTGGCCGACTTTTTGGAACTGGGCGGACAACGCTGGGGCTTCTGCAACCCGTTCTGCCGTGACAAAACCGTCGCGGATCCGGGCGCTTGGCCAAAATTCATTGCAATGGTCGAGGGCGTTAACGTTTCTTAAACCGCCGCCGTGGCAGCAACGTCCTGTTAACCAAGAACAGGATTTCCATGGTCGCCCGCTCTCATACCGTCGCCTTTCAGGGGGTTGATGCCCGCCCGGTTGAAGTGCAATGCGCCGTGACCCCCGGCCTGCCCGCGTTTTCCATCGTGGGACTGCCGGACAAAGCCGTATCCGAGGCGCGCGACCGTGTGCGCAGCGCGCTCAGTGCCATGGCCATTGCGCTGCCATCGAAACGGATCACGATCAACTTGTCCCCGGCAGACCTGCCCAAAGAAGGCAGTCATTTTGACCTGCCCATCGCGGTGGCATTGCTGTCGGCGCTGGATATCATCCCGCAGGACGCCGCCGAAGGTTCGGTGTCGTTGGGGGAATTATCCCTTGACGGATCGCTGGTTCCAGTCGTCGGCGCTCTGCCCGCCGCCATGACCGCCGCAGCCGAGGATCGCACGCTGCTATGCCCCCGCGCCTCCAGCGCCGAGGCCGCCTGGGTCGACGCCACGCAGGTGATCGGGGCCGGGTCTTTGGGGGATGTCGTGCGACATTTTTCCGGCCAGGCCCCTTTGCCCACTGCGCAGCCCGGCGAGGTCAATCTTGCGCCCAGCGCGCGCGATTTGCGTGACGTCAAGGGACAGGAACGCGCCAAGCGTGCGCTGGAGATCGCGGCCGCCGGACGGCACCACATGATCATGATCGGCACGCCCGGTTCCGGCAAATCCATGTTGGCCGCGCGGCTGCCGGGCATATTGCCGCCTTTGACGCCTACTGAGGCCTTGGAAACCTCGATGATACAGTCCCTGTGCGGATTGCTGGACGAAGGCGGCATCAGTCGAACCCGCCCATTCCGTGAGCCGCACCATACTGCGTCAATGGCTGCGATCGTCGGCGGCGGCAAAGGGGCGAAACCGGGCGAGATCTCCCTGGCCCACAACGGCGTTTTGTTCATGGACGAATTCCCCGAATTTCCCCGCACCGTTTTGGAAACCCTGCGCCAACCCATCGAGACCGGCGAGGTGATGGTCGCGCGTGCCAATGCCCATGTGAAATACCCATGCCGGTTCATGCTGGTCGCGGCGGCCAACCCCTGTAAATGCGGTTACCTGACTGATCCTGCTCGTGCCTGCTCACGCGCGCCTGTTTGTGGTGAAGATTATCTGGGTCGCATTTCCGGACCGCTGATGGACCGGTTTGATTTGCGGATTGAGGTGCCTCCGGTCGGGTTCACCGATCTGGACCTGCCCCCATCCGGCGACAGTTCAGCGACCGTCGCCGCGCGCGTGGAGCAAGCCCGCGCAATTCAGGCTGAACGGTTTCACGACACGCCAGCAACCCGCCAAAATGCGGATGTCGAGGGCAAAATTCTGGAAGACATTGCCGCGCCGGATGCTGAAGGCAAAGATCTGCTGCTGAAAGCTGCCGAGCGATTTGGCCTGTCGGCGCGGGCGTTTCATCGCATCCTGCGCGTTGCCCGCACTATTGCCGATCTCGACGGTGCGCCGGATGTTCGGCGGCCACATGTCGCCGAGGCCCTGAGTTTCAGGATCAGCGCCAAGACTTTTGCCTAGACCTTTGCCTCAATCGCTTGCCAGATCTTTTCGGCGATATTGACGCCGTCAAAGCGCTCAAGTTCCTGAATACCGGTTGGCGAGGTAACGTTGATCTCGGTCAGGTAATCTCCGATCACGTCGATGCCGACAAAAATCTGACCTTTTTCTTTTAGCAGCGGTCCGATCGCAGCGCAGATTTCCCGGTCGCGTTCTGACAGTCCGATCTTTTCGGGCCGCCCGCCGACATGCATGTTCGAACGTGTTTCGCCCTGCGCCGGAACCCTGTTGATCGCTCCCACCGGCTCTCCGTCCACCAGAATCACGCGCTTGTCGCCATTGCTGACGTCCGGCAGAAACTTCTGAACAATCAAAGGCTCACGCGAGAAACCGGTGAACAGCTCATGCAAAGACGTCAGATTGCGATCGCTTGCGTCCAGTCGGAATACGCCCGCTCCTCCGTTTCCATAAAGCGGCTTGAGGATGATGTCGCCGTGTTTTTCCTTGAACGCTTTGATCGTGCGCAGGTCGCGCGCGATGGTGGTCGGCGGGGTCAAGTCCGGAAAGTCGAGTACCAACAGTTTTTCCGGATAGTTCCGCACCCAGAACGGGTCGTTGACCACCAGCGCCTGACCCTTCAAGCGATCCAGCAGATGCGTCGATGTGATGTAGTGCATGTCGAACGGAGGGTCCTGGCGCAGCCAGACAACGTCGAAATCGGCCAGATCGACCTCACGCTCTTGGCCCAAAACGGCAGGGTCACCAGGAACCCGCTGGACCTTCATGTCCTGACCACGCGCCGTGATCCGGCCTTCTTGATAGGCCAGTTGATCCGGTCCGTAGAAAAACAGCTCATGACCACGGGCCTGCGCCTCTTCGGCCAGACGGAATGAGCTGTCGGCGTTGATATCCACGGCCCCGATCGGGTCCATCTGAAAGGCGATTTTCATGGCGTGTCCCTCAAATTCACGCCAGATACATGGCCCAGCAGACCCAAGGGTTCAATGGGTGTCAGGTCTGACCAAAGGCATTTTCGATGATTTGAACCGCGCCGGAGCCATCCACCAAAGCCGCGTCGAACCGCATATTGGTCAGTTGACCACCCGGTTCCTTTTCCACGAATTGCGCCGCCGAGGCACAGATCCGTTCCATTTGCCGACGGTTGATCCGAGCGGCGGCCATGTCGAAGCTGCGGCTTTTCTTGACCTCGATGAACACCAAGCCCTCTGTATCACGGGCGATCAGGTCGATTTCACCCCCGGCACCGCGCCAGCGGCGACGAAGGATGGAGAACCCGCGCCGTTCGTACTCTGCCGCAACGCTGGCTTCCGCCGCCTGCCCCGCATGATAAGAAACCGAGCTGCGTTCAGAGCGTGCGGTCATGTCATCCCTTTCCCAGCTTCAACGCCTTTTGATAAATCGGGCGGCGCGGCAATTTATACATCTGCGACACCAGATCAGCCGCATCGCGAACCGAATGCGTCTCCAACGCGCGTTTTAACGCCTCTTCTACGTCAGATTCGTTAACGCTTTCCGAATGACCGCGATCCACGAGCAGAACGATCTCGCCTTTGACATTCTGGCCCTCGACGCCAGCAGCCAAATCACCTAACGACCCGCGCCGGACTTCTTCGAACTTCTTGGTCAGCTCCCGACACATCGCTGCCTGCCGATCTTCCCCCAGCACCGAAGTTAGGTCGCGCAGACAGGCGGCAACACGTTTGGGCGACTCGTAGAAGACCAAAGTTCCGGGCACATCTCGGAGCGCCTCGATCCGGGATCGCCGAGCGCCGGACGCGTTGGGCAAAAACCCGGCGAAAAAGAACGCATCCGTCGGAAGCCCAGCAAGTGTCAGCGCCATTAATGCCGCCGAGGGGCCGGGCGCGCATGTGACCATGTGACCATCTTCCGCAGCCTGCCGCCCCAGATCATAGCCGGGATCGGCGATCAGCGGCATTCCGGCTTCTGACGCATAAGCAACTGACTTTCCTTCAGCAAGCGCGCCCATCAGCTTACCGCGTGCAGCGGCACCGCTGTGATCGTGATAGGCCAGGACACGTCGACCATCGAGCGGCACTCCGTGAATTTCCATCAACCGCCGCAAGCTGCGCGTATCTTCGGCTGCGATCACATTTGCCGAGGCCAGAATATCAAGCGCTCTGAGCGTTATGTCGCGCGCGGCCCCTATGGGGGTAGCAACAAAATACAGGCCCGCGCTCAATCTGGTTTTTTGGAAATTCAAAGCTGGACCCTCACAGCGTGACGTTTATTATCGCGGCCTAACAGAATGGTGGCACCCCAAGCCGCCGGGACAGGGAGTTTTCATTTAGATGTTTACCGTTTGCAAGCCCGTTCGCAAGTTGGCGAAATCCGCCGCTGTTCTGGCCACCGCCGCATTCCTCGCCGCATGCGAGCCTGGCGGTCTGGGCGGAGGGCCGTCTGTTGACGCATCCAAACCTGTTCCCGTTGCCCTTCTGGTTCCAAGCGGCTCACCGCAATCCGGCGATCTGGCCTTGGCCCGCAGCCTCGAAAACGCGGCACGTCTGGCAATGTCGGATCTGCAGAATGTTCAGATCGACCTGAGGGTCTACGACACGGCGGGCAGTGCGGGCACTGCATCGGCGGTGGCGCAGCAGGCCGTGGCGGACGGCGCAAAGATCATTCTGGGGCCGGTTTACGCACAGGCTGCCAACGCGGCGGGTCTGGCAGTTCTGAACAACAACGTTAACGTGCTGTCCTTCTCCAACAACCCCACCATTGCGGGCGGCAACGTATTCGTTCTTGGCCCGACCTTCGGAAACACGGCCAACAGGCTGGTCAACTACGCCGGGGCCCAAGGCAAAACCGGTATGGTCATCGTGCACAGCAACGACTCGGCCGGGCAGCTTGGTCAGTCGGCGATTGCGACGGCCCTCAGTTCCAGCCGCGTCGCCAATTCGGGCACGGTCGGCTATGATCGGTCACAACAAGGTGTGATCAACTCGGTTCCCACCATCAAGGCGACGGTGGATTCAACTGCCGCAGACTCGGTTTTTCTGACGGCGACAACGGCTGGCGCATTGCCACTGCTTTCTCAGCTGCTGCCCGAAGCCGGGGTTTCGCCCTCAACCACGCAGTATATAGGCCTGACACGGTGGGATATCCCGTCGCAGACATTGGAATTGCCGGGTGTACAGGGCGGTTGGTTCGCGCTACCTGACCCGGCGAAGGCGCAGGCCTATCGCCAGCGGTACAACAACACCTATGGCGAGGCTCCGCATCCTATCAGCGGCCTGGCTTATGACGGCATCGCCGCCATTGCCGCCCTGGTCAGCCAAGGCAAATCTGACGCGCTTTCGGCGTCGGCACTGACGCAAAACGCTGGTTTCCAGGGTGTTGGTGGTATTTTCCGTCTGCGCTCGAACGGTACGAATGAACGTGGTCTGGCTGTCGCCACGATCCAGAATAAACAGGTAGTAGTGATTGACCCTGCCCCACAAAGCTTCTCTGGCGCCGGTTTCTGATCGACCGGCTCTGACGCTCACCTCAAGGGGTGAGTTGATCTGTCCGGCTGATGAAATATTCGACAGCGCTGCCGTTATGGCCAAGTTGTCGGAAGCCTTCGAAAACGCTTCGGACAACACCTCACGGCGCAATGAAACCGTGCGAGTATTGCGCGACGCTCAAAAGGCCGGACGGCAAGTCATTGCGGACGCCTTCGCGCAACGCCCTTTCGATGCGCGACCGTTGACGCATTCCTATACCTATCTGACGGATGGTCTGGTCTGTACCGCCATGCAGGTGGCCAGCCAGGACCTGCACCCGGTGGCCACGCCAACGCAGGGCGAAAAGATCGCCGTTTTGGCTGTCGGCGGCTATGGGCGCGGCGAGATGGCCCCGGCGTCTGACGTCGATCTGCTGTTCCTGACGCCCTACAAAATCACCGCCTGGGCAGAGAGCGTCATCGAATCGATGCTCTATATCTTGTGGGACCTGCGGTTGAAGGTCGGGCATTCCTCGCGGACGATCAAAGACTGCCTGCGCCTTGGCGGCGATGATTTCACGATTCGCACGGCGATGCTGGAACAGCGCTATCTCGCGGGTGAGGCCGCTTTGGGCGAGGAACTGAAAAAGCGTCTGCGCGAGGACCTGTTCAAGGGCAGTGAACGCCAGTTCATCGAAGCCAAGCTACAGGAACGTGATGAACGCCATATCAAGCAGGGCGAGCGCTATATGGTCGAGCCCAATGTCAAAGAGGGCAAAGGCGGGTTGCGCGATCTGCAATCGCTCTATTGGATTGCGAAGTATATCTATGACGTGCAGGACGTTGCCGAATTTGTACCGCTGGGGCTGGTAACGGCTGACGAGCTAAAGACGTTTACAGAAGCCGAAGAGTTTCTATGGGCCGTCCGGTCTCATCTGCATCTGGTAACGGGCCGTGCGACCGAACAGTTAACTTTCGACCTTCAGGTCGAAGTCGCTGATCGCATGGGATACACGGATCGTGCAGGGCGGCGCGCGGTCGAAGTCTTTATGCAGCGCTATTTCCGTGAGGCGACCAAAGTCGGGGAATTGACCCGCATCTTCCTGACCAAGCTGGAGGCGACGCACATGAAGAACGCGCCGCTGCTGGAGCGTATCTTCCGCCGCCGCCCCAGGGTCAAACCCGGCTACAGAGTCGTGCATGGTCGCCTTGACGTGGCTGACCCCGACAAATTTTTGGCCGACAAACTGAACCTTCTGCGTCTGTTCGAAGAGGGTTTGCGTACTGGTATGTTGATCCACCCGGACGCAATGCGTTTGGTGAGCGCCAACCTTTCGCTGATCGACGACGACATGCGTGGGGACAAGGAAGCGCAGCGCATTTTCCTCGACCTGATGCTGAAACATGGCAATCCCGAACGTGCCCTCCGGCGCATGAACGAACTGGGCGTCCTGTCGGCCTTCGTGCCGGAATTCGAGCACATCGTCGCCATGATGCAGTTCAACATGTATCACAGCTATACGGTGGACGAGCATACGATCCAGTGCATCGTCAATCTTGCCCAGATCGAACGCGGCGAGTTGGTGGAATCCCTGCCTTTGGCTTCCTCGATCCTGAAGGATGGTGTCAATCGCAAGGTTCTCTACGTTGCGCTGCTGCTGCACGACATTGCAAAGGGCCGGCCCGAGGATCACTCGATCCTTGGGGCTCAGATTGCCCGCAAGGTCGCGCCACGGTTAGGGCTGAACAAGAAAGATGCGGAAACGGTCGAATGGCTGGTGCGGTATCACCTGCTGATGTCGGACATGGCGCAGAAACGCGATATCTCTGATCCGCGCACGGTTCGCGACTTTGCCAAGGCCGTGAAAACAGTCAAACGGCTGGATCTGCTGACGGTTCTCACCGTGTGCGACATTCGCGGCGTCGGCCCGCATACGTGGAACAACTGGAAAGCCACTCTGCTGCGGGCCCTGCATGCGGAAACCAAACGGGCACTGGAAACGGGGATGGAAGACCTCAACCGCGCCAATCGCGGGGCCGAGGCGAAAAAGACCTTGCGCGGCCAGTTGCGCGACTGGTCCAAAGCTGACCTCAAGACCGAGACCGGGCGGCATTACGACCCCTACTGGCAGGGCTTCGACCTGTCGACACAAATGGTCTTTGCCGAAATGCTGCGGGACCTGGACCGCGGTGGTGATCCCGGTGGGATGGAAATCCGACTGCATCCGGACGAGGACCGTGATGCCACCCGCGCCTGTTTCGCCATGGCAGACCATCCGGGAATTTTCGCGCGGATCGCCGGTGCTTTGGCACTGGTTGGTGCCAACGTGGTTGATGCCCGCAGCTATACGACCAAAGACGGCTATGTCACCGATGCGTTCTGGATACAGGACGCCGACGGGCACCCGTTCGAGGCCAGCCGCCTGCCGCGTCTGACACAGATGATCCACAAAACCCTCAAGGGTGAGGTTGTGGCACGGGAAGCCTTGAAGTCCCGTGACAAGATCAAGAAACGCGAACGCGCCTTTAAAGTGCCGACGCATATCATCTTCGACAATGACGGGTCAGAAATATACACGATCATCGAGGTTGATACCCGCGACCGTCCCGGCCTGCTTTATGATCTGGCCCGCGCCTTGGCAGCCGCCAATGTCTATATTGCCAATGCGGTGATCGCGACCTATGGCGAACAGGTTGTCGATACGTTCTACGTCAAGGATATGTTCGGGCTTAAATACCACTCGGACGGCAAGCAACGCGCGCTTGAAGCCAAACTGCGCAAGGCCATCACCGAAGGCGCCGAGCGCGCGGCCTCATGAAGCAGATCCGGCTGCTTTCTGGGCTGTTCACAGTTGGCTTCTGGACGCTGGCCAGTCGTATCCTCGGGTTCCTGCGGGAAATCCTGCTAACCGCCTATATCGGCCCAGGTCCAGTGATGGATGCGTTCGTCGCGGCCTTTCGACTACCCAATATGTTCCGTCGTTTCTTTGCCGAGGGGGCGTTCAACGCGGCCTTCGTGCCAATGTTCTCGAAAAGGCTGGAAGGCGGTGAGAATGCCCAAGGATTCGCGCAGGACGCGTTCAATCTGCTGGCGGTTGCCGTACTGGCTCTGGTCGGGCTGGCGATGATGTTCATGCCCGCGCTGGTCTGGATCACCGCCGAGGGGTTTTATGGCGACGAACGCTTTGATCTGGCTGTGGACTATGGCTATGTCGTATTCCCCTACATCCTGTTCATGTCTCTGGCCGCACTGTTTTCGGGCGTTCTGAACGCCACGGGACGGTTCGCCGCTGCCGCCGCAGCACCGGTTTTGCTGAACATTTTCGCCTGCACCGCACTGATCGCCGGGGCCATTTCGGGCGGAGACGTGATCCGCTGGGTCATCACCGTCATCCCCATGGCCGGTGTGGCACAGCTTGCTTTGGTCTGGGTCGCGACCGAACGTGCGGGTATTCGCATCCGTCCTGGTCTGCCCAAACTCAGCCCCGAGATGCGCCGTATGGTGCGGATCGCGATCCCGGCTGCCTTGGCCATGGGTGTCACGCAAGTCAATCTGGTGGTTGGACAGCTGGTGGCCTCGAAGACCGAAAAAGCCGTAAGCTGGCTGTTCGCTGCGGACCGACTTTACCAACTACCACTGGGCGTGGTCGGGATTGCCGTTGGTATCGTCCTGTTGCCCGATCTTTCACGTCGCTTGCGCGCGGGTGACAAGGAGGGCGCGCGCAATGCATATTCGCGCGCCGGAGAGTTCACATTGTTGCTGACCATCCCCTCGACCGTCGCGTTTGTGATCATCCCGGCACCTCTGGTCTCGGTGCTGTTCGAGCGCGGGCAATTCAGCGCCGAAGATACAGCCGCGACCGCTCTGGCCGTGGCAATCTATGGTATCGGCCTGCCCGCCTTCATGTTGCAGAAACTGCTGCAACCACTGTTTTTCGCGCGCGAAGACACGCAGTCTCCGTTCCG
The DNA here is from genome assembly GCF_056540685.1 of Ruegeria sp. AM2. Lineage (NCBI taxonomy): Bacteria > Pseudomonadati > Pseudomonadota > Alphaproteobacteria > Rhodobacterales > Roseobacteraceae > Ruegeria > Ruegeria sp. AM2. The sequence goes on along the minus strand of NZ_JBQFXE010000003.1, from coordinate 266,987 downwards.
TTACGCGGTCGTGGCCATGGTCGTGAATGCCGGGCTGGCGTTTGGATTGTACCCGCTTCTCGGATGGATCGCGCCCGCAATCGCTGCATCTGCGGCCGGGTGGGCGATGGTCGGGCTGCTGATCCTTGGCGCGCGGCGCATGGGAGAAGAGGCCCGGTTCGATGACCGGTTCAAGCGTCGCGCATGGCGGATCGTTGCAGCGTCCATTGGGATGGGCATCGTTCTCTACACTGCAATCCAATTGTTTGGATGGACGTTCCAGTTGCCAGGCTGGCGCTACTTGGCACTGCTTGCGCTGATCGTGGTTGCTGCAGCGACATATTTCCTGCTTGGCCACCTTCTGCGTGCTTTTGAAATCTCGGAGTTCAAAAAGGCCTTGCGGCGGTCTTGATCAATCACGGCGGATACGTCGAACAATCCGCGCCCACCCGCCCGGAGCCAGCAAGAACGACAGGGCAAACCCGGTTGCAAAGCCGCCCAAATCCGCGACCCAGTCCAAAGTGCCGCCGAAAAGCAGCCCAAACAAAAGTTGGATGCCCATCAGAACAGCGATCAGGCTGAAGGCGCGCGATTGGTTTTCGCCCACCAACGACAGCCTGCGCCACAAAATCCATGTGAATGCGCCGATCAGCCCGTAGACCGGCGGGAAGCCTCCGACCAGCGGGTAACGCGGATCGAGCAACAGCGCATAAAGCAATGCACCTCCGACCCCAGAAAGGACGAAGATCGCCAGCATTTGCAGGCTTCCAAACACTTCCGCCACCATTTTGCCCATGGCAAGAACGAAGACGCAGACAAATATCGCCTGCGTGAAGTTGGCGGACACAAAGGGATAGGTCACGAACCGGATCAGATGTTCCACCGGCCAGCGCCCATTCTCGACCATCCAATCGAAGATGTCGGGCGAGAACGAATAGTGCTGCAACGCGTCCAGACGCCAACCGACTGCCGCGGGTCCTCCGACCAGCCCGCGCGCGCCCAGTGTGAAGGCCAGTTCGATCCCGATAATGAACAGAACCAACGCCACAACGACGGGCGGCAAGGGGTTCACGGCGGGTGTATATTGCTCACTGCTCATTGGGCTGGCCTTTCGCGGCTGTTGACGTCCCTTGGCCTCATGGGTAAGCGACGGAGGCTTATTTTTCCAGACGGGAGTTCCCTTCGATGACCGAGACCCAGTTTACACCGCGCGTGTTTTCCGGTGCACAGCCGTCCGGCAACCTGCACCTTGGCAACTATCTGGGTGCTCTGCGGAACTGGGTTCGTATGCAGGGCTCGGACTATGAGACGATCTATTGCATGGTCGATCTGCACGCGATCACCGTCTGGCAGGACCCCAAAGAGCTGCAGCACGCGACACGAGAGCTGTGTGCAGGTTACATCGCCTCGGGCCTTGATCCCGAAAAGTCGATCCTGTTCAACCAAAGCCAGGTGCCGGAACACGCGCAACTGGCATGGATCTTTAATTGCGTCGCACGTCTGGGCTGGATGCAGCGGATGACGCAGTTCAAGGACAAGGCCGGTAAGAATGCTCAGAATGCCTCGTTGGGTCTGTTCGCCTATCCGGCGCTGATGGCAGCGGATATCCTGGTTTATCACGCGACCCACGTCCCCGTGGGTGATGACCAGAAACAGCACCTGGAGCTGACGCGCGACATCGCGACCAAGTTCAACCATGATTTCGGCGTTGATTTCTTTCCGTTGACCGAGCCGGTGATCAAGGGTGCCGCGACCCGTGTCATGAGCCTGCGAGACGGGGCCAAGAAGATGTCCAAGTCAGATCCTTCCGACATGAGCCGCATCAACATGACCGATGATGCCGACACGATCGCCAAGAAGATTCGCAAGGCCAAGACCGATCCGGATGCGCTGCCGTCCGAGGTTGATGGGCTTGAGGACCGCCCCGAGGCGCGCAATCTGGTGAACATTTACGCCGCGCTCAGCGATCAGTCGGTCGAACAAGTATTGGCCGAGGCCGGAGGCAAGCAATTCGGTGAATTCAAGCCGATGCTGGCGGAACTGGCTGTGTCCAAGCTGGCTCCGATCTCATCCGAGATGTCACGGTTGATGGCTGATCAATCCGAGATCGACCGCATTCTTGCCGGGGGCGCAGAGCGGGCACGGGCCATCGCGGCCCCGATCCTGCAGCAGACCTACGAAATCGTGGGAATGGTTGGCCCCAAACAGGTCTGATTGCGCTGGACGTCAGCCAGCCGCCCTCCTAGGTTTGCCCAAAGCTTGGGAGGGCGTCATGGCAGTCGGCAAAAACATCCGCACCTATTTCGATGGTCAGTGGCATGACGGGGACGCCCCAATCATGCGCGCGGCTGATCACGGCGCGTGGCTTGGTTCATCTGTCTTTGACGGCGCGCGCTATTTCGAAGGGCTGGCCCCTGACCTGAACGCCCATTGCGCGCGTGTGAACCGCTCGGCCGAGGCGTTGATGCTGACGCCAACCGTCTCAGTCGAACAGATGGTCGAGATTATTCGCGAGGGTCTTGCCGCCTACCCGTCGGATGCCGCGATCTATATTCGGCCGATGTATTGGGGTCTGGACGGGGATCAAACCGCCATCATCCCGCAAGAAAACAGCACCGGTTTCGCGATCTGTCTGGAAGAAATCCCGATGGCACCCGAGGCGGCGTCAGCCACCCTCGCCAACACGCGGTTCCGCCGCCCGGTATTGGAATCCGCTGTGGTCAACGCCAAAGCCGGATGCCTTTATCCCAACAATGCCCGTATGTTGCAGGAGGTCCGCTCAAAGGGCTTTTCCAACGCTCTGGTCGCGGATGCACTGGGCCATGTGGCGGAAACGGCGACAGCCAATATCTTCATGGTCCGTGATGGCGAGGTCTTTACCCCGGTTCCAAACGGCACTTTTTTGGCCGGAATCACGCGGGCGCGTCACATTGATAATCTGAGGGCCGACGGTGTGACCGTGCACGAATCCATCCTCAGTTTCGAAGATTTTCGAAATGCGGATGAGGTGTTCATGACCGGAAACATGAACAAGATCACTCCGGTCACTGCATATGAGGACACACAATACCAGATCGGCCCAATCGCACGCCGCGCGCGTGAGCTTTACTGGGACTGGGCCCTCAGCAATCGCTGATTGTTGTCAAAAGCGTCTGTGTTGCCAGCGCGCTTAGGCTGGGGCATGATCGCCCGAAATAACAGAGGTCACTCATGCGCAAATTCCTGGTCATACTGGATGACAGTCGCGAATGCCTGAACGCGATGCGTTTTGCGGCGATGCGCGCCGCCCATACCGGCGGTGGCGTCACCATTTTGTCCGTCATCCCTCCGGATGAGTTCAACCACTGGATTGGAGTGGCCGAGGTTATGCGCGAAGAGGCGCGCGAAAGAATCCATGCGCATTACGAAGTCTTCGCCAAATGGATGCGCGACAAACAGGGTGTCGAACCCGAGTTGGCGATCCGCGAAGGTGACCCGGTGCCCGAAATCATCGCCCATGTTCAATCAGATCAAGAGATTGGCGTGCTGGTTCTGGGCGCGGGCACAGACAAAAAGGGGCCGGGCCCTCTGGTCACGCAACTGACGCGCAATTCCGGCAGCTTGCCCATCCCGATAACGATTGTGCCCGGTGATCTTAGCAAAGAAAAACTGGAAGCCATTACCTGAGGCAACCCCATGGCACAAAATGTGCAGTTCTGGTTCGACTTTGCGTCGACCTATTCCTATCTCAGCGCCATGCGCATTGAGAATGACGCCGCGCAAAAGGGCGTGGCCGTTGAATGGCAGCCGTTTCTTCTGGGTCCAATATTTGCCGAACAGGGCTGGAATAACTCACCGTTCAACCTGTACCCGGCCAAGGGTCAGTACATGTGGCGCGACATGGAAAGGCTTTGCGCGGAACGAAGCCTGCCGCTTCGCCGACACGGCGCGTTCCCACAAAACAGTCTGAACGCAGCGCGGTTGGCGCTGGCGGTTGAGCAAGGTCAGAAAAAGGCGGCATTTGTCCGGGCCGTGTACCATGCCCAGTTTGGACAGGGGCAGGATATTTCCGATCAAACCGTTTTGCGGGACTGCCTCGGTTCGGCGGGCCTTCCCGAGAACCTCATCGAATGGACAAGCGATCCAGAGATCAAGGCGGCTTTGTTCGAACAAGTGGCGCGGGCCAAGTCAAAAGGCATCTTCGGCGCACCGAGCTTTGTGGTCGGGGACGAGTTGTTTTGGGGGGATGACCGCTTGGATCAGGCGATTTCGCTGGCCTCTGAAGTTTGAGGCCACAATTTAGAACGGTTCCAAATCTTGACTTCGCTCGCCCGGACGCGCATATCAGGTGCAACGAAAACGGAGCCGCGCCATGTTTATCCAAACCGAATCCACACCAAACCCGGCCACACTGAAATTCCTGCCCGGACAGACGGTTCTGGACGCAGGCACTGCAGATTTCCCAAGCGCGGAAGCTGCCGAAAAGTCACCATTGGCCAAACGTGTTTTCGGCGTTAACGGCGTGACGGGTGTGTTTTTTGGCAATGACTTCGTCACTGTTACCAAGTCGGATGACGTTCAGTGGGATCACATCAAACCCGCCATTCTGGGCGCGGTGATGGAGCATTATCAGTCCGGTCAGCCGGTCATGGGCGCGGATGCCCAAACGGCCTCGGGCCATGCGGAACATACCGGCGAAGATGCTGAAGTTGTCAATCAGATCAAAGACTTGCTGGACAGCCGTGTGCGCCCGGCTGTGGCCCAGGATGGGGGCGACATCACGTTCCACGGGTTTGATCGCGGCGTGGTTTACCTGCATATGCAAGGAGCATGCGCTGGTTGCCCGTCCTCGACGCTGACGCTGAAGATGGGGATCGAAAACCTGCTGCGTCACTACATCCCCGAAGTGACCGAGGTTCGCCCTGTTGCCGTCTGAACCAACAATTCTTGCATTTGATACATCGGCCGCGCATTGCGCGGCCGCTTTGATGCATGGGGGTCAAATCATCGAAACCCGCGCCGAGGCAATGACGCGCGGCCAGGCAGAGCGGCTGATGCCCTTCCTCGCCGAACTGCTGAACGATCACAACTGCTCATGGAAAGACCTGGGCGCAATTGGTGTCGGGGTCGGTCCGGGCAATTTTACCGGCATCCGCATTTCGGTGTCGGCCGCCCGCGGGCTGGCGCTCGGCCTGAATGCACCGGCAGTCGGTGTCTCGGGTTTCGACGCGTTGGCTGATATGGCTCCAGCGGGACGAATCCCGGCTGTTACGGCCCCGCGAGATCAGGTGTACGTGCAAACGGCGGATGGGCCACCGCAGCTGATACCGAAGGACGAAGCAGAACAACTCGGCCCGCTCTATTTCTGCGATCAACCGCAGGATATCGCGGGGGCGATCGCGCGTGTCGCTGCGCGGCGGTGGCGCACGGTTCAGGGTCCACCTGCGCCGCTTTATGTGCGCCCCGCAGACGCGGCACCGTCGCGCGACACGCCTCCGGCCCTTTTGGACGGATGACCCCGCAGGACATGGCATCCACCCACGCGGCCGCCTTTCAGCAGGCGCGTCCGTGGTCAGCCGGTGAATTCGGCCAACTGCTGGCCAACCGTTTTACGCATTGCATTGGCACGCCGCACTGCTTTGCGGTGTTTCAGGTTATCGCGGATGAGGCCGAGCTACTGACACTCGCGACTCACCCGAGCCAACAACGGCAGGGATTGGCGTTCCATTGCATGAAAAACTGGCACAACAGGGCCTTTGAACTGGGCGCAACACGCGCGTTTCTTGAGGTTGCGGCGGACAACCATCCTGCGCTGAGTCTGTACGAAAGCTGCGCTTACCAAAAATGCGGCGTTCGAAAAGCCTATTATGTCCGAGAAAACGCGCAAAACGCCGACGCAATCGTCATGGAATGCACCCTCCCCTAGGGGCAACTGCATTTTTTTCGACCATATGGTCAAAAATCAGTTGACCATCGATGTTGCAAACGGACTTAATTCCCGCCATCACAACAGTTATGCTCGCTCATAGTGGGTAAACGGGGCTATCTTGGCTCCGACTAACAATAACCAACGGGAGTAACCAATGACCCTGATGAAATCCTTGATGAGCGCCGCCGCGGGTGTTGCGCTGACCGCAGGTGCAGCGCTTGCCGAACCGGCCCTGATCTTTGACCTGGGTGGTAAGTTTGACAAATCCTTCAACGAGGCTGCGCATAACGGCGCGCAGCGATGGGCTGATGAAACCGGCGGTACCTACCGCGAGATCGAACTGCAATCCGAAGCCCAGCGTGAACAGGCCCTGCGCCGCTTTGCTGAGGCGGGTGCCAACCCGATCATCACCATGGGTTTCGCAATGGCGGATCCGCTTTCGGCTGTTGCCGGTGACTATCCCGACACCAAGTTCGTCGCCGTTGACGTGAACTGGCTGGAAAATCCGAACATTCGTCAGGTCAGCTTTGCCGAGCATGAGGGCTCGTATCTGGTAGGCATGATGGCCGCCATGGCATCCGAATCGGGCACCGTCGGCTTTATCGGCGGTATGGATATCCCGCTGATCCGCCACTTTGGCTGCGGCTATGCGCAAGGTGCCAAGGCTGTGAACCCGGATATTGAGGTTGTTGCCAACATGACCGGGACGACTCCGGCGGCATGGAACGACCCGGTGAAGGGTTCGGAACTGACCAAGGCACAGATCAGCCAGGGCGCTGATGTGATCTATGCGGCCGCTGGCGGCACCGGTGTTGGTGTTCTGCAGACCGCAGCTGACGAAGGCATCCTGTCGATCGGCGTGGACAGCAACCAGAACCACCTGCACCCGGGCAAGGTCCTGACCTCGATGCTCAAGCGCGTGGACGTTGCCGTGTACGACGCGATGAAGGCGGGCGAAGGTGTTGAAACCGGTGTCTTCACCATGGGTCTGGCCGAAGAAGGCGTGGGCGTTGCGATGGACGACAACAACGCGGCGCTGGTGTCGGATGACATGAAGGGCGCGGTTGAAGAGGCCCGCAATGGCATCATCGATGGCAACATCAACGTGGTCGCCTATTACGAGAACGACAGCTGCCCCGCACTGCAGTTCTAAGATCACGCGGGGCGGGGGTTTACCTTCCGCCTCGCATCCACTCTGCCGCATGCGGCCCTTTCGGCAACCCAAGGACAAGACATGACCGTCCCCGCCATTGAGCTCAAAGGGATTTCCAAAGCCTTTGGGCCGGTTCAGGCCAACAAAGACATCTCTATCAGCGTCGCCCCCGGAACGATCCATGGGATCATCGGTGAAAACGGTGCGGGCAAATCCACGCTGATGAGCATCCTCTACGGCTTCTACAAAGCCGATAAAGGTGAGATTTGGATTAACGGATCCAAGACCGATATTCCCGACAGTCAGGCCGCAATTGCTGCCGGCATCGGGATGGTGTTCCAGCATTTCAAACTGGTGGAAAACTTCACCGTTCTGGAAAACATCGTGCTCGGTGCCGAAGATGGTGGCCTGCTGGCCCGGTCACTGGCGAAGGCCAGAAAAGAGCTGAAAGCTCTGGAAGAAGAATACGAGCTGTTTGTCGATCCCGACAAACGCATCGACGAGATCGGTGTTGGCATGCAGCAGCGCGTGGAAATCCTAAAGGCGCTTTACCGCCGGGCCGAGATCCTGATCCTCGACGAACCCACCGGCGTGTTGACCCCAGCAGAGGCCGATCAGCTTTTCCGCATCCTCGACCGGCTGCGCGAAGAAGGTAAGACCATCATCCTGATCACGCACAAACTGCGTGAGATCATGGAGGCCACCGACACCGTATCCGTCATGCGACGCGGCCAGATGACGGCCACGGTGAAGACGGCTGAGACAAACCCGCAGGAACTGGCCGAGCTTATGGTCGGTCGCAAAGTTCTGCTGCAAGTGGACAAAGTGCCTGCGAAGCCCGGCAAACCCATACTTGAAATTGAAAACCTGCGCGTCACGGATCAGGCCGGGGTCGAGCGCGTCAAGGGCATCGACCTGACAGTGCGCGCGGGCGAAATCGTAGGCATTGCGGGCGTTGCGGGGAACGGGCAGTCGGAATTGCTCGAAGTGCTGGGTGGTATGCGCCCAGGTCAAGGAACGATCCGGCTGAACGGGGAGCCGTTGGCGCTCAGCGGCCATGGATCGGATGGTCAGGCCCGGCGCGCGCAACACATCGCGCACGTCCCCGAAGACCGCCAGCGCGAAGGTCTGATCATGGATTTTCACGCTTGGGAAAACGTGGCTTTCGGCTATCACCGTGATCCCGCTTACAAGCGTGGGCTTTTCATGGACAATGCAGCATTGCGTGCTGATACCGAGGCGAAGATCGAAAAGTTCGACGTGCGTCCCCCGGATGGCTGGCTAGCTGCCAAGAACTTTTCGGGCGGCAATCAGCAAAAGATCGTTGTTGCGCGCGAGATAGAGCGTAACCCGGACTTGCTTTTGGTCGGACAGCCAACCCGCGGCGTCGATATCGGCGCGATCGAGTTTATTCACAAACAGATCGTCGCCCTGCGCGATCAGGGTAAGGCGATCCTGCTGGTCTCGGTCGAGTTGGAAGAGATATTCTCATTGTCCGACCGGATCGCTGTGATGTTTGACGGACATATCATGGGCGAGCGTCTGCCCAGTGAGACGGATGAAAAAGAACTGGGCCTTCTGATGGCCGGTGTTGCAGGAGAGGCCGCCTGAACCATGGATAAAATGCCCAAATGGGCCGATGTCGTTCTGATCCCGCTGATCAGTCTGCTCTTGGCCGCGATCCTGTCGGCGCTGGTGATCCTCGCCATCGGAGAAAACCCGGTTGAGGCCGTGAACCTGATGGTCACCGGTGCGCTGGGGTCGACCTATGGCTGGGGCTACACGCTCTACTACGCCACCAATTTCATGTTCACTGGGCTCGCTGTTGCGGTCGCCTTTCACGCGCGGATGTTCAATATCGGTGGTGAGGGTCAGGCGATGCTGGGCGGGCTTGGCGTTGCCGTCGTATGCCTTTACGTGCCTTGGCCACATTGGAGCATTGCCCTTCTGGCGGCCTGTGCCGCTTCGATGATCTTCGGGGCCGCGTGGGCCGCGATACCCGCGTATCTGCAGGCCAAGCGCGGCAGCCACATCGTGATTACCACGATCATGTTCAACTTCATCGCAGCTGCGTTGCTGAACTATATGCTGGTCAACGTCATGCGCCCGCAAGGCGCGCAGGACCCCGCTACGGCTAGGTTCCCTGAGGCGGTGCACCTGCCAACATTCCAGTCCATGTTCTCGACCGCAGAAACCGCCGTCTTTAAAGGCGCGCCAGCCAATATCTCGTTCTTCGTGGCGATATTGGCCTGTTTCGTTGTCTGGGCGCTGATATGGCGCACGCGGCTGGGTTATGAAATCCGGGCCTATGGGCATTCGGAAACGGCTGCCGTCTATGCCGGAATCTCGCCCGTCCGGATCACGATCATCGCCATGCTGATCTCGGGGGCCCTGGCCGGCCTGATGGCCATCAACAACGTGATGGGCGAAGCGGAACGGCTGGTTCTGAACTCGACCGAAGGTGCGGGCTTCATCGGGATTGCCGTAGCGCTGATGGGACGATCCCATCCGTTTGGGGTGTTCCTGGCCGCGATCCTGTTCGGGTTCCTGTATCAGGGCGGTGCCGAATTGGCACTTTGGACGTCAATCCCCCGTGAACTGATCGTCGTCATTCAGGCCCTGGTCATCCTGTTTACCGGAGCGTTGGACAATATGGTGCGCATGCCGCTTGAAAAAGTGTTCCTGAGACTACGGAAGGGGGCCGAGTGATGGAGTTTTTCGTTACCCTCATCCAAGTCTTGGACTCGACCGTCCGCCTGGCGACTCCGCTGCTGTTGGCCTGTCTGGCGGGGTTGTATTCCGAACGGGCAGGGATTTTCGACATCGGACTGGAAGGCAAGATGCTGATGGCTGCCTTCTTCTCAGCTGCAGTCGCCGCTGTGACCGGGTCGGTGTGGTTGGGTTTGCTGGCCGGTATCGCCGCGTCTCTGGTCCTGTCCGGATTGCATGGGCTGGCATCAATCACATTTCGCGGAAATCAGTTGATCTCGGGCGTCGCGATCAACTTTCTGGCGTCGGGTCTGACCGTTCTTATTGCCCAAAGCTGGTTCAAACAGGGTGGGCGCACGCCGTCATTGTTCGGAGAAGGCCGATTTGAATCGGCAGAGTTTCCTTATGCGATCGGCCCAACGGACGCGGAACTCAGCGGTCGTCCTGTGTCCGAGCTTATGTCCGAAACCAACGTCCTCCACATGGTTTATTCCGAGCTATTGTCGGGCCATTCTATCCTTGTTTACGTCGCTTTCCTGATGGTTCCGCTGACATGGTGGATTTTGTTCCGCACCCGGTTTGGCCTGCGCCTGCGGGCCGTCGGAGAAAACCCCGCAGCGGTCGATACCGCAGGCGTGTCCGTCGTTGGGCTGCGTTTTGCTGCGGTCGCGATCTGTGGCGTCCTGTGCGGCATTGCCGGTGCCTATCTCGCAACAGCATTGCAAGCAGGGTTCGTCAAAGAGATGACCGCCGGGCGCGGGTTCATCGCGTTGGCTGCCCTGATCTTTGCAAAATGGCGGCCCTGGCATGCAATGGGGGCCTGTTTGCTGTTCGGCCTGCTTCAAGCCATTGCGCTGCGATTCCAGAACATTGATCTGGGTGGCATTGTCATTCCGGTGCAAGTCATGGACGCCCTGCCCTATATCCTGACCGTCGTCATTCTGGCCGGGTTTGTGGGCAAAGCAATACCGCCGCGCGCAGGTGGTGAGCCTTACGTGAAAGAGCGCTGATAAGGCCAGTTCAGGACCGTTCTTCGGTCCTGTTCGCTGCAAAGCGGCATACAGAGTTGATTTTGTATGCCGCACCCGCTCTAAAGGGGTATGGAAGTGTCCCGCCTCAGTGTGGCAGGTTTGCTCGCCTCGGCGCTCACGACGGTGAGTTCAGCGGCCAAATTTGCGCAGCGCGTTCCTTCTATTGAGTTTTTCGTGACCGCAAGCTCTGCCGCATCGCCGGGCTCGCCCAACCCCGTTTAGAAGACGCCATGCAGATATACCTCCCGATTGCCGAAGTCTCAGTGAATGCGTTTCTACTGTTCGGCCTTGGGGGGATGGTCGGCATTCTGTCTGGCATGTTCGGGGTTGGCGGTGGGTTTCTGATGACGCCGCTTTTGTTCTTCATCGGCATCCCACCAGCAGTCGCCGTCGCCACCGAAGCCAACCAGATCGTCGCATCTTCGTTTTCCGGAGTTTTGGCGCATTTCCGGCGTCGAACGGTGGACCTAAAAATGGGCACTGTGCTTTTGACGGGCGGCTTGATCGGCGCGGCGTTGGGTGTGGTTGTCTTCAACTATCTCAAAAGCCTGGGGCAGGTCGATCTGCTGGTCAAACTCTGTTACGTCGTGTTTTTGGGCGTCATCGGCAGTCTGATGTTCGTCGAAAGCGTGAATGCGCTGCGAAAGTCGCGCAGGGCAGGTGCAACTGCGCCAAAGCGTCGGCAGCGCGGCTGGATCCACGCGATGCCCTTCAAGATGCGGTTCCGTACATCCGGTCTGTATATCTCGGTCATTCCACCGCTGGCCGTTGGGCTTCTTGTCGGCATCCTGTCTGCAATCATGGGCGTTGGCGGCGGTTTCATCATGGTCCCGGCAATGATCTATCTGCTGGGCATGCCGACCAAAGTGGTTGTCGGCACCTCGCTGTTCCAGATCATCTTCGTGACCGCCTTCACCACCATGCTGCACGCAACGACCAACTACACCGTTGATGTGGTGCTGGCGGTGCTGCTGCTGGTGGGCGGTGTCGTCGGGGCACAGATCGGTACGGTGATCGGGGCTCGCATGCCAGCCGAGCAATTGCGCGTTCTGCTGGCCGCCCTGGTCCTTGTGGTCTGCGGCAAGTTGGCACTGGATCTGCTGTTGCAACCAAGCGAATTGTATTCGCTCGGCGAAGCGGGAGGGCACTGAGATGCTTCGGCTGGTCGCCGCGCTCTGTTTTCTTGCCCTGCCCGCGCTTGCGGTCGAGGAAGAGGTCGTTCTGGGCCTCAGCCAGGATCGCGTGTCGATCACGGCCACATTCGACGGCTCGGAAATCCTGATTTTTGGTGCGGTGAAGCGCGAGGCTCCAATTCCAGAAGGCCCGCCGCTTGAAGTCATCGTGTCCGTGGTCGGACCTTCTGCCCCGGTGATGGTGCGCCGCAAGGAAAAGAAGTTCGGGATTTGGGTGAATACCGACAGCGTGATGGTGGACCTTGCGCCCAGTTTCTATGCCGTTGCAACCAGCGCCCCATTGCCTGACGTTCTGACCAACACCGAAGACCTGCGCCACAGTGTTTCGATTGAACGCGCGATCCGATTGGTGGGTGCCGACATGAACATTCAGGGCGCGCAGAATTTCGCCGAGGCTGTGATGCGCATTCGCGAGGATGAAGGCCTCTACTCGGTCCGCGAGAACACCGTCGCCGTAGATGAACAGACGCTGTTTCGAACATCGATCGATATGCCCGCGGATTTGATCGAGGGCGACTATGCGGCGCGCATCTTCCTGACCCGCGGCGGCCGGGTGGTTTCGCAGTTCGAGACGATCATCGATGTGCGAAAAGTCGGGCTGGAGCGTTTTCTTTTCAACATGTCCCGGGAACAACCGGTTTGGTATGGGCTGATGTCCTTGGTCATCGCCATCGCCGCCGGTTGGGGGGCGTCTACGGCGTTCCGCCTTCTTAGAGAAAAATAGCGCGTTTTCGATGTTTGACCTGTAAAAACCCGTTGGCCCTATAGGTCTTCGGCTTCCAATGTCAGCGATGCGGCGGGTACTGCCCTCAGATCATCGACCCGCAGCAGGTGCGTCGGCTTGGACAAGCGATTGCGCACGACCCAGATCAGCCGGTTTTGCGCTCGCGTGATTGCTACATAGGCCAGCCGTTTCCACAACGGTTGCCCCGCCTCGGTGCGCCCCATCCGCGCGGCTGCGTAGATATCCGGCGCAAAGACCTGAACCGTGTCCCACTGCGACCCCTGCGCCTTGTGGATGGTTACGGCAGCGCCGTGCAGAAAAGTCGCGCCCATCCGCGCGGCGTAGGGGATGAACGGTTCTTCTTCATCCGGTTTCTCGATCTGCACGATGGACGCGGCGCTGACCTGAGGGTCCTCGGCACCCATGACGTGCAACCGCGAAAACCCCGGTTTCCGGCCCGGCCCAAGATAGACCACTTGCGCGCCCTTGATCAGCCCGCGCGCCTCAAGGTCCAAGCGTTTCTTCCGATGTTTGAGCGGCAATTCGATGCCGTCACAAATCAGTGGTTCCCCTTCGAGCAGCTCGGTTTCGGGCGCGCCGTGCACGCTGCGGAACGCCTGGATCAGACGGACGCGTGTTGCGTTGCGCCAGACCAGAACCGGGCTGCGGGCCATCAGGTCGACCTCGACCCGCTGACCCCAGACGACCCGGTCATCGGTGCGGGCGGTGGTTTCAACCAGGCGTTCAAAATCTTCAAAACCCATGGCTGGGTCCGCCAGCGCATGCGCGAGGTCCAGAATGGGGTTGTCAGCGGTCTGCCTGTGCACGCGATTCAGGGTGAGCTTTCGCGGCTCTGGCAAGCCATCAAACACCATGGAACCCGATTGATTGACCGGTGCCAGCTGCGCCGGGTCACCGAACAGTAAAAGCGTCGGGAAGATTTCCTTCAAATCCTCGAACTGCCGGTCATCCAGCATCGACGCCTCGTCAACAAACCCTATGTCCAGCGGTTCTTCTCGGCGCTTCCAGCCGGTGATGAAGTCTGAGCCACGCAGCCCGGCGGCTGCCAAAGCACCGGGTATGGATTTGTTGTTTGCATAGAACGCGGCGGCGCGATCCAATGCTTCGTTGGTCAGCCCTTCAATCTCGGGTCGCTCGTCATTACCTGCCAACCATTCAGCAATGCGTTCGTATTCGGGGTCATAGACGGGTGTATAGAGAATGCGGTGGATGGTCGTCGCAGGCACACCCCGTAACCGCAGCACACTGGCGGCTTTGTTTGTCGGGGCGAGGATCGCCAGACTACGCTTGTCGCGCGACTTCCGGCTTTCGAAATCGCCGGATATCAGGTTCACGCCTGTCTCGGCCAGCGCCTTATAAAGCTCTGCCAGCAATAGAGTTTTGCCCGATCCGGCCTTGCCAGTGACGGCCATAACACCCGATTTTCCATCGCCGGGCAGCTTTAGCAGCGCATCGTCTTCCAGGTCTACACCTGCCGAGCGCAACATCTCTGCGATGCTGTCAAAAGCGGCGGCCTGGTCTTCAGAGAAGGTGACTTGGGGCAATGGCATGGCGCGACCCTACAGGGACGCGCCGACACCCGCCAGATGCGGATTCCGTTTTTCCAAAGATCATGCGGACAGGGCGAAGCGGTGTTGCTTTGCCGAACCAAAAGCGGTTGCAAACCACAGTCTGGACAGCTCACGCGGGATACCTGCCCGTTCAGCCACACGGTTGCAATCGTCCGAAGAATAGGGCCACAGGCCAACCGAGATCTGATCGCGCCCTGTCCCTTCGGACCCAAGCACAATCGGCGAAGACCCGATCATGCGGTAGATTCTGATCATTCGCGCATCAAAGACGCCGGCTATATGGGTCAACCCAAAGCCTTCCATCATCTCACCTCCGCTGAGCATGATCGCACCTGCGGTGCGCGGGCTGGCGGTGCGTGAAAGGCAGAACCGCGTCACTTCCCAAATCATGGGGCTGCGCACCGGTTCACCTCCGGTCAGATGCCCAAAAACTTCATTCACCATGACCCGACCGGTCGTAGGAAGCACCCGCATTGAGCCGCCATGACTGCCGTCAGCCTCTTCCCAAATCACATAGAGAGGGTTCAGATCATCGTATTGATCCCGTTCTTCCCCCTTGGAGTTTACGTCCACATCCCAACCCAACCGCGTCTTGAACTGATCCGCGCGGTCCCGAAACATCCCTTCGGCCAAGGCCGGGTAATTGTGCAGCTCGTCGGCATAAAGATATCGCAACATAAATTGTTCCCCTTGTCGTCCATGTCTGGAACAAAGGGGGTACGAACTTATGGTTAATTAACTGTGCGACCACCGAACGGTCGTTAAACGACTATTAACCCTCGGCTGAGTGCCGTCGCGATGGCGTGAGTCGTGTTATGAGCGCTCAGCTTCGACCGGGCGCTTTCGATATAGGCTCGTAAAGTATGCTCGGATATCGACAGAGAATGCGCAACTTGGGCACGGCTGTAGCCCAGCGCCAATAATGTCATTGCGTCGATCTCGCGTGGTGATAGCGCACGCACCGTATCAGGCCGCCGCTCCTTTGCGAATTCCAGCGCCTTCCGGTTGGTGTAGTGCGCAATCAGGATAAGGTCACGACCAAATTTGGCAATAAAGCGTTGCCACGCGGCGTCATCGCAAGTGTGGTTAACCGTAAACAGGGCGAACTGCCCGCCCGGACCACGCAACGGAATAGAATATCCTTGGTTGCCAACCCCGTGGTCACGCGCATCGGACAGAAAGGCTTTGACAGCCTTGCCGGACCAGTCGAGCTGTTTCCAGTCGACAGGATGGTATCGCCGGAAACACCCAAGAATGACCGGATCGATGCGATGGTAGTTTCTGTCCTGATACCGTTCAGCCCAGGCGTCGGGATATGTGGTATAGCCATATTGCTCGCCCGCGCCGTCGACCCAGTGATAGATGATGTGATCGATGTCCAGAATGCCGCGCAGCCGAAGTGCGACACTGGTCAGTTCCTCAAGCGTGTTGGTGTTTTCCAAATCCTCGGGGATTTGACCCAATTCGTAGTGTGTTCCCATTCGCGGGCGCGCGTGCCTCATCCTGCTTGGTCGCAATCTCGGCCGCTGCTATCAACCGGGCGTCATCCAACTGCTCGGCAAGCGCGCTCAACCCGTTCGCCAGCGCAAACGCATTGAGATCCGACAAAACGTCCAAAATCCACTCATTTTGCGCCATCAGGGTGTCCCCGAAATAGTTAACGAAGGGTTAATACAACCATAACATGTATGGTAAGTTGTGGCATATTCGCTGCTTTCTACTCCCCAAAAATAGCGGGGCGCGGTCGTGTAAGTTATTGTTTTTTATATTGCCCGGTCAAAAAAACACCCGCAGAGCGATCACGCGCCCGCGGGTGTTCATTGATCGAGTATAGGGTGCGTCAATCGCGCGCAGCTAGAACCTCTTCCAAAGTGCGCATACCAGTGTGGGGGGCCTGAACCAGAACCGACATATTGCCCGGCTTGTGCTCGTTGCGCATCATCTTCATATGCGCATCGGGCAGTTCACCCCATGCAAATACTTCGGACATGCACGGGTCCAGGCGACGCTCGACCATCAGTTGGTTCGCGGCGGCTGCCTGTTTCAGATGCGCAAAGTGGGATCCCTGCAGGCGCTTTTGGTGCATCCACATATAGCGCACATCGAAGGTCAGGTTGTAGCCGGTGGTGCCAGCGCAGATCACAACCATACCGCCCTTTTTCACCACGAATGTCGAAACCGGAAAGGTGCTTTCACCGGGGTGTTCGAACACCATGTCGACATTCACGCCTTTGCCAGTGATATCCCAGATGGCCTTGCCGAATTTGCGGGCCTCTTTGAACCACTCGGCGTATTCAGGCGTGTTGACCGTCGGCAGCTGTCCCCAGCAGTTAAAGTCCTTGCGATTGATCACGCCTTTGGCGCCCAGGCCGAGAACAAAATCACGCTTGCTTTCGTCCGAGATCACAGCGATCGCATTCGCACCAGCAGTGTTGATCAGCTGGATCGCGTAAGAACCCAGACCGCCCGATGCGCCCCAGACCAGAACGTTCTGACCCGGCTTCAGGTCGTGCGGCTCGTGGCCGAACAGCATCCGGTAGGCGGTGGCCAGCGTCAGCGTATAACAGGCGCTTTCTTCCCAGGTCAGATGCTTGGGACGCGGCATCAGCTGCTGCGCCTGCACATTGGTGAACTGCGCGAATGAACCATCAGGGGTCTCATATCCCCAAATCCGCTGGCTGTCCGAATACATCGGGTCGCCACCGTTGCACGCTTCGTCGTCACCGTCATCCTGGTTGCAGTGGATTACGACCTCGTCTCCCACTTTCCAGCGACGCACCTTGTCGCCCACGGCCCAAACGATGCCCGAGGCATCGGACCCCGCAATGTGGAAAGGCTGACCGTGTCCGTCAAACGGGCTGATCGGTTTGCCCAATGACGCCCATACGCCGTTGTAGTTCACGCCAGCGGCCATCACCAGAACCAGCACCTCGTGGCTGTCCAGCTTGGGAACATCGACCACTTCCAGCTGCATGGCCGTGTCCGGTTCACCATGACGTTCCTTGCGGATCGCCCATGCGTACATTTGCTTGGGCACAAAACCCATCGGAGGGATTTCCCCCATCTCATAGAGGTCTTTTTCCGGCGCGTCGTAGGACGCGATACCGCTGTCGGTGTCCAGAGCCATGTTGGCCTCCTTTATTCTAACCCTTCGCCGCGACGCAGAATCGCGTGCGTTAACAGATGGAATATTGGGCCTCAGGAAATAATGCAATAGATTTTGAGGTCATTTTGTAATTTTATGACCCAGCAGATGCAGAAATTTCCCTCGCACCTGCAGCATCCGCGCGCATTGCACCCATCGTGGCCGAGGCCGCGTAGTAGGCCAGCAGGTCAACTCTTTGACCTGATTGAGTTATTTTTCCATCCACCTGCTTCAGGATACCACGCTGTACCAATTGGTCCAATGCTTCGGTGATTGCCTTGTCGTCGGGATCGGCCAAGGTTCCGTCGCGTCGCATGTCATCCGACACCAGAGCTCTTACCTCGTCCTCAAGCAATTCGCCGCGCTCTTGTATCAAGCGACAGATAGCAGGGGCGGGAACCAACGGAATCGCATCACGAATTCGGGACATCAATTCACGTGCGAGATCGGTCATGATATCTTGCCCATGTTCGACCTGGAACGCGTGCAACGAGATCGGTTTGCCATAGCGGACGGAGGCCAACCCGAACCGCCTGTAGCGCCCAATTAGGCGCTGCCCGATTTGCTTGAGAATCCAGACCGTAATCACACCGATACGGGCGCGAAACCGTCGCTCGGTGCCCAACGCCGCCCTCGTCAATATGGTATCCTCAAGCACGCGATCATAGTTCAGAGCAACGGGCACAAAGACCACGTCGTTACCTTCGGGCTTTGCGCCATCGATGATGTATTTCAACAAGCCCAACTTGGGCCGTCCCAAGGCACCGGTCAGACTCAGCCCGCCTTCGGGGAACATGGCTTGCGTTACCCCGGCTTCGGTTGCGTGCCGCACATAACAGGCCAGAACCTGACGATACAGTTCGCTGCCCGATTTGCGGCGTATGAAATAGGCTCCCATTGCGCGGATAAGGCGACTAAGTGGCCAGACCCGAGCCCATTCGCCAACCGCATAGGACAATGCCGAGTGTTGCGCTGCCAGATATGTGACCAGAACGTAGTCCATATTGCTGCGGTGATTCATCACGAACACCACCGTCGCATCGGAGTCGATCGTCTTAATGGCCTCCTCGTCGCGATAGCTGAGGCGCACATCATAGAACGCATTGCTCAGCATCCGGGCCAGTCGGATCGCGATGCTGAAATAGGCCACGGCGGAAAACGAAGGCACAATCTCGCGCGCATATCGGCGAGCCTGCTCAAAGGCAACGGCTTCGGGAACGCCGGTTTCACGGGAATGATCCTGAATCGCCTGCCCAACTTGCGGGTCATAGATCAGGCGCTGGATCATGTCGTGCCGTTCGGCCAGTTTGAACGGCTGTATCGGCCGTTGCAGCCGCTTGTTTAACCGCTTTACCGCGCGTTCAAGCCTGCGGCGAAAGAACCAACGCACGGACGGGAACAGGAAATGCGAGGCCAGTGTGACCGCGGCAAACACCAGGATCAGCAAAAACAGCCAAAGCGGAAGCTCCACGGTCTGAGTCATGCGCGCACCCTGACAGCAAACGTTGCGTCCTACAATCGCAAGAACCGAATATGCCGCGACGCAGCGAATTGACATATCCCGAAAATTACGCTTTAGAACCTCGTAACGTAATTTTCTTGCTCAACCGAGATGTGAGGCCTTGCTATGACGCAGACGCAGAAAGATCGCCCCTGGCTCATCCGAACCTATGCCGGTCATTCCACCGCCAAGGCGTCAAACGCACTGTATCGCGGGAACTTGGCCAAGGGGCAGACGGGTCTTTCGGTGGCTTTCGACCTGCCGACTCAGACCGGATATGACAGCGACCACACACTGGCACGCGGCGAAGTCGGTAAGGTGGGCGTGCCGATTAGCCATTTGGGCGACATGCGGGTTTTGTTCGACCAGATTCCGCTGGAGCAAATGAATACCTCGATGACCATTAACGCCACCGCACCGTGGTTGTTGGCGCTTTATATTGCGGTGGCCGAGGAACAGGGCGCGGACGTATCCAAGCTGCAAGGCACCGTTCAAAACGATCTGATCAAAGAGTATCTGAGCCGCGGCACATATGTGTGTCCGCCGAAGCCGTCTTTGAAAATGATCGCGGACGTCGCCGAGTATTGCTATTCGAACGTGCCCAAATGGAACCCGATGAACGTGTGTTCCTATCACCTGCAAGAGGCCGGTGCGACACCGGAACAGGAACTGGCCTATGCCCTCGCGACGGCCATCGCGGTACTGGATGAATTGCGCCCGCGCGTCCCGGCCGAGGATTTCCCGGCGCTGTGCGGACGGATTTCGTTTTTCGTAAATGCTGGCATCCGCTTTGTCACCGAAATGTGCAAAATGCGGGCGTTTGTCGATCTTTGGGATGAAATTCTGCAACAACGCTACGGCGTTGAGAACCCCAAGTTCCGCCGCTTCCGCTATGGCGTCCAGGTAAACTCTCTGGGCCTGACCGAGCAGCAACCGGAAAACAACGTGTACCGCATTCTGATTGAGATGCTGGCCGTAACCTTGTCGAAGAAAGCCCGGGCCCGTGCAGTGCAGTTGCCTGCGTGGAACGAAGCCCTTGGCCTGCCGCGCCCGTGGGATCAGCAGTGGTCGATGCGGATGCAACAGATATTGGCCTACGAGACCGACCTGCTGGAGTATGGCGACCTCTTTGACGGCAATCCGGCCGTGGACGCCAAGGTCGAGGAGCTAAAAGAGGGCGCACGCGCCGAATTGGCCAATCTGGACTCGATGGGCGGAGCGGTCGCGTCGATCGAATACATGAAATCCCGCCTGGTAGACTCCAACGCCGAACGCCTGAACCGCATCGAACGCAACGAAACCATCGTGGTCGGCGTGAACAAGTGGACCGAAGGCGAACCCTCACCGCTGGAAACCGAAGACGGCGGCATCATGGTTGTCGACCCGGCGGTGGAACAGGAACAGACCAACCGCCTGAATGAATGGCGGTCCGAACGCAATGATGCCGCGGTGACGGCCGCTCTGGCCGCTCTGCGCGAGGCGGCTCAAACTGGGGCCAATGTCATGGAACCCTCAATTGCCGCAGCCAAGGCGGGTGTGACCACCGGCGAATGGGCAGAAGAAATGCGCAAGGTCTATGGCACCTATCGCGGCCCGACCGGCGTTTCAGGCTCGGTTTCGAACAAGACCGAAGGGCTGGACGATCTGCGCGCCGCCGTGGATGCGGTCAGTGACAAGCTGGGTCGCCGCTTGAAATTCCTCGTTGGCAAGCCGGGTCTGGACGGGCATTCGAACGGGGCCGAGCAGATCGCCTTCCGCGCCCGCGATTGCGGCATGGACATCAGCTATGAAGGTATCCGCCTGACACCTGAGGAAATCGTCAACGCCGCGATTGAGGACAAAGCGCATGTCATTGGCTTGTCGATCCTGTCCGGCAGCCACATTCCGCTGGTCCAGGACGTCATGGCCCGATTGCGTGAGGCCGGGCTGCACGATGTCCCTGTCGTTGTCGGCGGGATCATTCCAGACGAAGACGCCGCGCGGCTCAGGGCGATGGGCGTTGCAAAAATCTACACACCCAAGAATTTTGAGCTTAACACGATTATGGGCGACATTGTCACTTTGGTCGATCCGCAAAACGTGGCCGCTGAATAAGCCTGAATTTCGCCTGTTTTTACCGTGAACCATCCCCTTAATTAAGGGGATGGATAATTTTTTTGTTTGGAATTACGGTCCTCAATTACATCCACTCGTAATAGTTTTTGGTTGGGAGAAGACTGATGGGGATCAATCTTGAAAACATGTCGCGAAAAGAGCTTTTGGAATTGCGCGGCCGGATTGAAAAGGCGTTGAAGTCCGCCGAAAAACGGGAAAGACAAGAGGCGTTGAAGGCAGCAGAAAAGGCGGCGGCGGAATTCGGGTTTTCACTTTCCGAACTGTCCGGAGACGCCCCGCGTACGTCTAAAGGCACGAAAGCAAAAGCAAAATACCGCAATCCTTCGGACGCAGCTCAAACCTGGACAGGTCGCGGACGTAAACCACAATGGGTTCACGATGCATTGAAATCCGGCGCGGATATCTCTGATCTGGAAATCTGAATCGAAATGGTCTCAAAATGACAATCCATATTGGTGCCGAAAAAGGCGATATTGCCGAAACTGTTCTAATGCCGGGCGATCCCTATCGTGCGAAATGGGCGGCTGAGACGTTTCTGGACAGTGTGAAACAGATTAACGACGTGCGTGGCATGCTTGGGTTTACCGGGAATTGGAAGGGAAATCCGGTTACAATCCAGGGCAGCGGAATGGGAATGCCGTCGCTGTCTATCTATGCCAATGAACTGATCCGCGATTATGGCGCCAAAACCCTGATCCGCATTGGATCGTGCGGCGGGATGCAAGACAGTGTGAAAGTGCGCGACGTTATTCTGGCGATGACGTCGACAACGCTCAGCACTCCGTCGCGTGGCATCCTGAAGGAACTGAATTTCGCGCCTTGTGCCGATTGGGGCCTGCTGCAGGCGGCGGCCAATGCCGCTGCGGCCAAAGGCACGCCCACCCATGTCGGCGGCATCTATTCCTCGGATGTGTTCTACGATGAGCGCCCTGATCTCAACGAACAAATGGTGCGCCACGGAATCCTTGGCGTCGAAATGGAAGCCGCCGAGCTTTACATCCTCGCCGCGCGCCACAAATGCCGCGCCCTCGCCGTTCTGACCGTATCTGATCACCTTTTGACTGGCGAGGCGTTACCTTCTTCCGAACGTGAACGCAGCTTTGGCGACATGGTGGAAATTGCGCTAGAGGCGGCTTTCCCGTCGGCAAGCTAGCCCGTGGCGGGTCTCAGCGACCGTGAGACCCATTATACCCATTGTGCGCAGGGCTTTCCCAGCCCGTCAGCGCGCCGTCGGTCGGAGCAAATACCTCAACCAACAAGGGATGACAGGGGGCTGCATCTGACGAATGCTCAGCCGAGCAATCGCCGCCGGGGCACGCGCTTAGGTTTCCGAGCAGGTCGATCTCGGCAAAGAACTCAAGGTAGTCGCCGGGTCTGACCGGCGACGCTTTCATGAAATACTGCCCGGTGTCGCGTGTGAAACCGGTGCACATGAAAACGTTCAGAACATCGTGCACGGCCGGTTCGGCTTCGGCCAGCGAAATGTCCAAGTGATCAGCCAGCGCGCGGGTCAGGTTTGAGTGACAGCAGTGATGATATTGCGTGCCGGACAACAGATTACCGGTGTATGGGTCACAACGCGTTCCGATCACGTCATGCACGGAACCTCCGAATTCATCGATTCCGTACCAGCCCAGCGTATCGGCAACGATTGTCGCCATCGGTCGAAGGTGGGGGAAACTGGTCCACATATGCTCTCCGACCGTCAGATGCGTGCCATGCAAAGCGCGGCTTTTACCGGAATAGAACCGTTCTGACAGGTCGTGCAGATTCCACAGGTTGAGATCGCCAACCTGCGGTCCTTCGACCGAGGTGATACGGAAGAAATGCCCAGCGGGAACCTCAAAGCACCGGGCCTCTCGCGGAGGGATCAGCACCTCACCGGTTTTCGTTGCGCCTTCACGAATGGAACCCATCCATTTCAGATCCGGCTTGGGCAAAGCGTCATTCGGATAGCAAATAACAGGAGCGACGGCGCGGCGCGCGTCAGCGTCTTGCGGAGGAACGGCAACAATTTCAAAGTCAGTCATGTCGTGGAAAGTGGCGCAGAAATGCAGGTTAGGAAACCCCAGATGGAAGCTATTCCTAACTCTGTCCTCGGAGGCATTTCATAGGCTCTGCTTCAGAAGAGACAACGGCCCCGCAAAAACTGCATTGCCACTGTCCCTCTTTGCGATGCTGCCGCCACCTGCAATCTCTGGTCAAAGAAGAGGTGCGCGATCGCCAAAAGAAATAGGCAAAAACACCGGCAGCAAGAAGAAGCAGAAGAACGGGCATCCCTCTGCTTTGCTGATCACAGGACTATTTGCAAGGTCCGTTGTCAGGCCGCGTTCGCGAATTCGAACTGGTCCGGAGTGAGGTCAAATTCAGGCAAAACCTGTTCTGGAACGTAATAGTCCCAAGCCTCTTCGAGCAGGGTCAGCGCGTTTTCCGCGTCGGTTTTCTTGTTCTCGGTGCTCAACGGAACGATCCTTCGTGATCCCATCATTCCTCCCCGCTAGGCACATATGGTCATTGTAGGTCTATCGCACCCTACAATATCGCAGATGTGCCATGCACCTGCCGCAACCCGGCAAGTGCTTTGGCAAAACGATTAGACCGCGCGTTCGACCATCATTTTCTTGATCTCAGCAATTGCCTTGGCCGGGTTCAGACCTTTTGGGCAAGTCTTGGCGCAGTTCATGATCGTGTGGCAGCGATAGAGCTTGAACGGATCTTCCAGATCGTCCAACCGCTCGCCCGTCGCCTCGTCGCGGCTATCGATGATCCAGCGATAAGCGTGCAGCAAGGCTGCGGGGCCGAGGTAACGGTCACCATTCCACCAGTAGCTGGGACACGAAGTCGAACAGCTGGCACACATCACACATTCATAGAGACCGTCCAGCTTTTTGCGATCCTCGATGGACTGCTTCCACTCTTTCGCGGGACGGTTGGTCTTGGTTTCCAGCCACGGCATGATCGAGGCATGTTGGGCATAGAAATGCGTCAGGTCAGGGATCAGGTCCTTGACCACAGGCATATGCGGCAGCGGATAGATTTTCACGTCGCCCTTGATCTCATCCATGCCATAGATACAGGCCAGCGTGTTGATCCCGTCGATATTCATCGCGCAGGACCCACAGATGCCTTCGCGGCAGGACCGGCGGAAGGTCAGGGTCGGGTCGATCTCATTCTTGATCTTGATCAGCGCGTCTAGAACCATCGGCCCGCAGGTGTCCATGTCGACAAAGTAGGTATCGACGCGCGGGTTCTGCCCGTCATCCGGGTTCCAGCGATAGATCTGGAACTTGCGCACGTTGGTCGCGCCTTCGGGCTTGGGCCAGGTTTTACCCGTCGTGATCCGGGAATTCTTTGGGAGGGTCAGTTGTACCATAAGTTCCTCTCCTTAGAACGTCCGCGCTTTGGGCGCGATTCTCTTCAGGCTGATGCCGCCTTCGTCTTCGGTTGTCAGCGGATCCACGATGACCGGGCGATAGCTGAGGTCGACCTTGTTGCCTTCCACCCGGCTGACAGTATGGACGCGCCAGTTCTCGTCATCACGCTCGGTAAAGTCCTCATGGGCATGCGCACCACGCGATTCTTTGCGTGCTTCGGCGCCTACAATGGTGGCCAGAGCGCTTGGCATCAGATTGGTCAGCTCCAGCGACTCCATCAGGTCACTGTTCCAGACCAGTGATCGGTCAGAGACCTTAAGGTCGTCCATCTTGGCGGCGATCGCGGTCATCTTCTCGACACCTTCCGCCATTGTTTTTGACGTCCGGAACACGGCTGCATCTTCTTGCATCGTGCGCTGCATCTCAAGCCGCAGGTCAGCGGTCGGGACCGCCCCGCTGGCATTTCGCACCGCGTCGAACCGATCAAACGCCTTATCGACCGAAGCCTGATTGAGAACCGGGTTCGCCGCATCAGCATCCACAACCTTGCCCGCACGGATCGCAGCCGCGCGGCCAAAGACCACGAGGTCAATCAGAGAGTTCGAGCCCAAGCGGTTGGCCCCATGGACCGACGCACAACCAGCCTCACCCACGGCCATCAGGCCGGGGACGACACCCGTTGGATTATCGGCAGTCGGGTTCAGAACTTCACCCCAATAGTTGGTCGGGATGCCACCCATGTTGTAATGCACGGTCGGCAGAACCGGGATCGGTTCCTTGGTCACGTCAACCCCTGCAAACACACGCGCCGATTCCGAAATCCCCGGCAGACGTTCCGCCAGAGCCTCGGCGGGCAGGTGGCTGAGGTTCAGGTGAATGTGGTCGCCACCCTCACCATGACCGCGGCCTTCGCGGATTTCCATCGTCATCGAACGGCTGACGTAATCGCGTGGCGCGAGGTCTTTGTACTGGGGCGCATAACGCTCCATGAATCGTTCGCCTTCCGAGTTTGTCAGGTAGCCGCCCTCGCCCCGCGCGCCCTCGGTGATCAGACAGCCCGAGCCGTAGATACCAGTCGGGTGGAATTGAACGAACTCCATATCCTGAAGCGCCAAACCCGCACGGGCCACCATGCCGCCGCCGTCGCCGGTGCAAGTATGGGCCGATGTGGCACTGAAATAGGCGCGACCATAACCGCCGGTTGCCAGCACCACCATCTTGGCGTTGAAGACGTGCATGGTGCCGTCGTCCAGCTTCCAGCAAACAACACCCTGGCACTGGCCATCGTCGGACATGATCAGGTCGATGGCGAAGTATTCGATGTAGAACTCAGCGTTGTTCTTCAGCGACTGGCCATAGAGCGTGTGTAGGATCGCGTGCCCGGTTCGGTCTGCGGCAGCGCAAGTCCGTTGCACGGCAGGGCCTTCACCGAACTCGGTGGTGTGGCCACCAAACGGACGCTGATAGATTTTCCCTTCCTCGGTGCGGCTGAAGGGAACGCCGTAATGCTCCAGCTCGTATACGGCTTTAGGAGCCTCACGCGCGAGGTACTCCATCGCGTCGGTATCACCCAGCCAGTCCGAGCCCTTTACGGTGTCGTACATGTGCCATTGCCAGTGGTCAGGACCCATGTTCGACAGCGACGCGGCGATCCCGCCCTGCGCCGCAACAGTGTGTGAGCGGGTCGGGAACACTTTGGTCACACAGGCTGTGCGCAAGCCCTGCTCGGCCATACCCAAAGTTGCCCGCAAACCGGCCCCACCGGCACCGACAACGACCACGTCATAGTCATGTGTTTCGTATTCGTAAGCAGCCATTTGTTTCAGCTCCGGGAATTAAAGGGCAATGCGCGCGATGGCGAACACGCCAGCCGCTGCTGCGCCA
Organism: Ruegeria sp. AM2; assembly: GCF_056540685.1. Taxonomy (NCBI): domain Bacteria; kingdom Pseudomonadati; phylum Pseudomonadota; class Alphaproteobacteria; order Rhodobacterales; family Roseobacteraceae; genus Ruegeria; species Ruegeria sp. AM2. The sequence goes on along the minus strand of NZ_JBQFXE010000003.1, from coordinate 240,679 downwards.
TATGACAGGCAGGTAGTGAGGATGATCAGCACCTTTTCCATGGTGCCGTGAACATAATCCTCAAGCATGACCTGCGCGCCTTCGGCAAAATGTTTGAACCCGATCACCAGCGTCAGTGCCGCGACAATCGCCGGGAAGGGGCGCGAATAATAGTCCAGCACAACGTCATAGGGCTGGCCCAGCACCGGGCCAAACGTAAAGATAAAAAGCGGCACGAGGATCAGCAAAGCCACCGAACTGACTTTCATCCTCCAGAAATGGGCAGTGCCCGCCTTGGCCGATCCCAGGCCTGTCGCGCGTTTGCGGTCTGTCAGATAACGCATCATGAGCCTCCTTTACGCTACGATCAGCAGGGTCAGCAGGGTCAGGACGACCGAGCCAATCACGACCGCCCAGCCCAGCTTGGTCGCTGTGGGTAGGTCCAGACCAATCGCACTGTCCCAGATCAGGTGCCGTACACCAGCCAGTGAGTGATACCAAAGCCCCCAAAGCGACAATGCCATCACGAGATCACCCAGAACCGAGGTCAGCCACCAGTTTGCACGCTCGAACGCCTCGGGCGACGTCGCAGCGGCAAGGAACCACCATACGATCAGCAGCGCGGCAACGATCAAGGCATTTCCGGTGATGCGGGTCAGGATGGACGTGACCGACGTCAGCTGAGGACGATAGATCGACAGGTGCGGTGACAGCGGGCGGTTGCCCCGATTGACATCGGCCATGGCGGCTCCTTTTCGGTTGGCTACCGATGGTTTTACTGGTTTTTGCCCCTCTGTCACGCGCTGCAAGTGCGAAAAGGGACAATTTGACCCTAAAATTTGCGATTAGGCAGATTTGTGATCACGAGGTTTATTCGTGTGATCACAAAAGCCATTCAGGCGCTTCAATGTTAGCGATTTCAACGGTGAACATATGTGATCACGAATCTGATTTTGGCTATTTCAGCCCAGCGGTTTGCTGCGTCACTTCGCGCAACAGCTTTTTTCGAATACGCTCGGGGTAATCCGAAAACCCGGCAGCCGAAACCACAAAGGCCCCTTCACCCACGATGACATTTTCAAAGAAATAGGCCGTCAGGTCTGGTTCGCTTTCTTCAATCGCAATGGCATTCACTGTCACGCCCCGGTCGCGCAACTTACCGTGCAGCTCGGCCGGTTCGATCCCTTCGTTCGAAATCCCGTCGCCGGACAGGTCGATCAGATGTCGTGTGCATTGGGTCACCCCGTCGAAACTGGCAATCGTGGTTTCCAGCGCCTCACCAATTGCGGTCGAGAAATTGCGCCACACGCGCGGGTCATTCGCCACAGCCTCGGCAAAGCGATCCAGCGCGTCAAAACTGTCGATCCGGGTCCATGGAATGGTGACCCGCTGGCGCGAGCTACCGGTCCATTGCACCAGCATCAGCCGCGCATCACCGCGCACCAAAGCCTCGGACACAATCGGATCGCGTAATCCAGCGGCAAGCCCGTCCATCTGGATGCGGTATTCGCTGGAATCCACAGAACCGGAGACATCGACGGCCAACGCCAAGGCCAGATCACAAGCATATGCCGAAGACGACAGGCAGAAAGAAACAAGAATGGACCGCAACAGCATCATGACCAGACGGTAGCACGAAACACCGCCCCTGAGATCACATGAATGTCAACGCCCGGTTAGATCGGCATCAGCGCCCAATAGTCCAGATCCAACAGCACGCCGGGCAGGTATTTCCCTACCTCGTTTTTCAACGCATAGGGCTCTCCGCCTTTGGTTGCGACCAGTCGCAACCGAATGGCACCTACGCCCGGCACGCCGATTTCGGCCTTGTCCAGAACTTCGGACCAGGCCTTGATCGTATCTCCTGCGAAACAGGGGTTGGCATGCGCACCGCCGTTCAGCCCGACGATCATCTGCGCGTTCGCCAGACCGTTGAATGACAACGCCCGCGCCATCGAGATCACGTGACCGCCATAGATCAAACGCCCCTCGGGCCGGAAGGTCAGATCAAAATGCACTTTGGCGGTGTTCTGCCACAGGCGGGTGGCCAGCATATGCTCGGCCTCTTCCACGGTGACGCCGTCCACATGGTCGATCTTTTCGCCGACCTCATAATCGCCCCAGCGATGCGGCTCACCGGCCAGCGCAAAATCGTAATTCGAGAAGTTCAGCCCCTGCGGAATGACCAGATCGCCCGGCTCAAGCACTTTTTTTAGCTGCGGTACGACCGGCTCGGGCGCAGGAGCATCGAGGTTCGATTTACGCACCATCACCCAGCGCACATATTCCATGACCGCCTCGTCGCGCTGGTTCAGGCCACGGGTGCGCACATAGACGACTCCGGTCTTACCGTTCGAGTTCTGCTTGACCCCGATCACCTCGGATTCAGACCGCAGAGTGTCGCCGGGATAGACAGGCAACAACCAGCGCCCCTCGGCATAGCCCAGATTGGCCACTGCGTTCAGCGAGACATCCGGCACCGTCTTGCCGAACACCACATGAAATGCAGCCAGATCGTCCAGCGGGCTTTGGGGCAGGCCAGACGCCCGAGCAAACTCATCCGAGGAGAAAAGCGCGTGCCGCGCCGGATAGAGCGCATGGTAAAGCGCGCGTTCGCCATCGGTCACGGTGCGTGGCACCGCGTGGTGCAGCACCTGCCCGACGGAATAATCCTCAAAAAAGCGGCCCGGATTGGTTTTTGCCATTATTGCTGTCCCAGTTTCATATCAGAGGAATAGTCGGCCTCGACCTCTTTGGTCACGGCCTGCGCGCAGCGCATCATGCTGTTTGCGGCGTCATAGGCATAAGACGGGTCGCCATACAGCTCCCAGCCTTTGGCCAGCGCGTCAGACACTTTGTGGCAGAAGACTGATGTATCTTCTTCGGTCAGCAAACGATAGAGTTTCGCCATCTTACCCTCTTAAGATCCGAACGGAGACGGGCCAACCAACCCGTGAATGTATCCCACGACGCCCAACAGCACGATCGATCCCGCAAAGAACATCGCGTCCTTGCCATACGTGCCGGGCTCGCCTGGGGTCCATTCAGGTTCGCTGCGGTTGATCACGATCACTTCGACAACAGCCCAGGCCAACAAGCCGCCGAACAGGATGATCGACGCCAGGTCGCCGTTCACCAGCAGATGCGCGAAAGCCCACAGCTTGAACCCGCCCAGCATCGGATGGCGGACCTTATTCAGTATGCGCCCCTTTTGACCCGCCGGGCTCATCAGGAAAAAGGCGATCAGAACCAACAGGTTGTTGACGTGGATCAGGAAGGTCGGCGGCCCCCAGACATAGATGAAATCGGTCATGCGATAGCCGAAGATCATTAGCAGGATCGCCGCCACCAGTGCCAGCGCCACCGCGCCTTTGCCACCGTTGCCCATAGCCGCACGCCGCGCGGGCGCGACGCGTTTGAACAGATGTGCGGCCCACCAAAGCGCCACACCCAAGATCAGAAGAACAAAGCCCATGCTGGCCTACCCCGCTTGCAAAGCTGAAATCGCCTCTGCTTTTGCCAGAATTTCGCGGGCAGTTGCAACGTGCAGGTTCTCGACAATCTTGCCGTCGACCACGGCGACCCCCTGCCCCTGAGCCTCAGTTTCCTCAAAAGCGGCGATCTGACGGCGCGCCAGATCGATCTCGGCGTCCGACGGGGCAAAGGCGGCGTTGGTGATATCCACCTGCGCCGGGTGGATCAGTGTCTTGCCGTCAAAGCCCATGTCACGGCCCTGCGTACACTCTGCGGCCAGACCGTCGTCATCCTTGAACGCGTTATAGACGCCATCCACGATGATCAAACCTTCGGCCTTGGCAGCCAGCAGACACAGCCCCAACGAGGTCATCAGCGGCAGGCGGTCCGGGCGGAAGCGCGTTTGCAGTTCCTTCGCCAGATCGTTGGTGCCCATCACAAAGCCCGCCATCAGCGGATGCGCCGCGATCTCAGCGGCGTTCAGCATCCCGCGCGGAGTCTCCATCATCGCCCAGATCGGGATATCGCCAGTGATCGCGGCCAGCGCGTCCACATCAGCGGCCGAATTCACCTTGGGCAGCAAAACCACATCGGCGTCCATGTCGCGAACCGCTTCGGCATCAGCGCGGCCCCATTCGGTGTCCAGCCCGTTGATCCGCACGATCTTGACCCGCGCGCCATAGCCGCCAGCCGCCAGAGCGGCCTTGAGCGTTTCACGCGCGTTCTTTTTTTCATCGGCTGCGACCGCATCTTCCAGATCGAAAATAATCGCATCGACAGGCAGGCTGCGCGCCTTGTCCAGCGCCCGATCCTTTGAGCCGGGAATATAGAGAACAGAACGATAGGGGCGCTGACGGGGGTCCATTGGCCTCTCCCTTGAGAAATAAAGTTGCGCGGAATGGGACATTTTTTGTTGGAAAGTTCAAGGGCAAAATCGCCGCATTGCAGCATTCGCGACGCAACGTGCGTTGGTTTAACCGGATTTCGGTCAGTCGCGCTCACCCTTCTCATCAGATGGATTCGAAAGGGTGCAAGGATGAAAAAGACAGTATTCAAGATGACGATGGGGCTGGGCATCATGGTGCTGGCCGCCGGGCAGGTGCAGGCGCGAACCTGTGGCCCCCGCGAAGACGTGGTCAAGCGGCTGACTGAAACACATGGCGAGACTCGGCAGGGCATCGGCATCGCACGACAAGGTGCAGTGATGGAGGTCTATGCCTCGGCCACAAGCGGCAGTTGGACGATAACGGTGACGCTGCCGGACGGGATGACCTGCCTGATTGCCTCGGGCCAGGCCTATGAGGATATGGCCGAGGCGCTGCCGCCCAACGTCTAAGTCAGCGCGTCCCAGATCAGTTTGCTTCCCGTCAGGGTCAGCAGGACATAGGCAATGCCAAAAAACAGGCGCTCGGACATCATGAAATGCGCCCGGACGCCCAACCACGCGCCGAGGATGGCGAACGGGGTCAGCAGCAAATCCGCCAACGCCGTATGCCATGTGAACAGGCCAAGATAGGCGAAGGGCACGAATTTCGCCGCATTGATGACCCAGAAGACCAGCACGGTGCTGGCTTGAAACTCGGTCTTTGTCAGCCGTTGCGACAGCAGGTACACGGCGGCGGGCGGGCCGCCCGCATGGCTGACAAAGCTGGTGAACCCGGCGACCAGCCCCGCAAAAAGCCCGGCCGAGGGCGGCAGACGGTTGGCGAACCCGCGAATCCAACCCTTGCCCTGCGCCACATGCCAGATCACGAACCCGACCGAGATTCCTCCGATCAGCAGGCGCAGCAGGTCATCATCTGTCGCGCGGTACAACCACGCGCCCAGCGCGATGCCGGGGACCGCGCCCAGGATCAGCAAGCGGGAATCTGGCCAGCTCCAGCGTTTCCAATAGGGTTTCAGCGTGGCGACATCGATCACCATCAGGATCGGCAGCATCAGCGCCAGCGCTTGTCCGGGCGTCAGGATCAGTGCCAGAATCGACGAGGATGCAAAGGCCACGCCTGACCCGAACCCACCCTTGGATATTCCCGCAAATATCACCGCCGGGATCGCCACCGCAAAGAACATCAGGTTCAGTTCGAACATTTGGTCTTCCAGAAACTTGAGGAATCGCGCCCCTTGGACGCCACGAAAAACGGTATGCGGTTGTATGCCACGCAGCAGAACCCTTGCACAAATCCGTTTTACCGACTAGCACAACCGCGATTTCAAAACCCATCGGAGATATTCCAAATGGCCAGACCCAAGATCGCGCTCATCGGCGCAGGTCAGATCGGCGGCACGCTCGCCCACCTCGCTGCAATGAAAGAACTTGGTGACGTCGTCCTGTTCGACATCGCCGAAGGCACCCCCGAAGGCAAGGCGCTGGACATCGCAGAATCCGGCCCCTCCGAAGGGTTCGACGCCAAACTGAAGGGCACCCAATCCTACGAGGACATCGCGGGCGCAGACGTCTGCATCGTCACTGCCGGTGTGCCTCGCAAACCGGGCATGAGCCGCGACGACCTGCTGGGCATCAACCTGAAGGTCATGAAATCCGTGGGCGAAGGCATCGCCGCAAACGCGCCCGACGCGTTCGTCATCTGCATCACCAACCCGCTGGACGCAATGGTCTGGGCCCTGCGTGAATTCTCGGGCCTGCCGCACAACAAGGTCTGCGGGATGGCGGGCGTACTGGACTCGGGCCGTTTTGCGCATTTCCTGTCGGAAGAGTTCAACGTGTCTATGCGCGACGTCACCGCGTTCGTTCTGGGCGGCCACGGCGACACCATGGTGCCATCGGTGCGGTACTCGACCGTTGCCGGTATCCCGCTGCCCGATCTGGTCGAAATGGGCTGGACCACGCAGGAAAAGCTGGACGCCATCGTTCAACGTACTCGTGACGGTGGTGCCGAGATCGTTGGCCTGCTGAAGACCGGTTCGGCCTTCTATGCACCTGCCACCTCGGCGATCGAAATGGCCGAAGCCTATCTGAAAGACCAGAAACGCGTTCTGCCCTGCGCCGCCTATTGCGATGGAGAACTGGGTGTCGAAGGCATGTATGTCGGCGTGCCCACGGTAATCGGCGCGGGCGGCATCGAACGTATCGTCGACATCAAGCTGAACGAAGAAGAGCAGGCCGGTTTTGACAACTCGGTCAACGCCGTGAAGGGCCTGATTGAGGCCTGCAAGGGTATCGACAGCTCGCTGGCATAAAGCCTTCAGACCACAGCTTAAAGGCCGGCCCGAATTTCGGACCGGCCTTTTTCTTACCCCTTGCGTTGAGATCCAAGGATCGAAAATGTTGGCGCAAACGCAGAAAACGCGTTATTTTGAATGTGTTTTCTGACAGTCGCGCCGCACAAACGAATCGTTTTCTAAACTGCATTGCATTTGTGATCACACCCAAAAAACCTGTGATCACAAATACTGAAAATCTTCGTGAAAAACCTCTTTCTCGTCAAAAAAGCCTTTAAACTTGTCCCCTAGACACGCCTATAACGGCTTAATCGTAGTCAGACGGGACAATTTCGATGAATATTCACGAATATCAGGCCAAAGCTCTTTTGCGTAGCTATGGCGCTCCGGTCTCCGAAGGACGCGCGGTTCTGCGCGCCGAGGAAGCCAAAACCGCAGCCGGTGAACTGGATGGCCCCCTGTGGGTTGTCAAAGCGCAAATCCACGCGGGTGGACGCGGCAAAGGCAGCTTCAAAGAAGCCGACGCCGGTGAAAAAGGCGGTGTCCGTCTGACCAAATCGGTGGAAGAAGCCGCCGAAGAGGCCAAAAAGATGCTGGGCCGCACGTTGGTCACCCACCAGACCGGCCCTGCAGGTAAACAGGTCAACCGCATTTATATCGAAGCCGGGTCCGGCATCGAGCGCGAGCTTTATCTGGCCCTACTGGTGGATCGCCAGACCAGCCGCATCTCGTTCGTCTGCTCGACGGAAGGCGGCATGGATATCGAAGAGGTGGCCGCCGCCACGCCCGAGAAAATCCTGTCCTTCTCGGTCGACCCTGCGACCGGCTATCAGGCCTATCACGGCCGCCGCATCGCCTTCTCGCTGGGTCTGGAAGGCGCGCAGGTCAAGCAATGCGTCAAGCTGATGAACCAGCTCTACAACGCCTTCGTCGAGAAGGACATGGAGATGCTGGAGATCAACCCGCTGATCGTCTCGGACAAGGGCGACCTGAAAGTGCTGGACGCCAAGGTCGGCTTTGACGGCAACGCGGTCTACCGCCACCCCGACATCGCCGAACTGCGTGACACGACCGAGGAAGACCCGAAGGAGCTGGAAGCCAGCAAATACGACCTGAACTACATCGCGCTGGATGGTGAGATCGGCTGTATGGTCAACGGTGCAGGTCTGGCGATGGCCACGATGGACATCATCAAGCTCTATGGTGCCGAGCCTGCCAACTTCCTCGACGTAGGTGGCGGTGCGACCAAAGAGAAAGTGACCGAGGCGTTCAAGATCATCACCTCGGACCCGCAGGTCAAAGGCATTCTGGTTAACATCTTCGGCGGCATCATGCGCTGTGACGTCATCGCCGAGGGCGTGGTCGCCGCGGTGAAAGAGGTCGGGTTGCAAGTTCCGCTGGTCGTGCGTCTGGAAGGCACGAATGTCGAGAAAGGCAAAGAGATCATCAACACCTCTGGCCTGGACGTGATCGCGGCGGACAACCTGAAAGACGGTGCCGACAAGATCGTGAAGGCGGTTAAGGGTTGAAGCAAGTGACCGAAGGTTTTCGCCATTCTCTTGCAACTGCTTGCCTAGTTTTGATGTCAGGTTTCTTCGGTTCTTCAGCCTCAGCTCAAGATCTCGAACCAGGCACCAAAGGCCTGGGCTTGGAGGACACTGCGAACTTGTTTGTCGGTGTCTGCGCCAAAACTTACCCGAACTTTCGTAAGGCTAAGAAAGTGCTTGTCCAAAACGGGTTTCAAGCTCACTCGAAAACGGGAACTTTCTACGATGGCAAGCGAGATGTGTCATTCAAACTGACGCGTGGCTCGTCCGGCAAAGTTTGCTCCATGGTTTTCTCATCGAAAGAGAAACCTGAGGAACTCGGCTTGTTGCTTGCAGTAGGAAGCACGCAAGGAACTGACGGTAATGCGAAAATCGACGTTGATCCGAACACCTTCGCGACTCGAACAAACTCGCGCGGCGGTTCGGTTATGAACTTCACACCCACGATCGTGAACAACGGCAAACAATACTTTCGTGCGTCCTTGAGCGCATCTAACTGACAAGGAGACTCCACAAAATGGCAGTCCTCATCGACGAAAATACCAAAGTGATCTGTCAGGGCTTTACCGGCTCGCAGGGCACATTCCACTCTGAACAGGCCATTGCTTATGGCACCAAGATGGTAGGCGGCGTGACCCCCGGCAAAGGTGGGATGACCCATCTGGACTTGCCCGTGTTCAACTCGGTCCACGAGGCCAAGCATGTGACCGAAGCCAACGCCTCGGTGATCTATGTGCCGCCGCCCTTCGCGGCTGACTCGATCCTCGAAGCGATTGATGCCGAGATGGAAGTGATCGTCTGCATCACCGAAGGCATCCCGGTTCTGGACATGATGAAGGTGAAGCGCGCGCTGGAAGGCTCGAACTCGCGCCTGATCGGGCCGAACTGCCCCGGTGTCATCACGCCTGACGCCTGCAAGATCGGCATCATGCCCGGCCACATCCACAAGCGCGGCTCGGTCGGTGTTGTGTCGCGTTCGGGCACGCTGACCTATGAGGCCGTCAAGCAGACCACCGATGTGGGTCTGGGTCAGTCCACCTGCGTGGGCATCGGCGGCGACCCGATCAAAGGCACCGAGCATATCGACGTGCTGGAATGGTTCCTGGCCGATGACGAGACCCACTCGATCATCATGATCGGTGAGATCGGTGGCTCGGCCGAGGAAGAAGCCGCGCAGTTCCTGGCGGATGAGGCCAAGAAGGGCCGCAAGAAGCCCACGGCGGGTTTCATCGCAGGCCGCACAGCCCCTCCGGGCCGCCGCATGGGCCACGCGGGCGCGATCGTCGCCGGCGGCAAGGGCGGTGCTGAGGACAAGATCGAAGCCATGCGCAGCGCCGGTATCGTCGTGGCCGAAAGCCCGGCAACGCTGGGTGAGGCGGTGCTGGAAGCGATTGGATGATGACAAACCGACTCTCCACAGGCGCTGAGGGCAGTGCCAAACCCTGGGTGGGTGCCGCAAGCGACCACCTGGGGGGAGGGTCGGGTTCTGCCCCGCTTAGCCGCCGGGCGGGTAGGTGTTAATGGGACCAAAGGACGCCATATCGACGGGATTCCGTAGGGCTTTTGTCTTTTCGGGCAGAGCTTCTCGCACCGAGTTTTGGTGGTTCGCACCTATTGCGTCTGTTCCACCTATTTCTGTAGCACTACTTCTTGATTGGCGCGTTTCCCTAAGCTGGGGGATTGGACAACTGTTTGTAGTGATGATGGCCTCACTGCCGTTGCTTTCGGCAATGAGCCGAAGACTTCAGGATACTGGTGAAGACGGTTATCAGGCCATTTTTCCTTTCATGCCGATCATTCTCTTCTGGCTCGGTTATCAGTTGGTTCTTGGGTTCAGCTTGCTTATCGGCGGGCCTATTCTCTGGCTCATTCTGGCCTTTCTGACCCTGGTTCCGGCATTTGTGGCATCGCTGGTAGCGAGTGTGATGGTAACATCCAATATTATTGGAATGATGCTTGTCGCATCCGATTCAGGGGAAAATCGATTTGGAGCGCCGAGCGGAGCGTTGCCGTCATGACCTTCTCTGACGCCATCCGCACCTGCTTCGCCAAGTTCTTCACCTTCTCGGGTCGTGCCTCGCGGCCTGAATACTGGTTCTTTTTCCTCTTCATCGTGATCTGGAGCATCATCGCAGGTTTCATCGACCTGAAGTTTTTCACTCAGGTCGCAGTGTCCGAGACCGAGACTTCGAAATCCGTCTCCGCCACATCCTCGGGGCCGGTGCAGTCCATCGTGGCCCTGATCGTCTTCTTCCCGCATCTGGCCGTTGCGTTCCGGCGGATGCATGATACCGGTCGCAGTGGGCTTTATGCCTTGCTGCCGATCCTGCTGATCCTTGGCGCGTTTGCCGTTCTGATCTTTGGCATCGGGCTGGCCAGCCAATTCCACGGCGGGGCGCTGGATATCCTGCTGACCGAGGCCACTTTGCTTATCGTCATTCCGACAATCATCGTTCTGTTTGTGTCCCCCCTCCTGGTGCTGTGGTGGCTTGCCCGCCCCAGCCAGTCAGGCACCAACCAATACGGTCCCAACCCAACAGAGGTAATCCCATGACCGAACACTCGCCCAACGACCAGTTTCATGCCTCAAGCTTCATGCAGGGGCACAACGCCGAATATCTGGAGCAGCTATACGCCCAGTACACCAAGAACCCAGGCGCTGTGGATGCGGCCTGGGCCGAGTTTTTCAATGCGATGGGCGACGCCACGCCGGATGTTCAGCGCGAGGCTGAAGGGCCATCCTGGGCACGGAGCGATTGGCCTCCAATGCCGTCAGATGATCTGACGGGCGCTTTGACCGGAGAATGGGCCGAGATTGACGCCAAGGCCGCTGGCAAGAAGATCAAGGACAAGGCCGAAGCCAAAGGTGTCACGGTCAGCGAAGATCAGATCAAACGCGCCGTGCTGGACAGTTTGCGGGCACTGATGTTGATCCGGGCCTATCGGATCCGGGGTCATCTGGCCGCTGATCTGGACCCGCTGGGCATGCGTACGGCCAGCACGCATCCCGAGTTGGACCCAAAGACATACGGTTTCACCGATGCGGATATGGATCGTCCGATCTTTATCGACAACGTGCTGGGCTTGCAGATGGCCAGCATGCGCCAGATCGTTGAGATCGTAAAGCGCACTTATTGTGGCACGTTTGCGCTGCAATACATGCATATCTCGGACCCGGAACAGGCGGCGTGGTTGAAGGAGCGGATCGAAGGATACGGCAAGGAAATCGCGTTTACCAAGGAAGGCCGCAAGGCGATCCTGAACAAGATGGTCGAGGCCGAGGGTTTCGAGAAATTCCTGCACGTCAAATACATGGGCACCAAGCGGTTCGGTCTGGACGGCGGTGAAAGCCTGATCCCTGCGATGGAACAGATCATCAAGCGTGGTGGCGCGCTGGGTGTTCGGGACATCGTGATCGGGATGCCGCACCGGGGACGTCTGAACATCCTCGCCAATGTGATGCGCAAACCCTATCGCGCCATCTTCAACGAATTCCAGGGCGGCAGCTTCAAGCCCGAAGATGTGGATGGCTCGGGCGATGTGAAATACCACCTCGGCGCGTCCAGCGACCGTGAGTTTGATGGCAACAGCGTCCACCTGTCGCTGACGGCGAACCCCTCGCACCTTGAGGCGGTGAACCCGGTCGTTCTGGGCAAGGTCCGCGCCAAGCAAGATCAGCTAAAGGATGATGACCGAACAGCTGTGATGGGCATTCTGCTGCACGGGGACGCGGCCTTTGCCGGACAGGGTGTGGTGGCCGAAGGGTTCGGCCTTTCCGGTCTGCGCGGTCACAAGACCGGCGGCACGATGCATATCGTCGTGAACAACCAGATTGGCTTTACCACCGCGCCGCACTTCTCGCGCTCCAGCCCGTATCCGACGGATATTGCGCTGATGGTCGAGGCACCGATCTTCCATGTGAACGGCGACGACCCCGAAGCGGTGGTGCACGCCGCCAAGGTGGCAACCGAGTTCCGTCAGAAATTCCACAAGGACGTGGTCATCGACATCTTCTGCTATCGCCGGTTTGGTCACAATGAGGGCGACGAGCCCATGTTCACCAACCCGATCATGTACAAGAAGATCAAGACGCATAAGACCACGCTGTCTCTGTACACCGAGCGACTGGTCAAGGACGGCCTGATCCCCGAAGGCGAGATCGAGGATATGAAGGCCGCCTTCCAGGCTCATCTGAATGATGAGTTCGAGGCTGGTAAAGACTACAAACCCAACAAGGCCGACTGGCTGGACGGGCGCTGGTCACATCTGGACAAGAACAAGGAAGAATACGTTCGCGGCGACACCGCGATTAAGCCTGAGACCATGGCCGAGATCGGCAACGCGCTGACCCACGCGCCTGCGGATATCGCCGTACACAAGACCGTTGCGCGCCTGCTGGATCACAAAAAGCAGATGTTCGACAGTGGCAAAGGGTTTGACTGGGCAACCGGAGAAGCGCTGGCCTTTGGCTCATTGCTGACCGAAGGGTACCCCGTCCGCCTGTCCGGTCAGGACGCGACGCGCGGGACGTTCAGTCAGCGCCATTCGGGCTTTGTGCATCAGGAGACAGAGAATCGGTATTACCCGTTAAACAACATCCGCGCCGGGCAATCGCAGTACGAAGTGATTGACTCGATGCTCTCGGAATATGCGGTGCTGGGCTTTGAATATGGCTATTCGCTGGCGGAACCGAACGCTCTGACCCTGTGGGAAGCGCAGTTCGGTGACTTTGCCAACGGCGCGCAGATCATGTTCGACCAGTTCATCAGTTCCGGCGAAAGCAAGTGGCTGCGCATGTCCGGTCTGGTGACGCTGCTGCCCCACGGGTTCGAAGGGCAAGGCCCGGAACACTCGTCCGCGCGGCTTGAGCGGTTCCTGCAGATGTGTGGTCAGGACAACTGGATCGTCGCAAATTGCACGACGCCTGCGAACTATTTCCACATCCTGCGCCGTCAGTTGCACCGGACCTTCCGCAAGCCGCTGATCCTGGTGACGCCGAAATCGCTGCTGCGCCACAAACTGGCCGTTAGCACAGCGGATCAGTTCACCACCGGGTCCAGCTTTCACCGGGTTCTGTGGGACGACGCGCAGCATGGCAATTCGGACACCAAGCTGGTGGCGGATGACAAGATCAAGCGGGTCGTCATGTGTTCGGGCAAGGTCTATTTCGACCTGCTGGAAGAACGCGACGCGCGCGGCATCGACGACATCTATCTGCTGCGGATCGAGCAATACTACCCCTTCCCCGCCCATTCGCTGATCAACGAGCTTGAGCGGTTCAAGGGGGCCGAGATGGTCTGGTGTCAGGAAGAGCCCAAGAACCAAGGGGCCTGGAGCTTTATCGAGCCCAATATCGAATGGGTCCTGACCCGCATCGGCGCAAAACACAAGCGGGCGGTTTATGCCGGCCGCGCCACCTCGGCCTCGCCCGCGACGGGTCTGGCCAGCCAACACAAATTCCAACAAGAAGCGCTGGTGAACGAAGCGCTGAGCCTCAAAGGAAAGTAAACGATGACGATTGAAGTTCGTGTTCCCACGCTTGGCGAATCTGTCACCGAAGCCACGGTTGCAACATGGTTCAAGAAACCCGGTGACGCTGTGGCCGTGGACGAAATGCTGTGTGAGCTTGAGACCGACAAGGTCACGGTCGAAGTGCCCTCGCCCGCCGCGGGTGTGATGGGTGAGATCGTTGCCGCCGAAGGTGAGACGGTGGGCGTCGATGCCCTGCTGGCCACGATTGCGGCAGGCGAAGGCGCGGCCCCTGCCCCGGCGACGGCCCCCGCTGCAGCAGCCCCCGCAGCGTCGGGTGGCAGCGTCGACGTGATGGTGCCCACGCTGGGTGAATCCGTGACCGAGGCGACCGTCTCGACATGGTTCAAGCAGGTCGGCGATGCCGTGGCACAGGACGAGATGCTGTGTGAGCTGGAAACCGACAAGGTCTCGGTCGAGGTTCCGGCCCCGGCAGCAGGTGTTCTGGCCGAAATCGTAGCACCCGAAGGTGCGACCGTGGATGCAAGCGCCAAACTGGCGGTGATCTCGGGCGCGGCGGCGGGTGCTGTTGCGGCTCCGGCGGCGGCTGCCCCGGCGAATGGGGGTGACTCGGTTGGTGGCAAGGACGTGGCCAACGCGCCCTCGGCTGAGAAAGCCATGGCCGAGGCCGGTCTGTCCGCCGATCAGGTCACCGGCACCGGTCGCGATGGTCGCATCATGAAAGAGGACGTGGCAAAAGCCGTTGCTGCGGCGGCTACGGCCCCAGCGCCTGCGGCGGCTGTGCCCGCCCCCGCTGCCCAAGCGCCGCGCGCGCCTGTCGCTGCCGACGATGCCGCCCGCGAAGAACGTGTGCGCATGACCCGTCTGCGCCAGACCATCGCCAAGCGGCTGAAGGATGCCCAGAACACCGCCGCGATCCTGACCACCTATAACGAGGTGGACATGACCGAGGTGATGGCCCTGCGCAACCAGTACAAGGACCAGTTCGAAAAGAAGCACGGCGTGCGTCTGGGCTTTATGTCCTTCTTCACAAAGGCCTGTTGCCACGCGCTGAAAGAAGTGCCCGAGGTCAATGCCGAGATCGACGGCACCGACATCGTCTACAAGAACTTCGTGCATATGGGCGTGGCCGCCGGTACGCCGCAGGGTCTGGTGGTTCCGGTCATCCGGGATGCCGACAGCATGTCCTTTGCGGCAATCGAGAAAGCCATCGCCGAAAAGGGCAAGCGCGCCCGCGACGGCAAGCTGTCGATGGCCGAGATGCAGGGTGGTACCTTCACCATCTCGAATGGCGGTGTCTACGGCTCGCTGATGTCTTCGCCCATTCTGAACCCGCCGCAGTCGGGCATTCTGGGCATGCACAAGATTCAGGACCGCCCGATGGTCATCAATGGTGAGATCAAGATTCGTCCGATGATGTATCTGGCCCTGTCTTATGACCACCGGATCGTGGATGGCAAAGGCGCGGTCACTTTCCTGGTCCGCGTGAAAGAGGCGCTGGAAGACCCGCGCCGTCTGCTGATGGATCTGTAATCATGGCAACACACGTACTCTGGCAGGCCGACGTGGCCGATTTCAGCGCCTGGCTGAAAGTATTCCGCGAGGACCGCAAGGTGCGCGAGGCCTCGGGTATCCGCGACCTGCATGTCTGGAAGGACCCCGATCAGAGAGACCACGCAATCGCGATGTTCGAGGTCGCAGACCTTGAACGGGCGCGCAAGTTCTTTGACTCGGAAGAACTGGCCATGCACCACGAACGCGGCGGCGTGGCCCATATTCAGGTCAAGCTTTTGGAGCCGGTCTAACCGACCATGAAACCTCGTGTGCAGGGTCACCCCTGCACACGTCCCCGCACTTACGCGTGAGCCCCGCCTGCCCATCAGCCTTCGAGATGTTAGTCCCGAACCCGGACACTCATCAAAAAAGGATATGTGATCATGTCTTCGGAACTTTCCATTCTTGCGCTTTATGGCCTGCTGGTCGTGGTGATCATCCTGCTGAATATCCTGACCGCCATGTCGCAGGTCGGGCTGATGACGCTGGGCGGCGCGCGCGATGACATGCCGCCGCTGACCGGCGTTGCCGCGCGGGTTGAGCGCACGCTGTCGAACTCGGTCGTGGCGATGGCGCTGTTTGCGCCTGCGGTGCTGATCCTGGCCGCGCGCGACGGCTTTACCGCTGGCACCTTGCTGGCGGCGCAGGTTTTCCTGATCGCACGCATCGCTTTCGTCCCGGTTTACGCCTTTGCCATCCCGGTCCCGTTCCTGCGCACGCTTGTCTGGCTGGCAGGATTTCTTTCAACCGTTTATCTATATCTTATGGCCCTGTAAGGCCTGACTGCCGCGCCCCTGATCCGGGCGCGGTCAAGACACATCAAGGAGTGCCCGAATGTCCAGCTATGACGTCATCGTAATCGGAGCCGGCCCCGGCGGCTATGTCTGCGCCATCCGCTGCGCCCAACTGGGGCTGAAAACCGCCGTGGTCGAAGGGCGCGAGACGCTGGGTGGCACGTGCCTGAACGTAGGCTGCATTCCGTCCAAGGCGCTGCTGCATGCCAGCCACCAGTTGCATGAGGCCGAGCATAACTTTGCCAAGATGGGCCTGAAGGGCAAATCTCCGTCGGTCGATTGGAAGCAGATGCAGGCCTATAAGGACGAGGTGATCGACGGCAACACCAAGGGCATCGAATTCCTGTTCAAGAAGAACAAGATCGACTGGCTGAAAGGCTGGGGATCGATCCCTGCTGTCGGTCAGGTCAAGGTTGGGGACGAGGTGCACGAGGCCAAGAACATCATCATCGCGTCGGGCTCTGAACCGTCGGCGCTGCCCGGTGTGACCGTGGACGAAAAGGTCGTTGTGACCTCGACCGGGGCACTTTCGCTGGGCAAGATCCCGAAGAAGATGGTGGTGATCGGTGCAGGCGTGATCGGGCTGGAACTGGGCTCAGTCTACAGCCGTCTGGGGGCCGAGGTGACGGTGATCGAATTCCTCAAGGAAATTACGCCGGGCATGGACCCCGAGGTTCAGAAGACCTTCCAGCGTATCCTCAAGAAACAAGGTCTGAAATTCGTCATGGGCGCGGCGGTGCAAAAGACTGAGGCCACCAAGACCAAGGCCAAAGTGACCTACAAGCTGCTGAAAGATGACAGC
This sequence comes from Ruegeria sp. AM2, assembly GCF_056540685.1. Taxonomy (NCBI): domain Bacteria; kingdom Pseudomonadati; phylum Pseudomonadota; class Alphaproteobacteria; order Rhodobacterales; family Roseobacteraceae; genus Ruegeria; species Ruegeria sp. AM2. The sequence continues at coordinate 223,859 of NZ_JBQFXE010000003.1, read as the reverse complement.
GAGCATGTGATCGACGCCGACACCGTTCTGGTTGCCACGGGGCGCAAACCCTATTCGGATGGATTGGGGCTGGATGCTCTGGGCGTTGAGATGACGCCGCGCGGCCAGATCAAGGTGGGTGCGGATTGGCAGACCAATGTGCCGGGTATCTACGCCATCGGCGACGTCACCGAAGGCCCGATGCTCGCCCACAAGGCCGAGGACGAGGGAATGGCCGCCGCCGAACAGGTTGCAGGCAAGCACGGCCATGTGAACTATGGCGTCATTCCGGGCGTAATCTACACCTGGCCCGAGGTCGCCAATGTGGGTGAAACCGAGGCAACGCTGAAAGAACAAGGCCGCGCCTATAAGGTCGGCAAATTCATGTTCATGGGCAATGGCCGCGCCAAGGCCAATTTCGCCGCTGACGGGTTTGTCAAAATCCTTGCTGACAAGGACACCGACCGCATTCTGGGCGCACATATCATCGGCCCAGCAGCAGGCGATCTGATCCACGAGGTCTGCGTTGCGATGGAATTCGGTGCCTCTGCCGAAGATTTGGCCCTGACTTGCCACGCGCATCCGACCTATTCAGAAGCCGTGCGCGAGGCGGCGCTGGCCTGCGGGGATGGACCGATCCATAGCTGATGCAATTGACCCCGGCGGCATTCACGCGGACGGGGTCAACCACGCATTCAGGTAGGTCTCAAGCCGGTCGGTGAAGGTTGTGGCGGAATGCAAAGCGCAGAACCGCAGCGACATGGCTTGAATTGCAAATGCTTGCACACCCTCTGCCAAAAGCTCGGATGGAACGTCTTTTCGCACTGAAGCGTCCTCCAGCCACATCATCACGACGCGGAAATATCGCTCAAAACAATAGGCGATCGGTCCAATTTCGGCGACTGCCGTTGCGCCAGAGTATCTGATCAGCAGATCAAACACATAGCGCTCGGACGTCATGAAACTGTGGACAGGCTCCAGCGCCGCAATCAACTCGGCGACTGTTTCCGGCTTTGGTCCGGCTTCGGCCTGGTCCAAACACGCATTCATCTTTTCCGCGATCAGGATTTCCATCAATGCGTCTTTGTCACGGAAATGGGCAAAGAATGTGCCCTTGGCCACAGCAGCGGCCTGAACAACATCCTCGACCCTCAACGCTTCGTACCCTGCGTTTTCAATGACCTCTTTCGAAGCTTCGATCAGACGTGCGCGGGTTTTCAAAGTGCGTTGTTGAACGGTTTTCGCCATAGCGTTTAGTCGCACGTATTTTGACCGTGGTCAAATTTTTTATTGACCACGGTCACTTTCTTTCTCTATAAACTGACCACGGTCAATTTTTGGAGAGTCCAAATGAAACACAAGAGAATTCTTGTCCTAGACGGACACCCAGCAGAGAACAGTTTGTCGCGCATTTTTGCCCAGTCTTATACCGACGCCGCGCGCAATAACGGACATGACGTACGACTGGTTCATCTCAGCGATTTGCAGTTCGACCATGACTTTGGCCAGTGCAATTACCACGACTTCAAACCGCTGGAACCTGTGCTTGAGAAGGTATTGCAGGACATTGAATGGAGCGAGCATCTGGTTCTCACGACTCCGATGTGGTGGGGCGGCCTGCCTGCGAAACTCAAGGGCCTGATTGATCGGATGTTCATCCCGGGCCGAACGTTTGATACCCGACAAACGACGCTGGCCGGGTTACCGGCGCCTCTGCTTGGCGGACGTACCGCGCGTGTTATCCTGACATCTGACACGCCGGGCTGGTTTATGCGACTGTTCTACAGGCAAGCGCTGATCCGTCAGATTCGAGGCCAAATTCTGGGGTTTGTCGGGTTCAAGCCCACTCGATTTACGTATTTTGCCGGAGCCAGCAATCCAAAAGACGGCTATGTCGAGCGGTGGGTGTCACGCGTGACAAAGATCGGCGCTGCTGCAATCTAAACCGCAGCTTACCACATCGTCTTTGCGGCGCGCGCACCCCATTCCAGGTCATATTGCGCGCCGCCTTCCTCGCCTTCTGAAACCTCGGCCAGAATCTCGCCCATTGAAGGCAATGCGGCACTTTCGTCATTGCCATCCCAAGTTCCAGCGCGCATCAGCGCACGAGCGCATTGCGAATAGATCTCGGAGATTTCGACAACGATCACGGTCGCCGGACGTATCCCACGCTTTTCAAACCTAGTGCGCAGCGCATCGTCTGCGGTCAAACGGGCCGTTCCATTGACCCGCACCACGTTGTTTGAACCCGGCACCAAAAACATCAGCGACACGCGAGGGTCGCGCACGATATTGCGCAAGCTGTCCAAGCGGTTGTTGCCCCGCCAATCCGGCATGGCAAGCGTGCCCGGATCAAGCTCTGTCACTACGGGGCCGTCGTCTCCACGAGGACTGCCATCCACGCCCTCTGGACCGACCGTAGTCAGGATGCACAGCTTTGAGGCCATGATCCATTCCCGATATTTTGGGGTCAGGCGCGAGGCCACCTTGCGCAGGGATGCAGCGCCCGGTTGGCCATACAGCGCCTCTAAGGCGGCTATATTCTCAATGAACTCCATCTGGATTGAACCCCACCTCTTGCATCAACTCATTTGACCGGGTTTCGATCATGGTTTCCAGCCTGTGCAGAAATTCTTTGCGATCCACACCCGGTTCAATCGGATCAAGAAATTCGACGATTGCCAGCCCAGGCTTCCGGAGAATTCCGGTGCGGGGCCAAAAGACCCCCACATTTGTCGATGCTGGGATGCATGGGAAACCCAGGCCTTCGTACAAAACCGCTGTGCCGACTTTGTACGGCTTGTGCGCACCCGGCGCCACGCGCGTGCCCTGTGGATAGATGACCAATTGGCCGGGTTCGGAAAACTCACGCCCAACGTCCTTGACCATTTTGGCGACCGCGACACCCTTTTTGCCTCGATCAACAGGGATGCAACCCAGTCTGCGTGCATAGAGGCCAATGATTGGCGTCCAAAGCAATTCGCGCTTCATGATGAATTTGCCATGCGGAACGGCGTCGAAGATGATGATGATGTCCAGAAACGACTGATGTTTCGCACCGATAACGACTTCACCTGTGGGAACAGGTCCACGCACCTCTGACCGAATGCCAACCATCCAGCGGGCCAGCCAGATTGTCGTACGGGCGTAGGTTTTGCAGGCCTGTAACGCACCGCGTTTCGAGAACAGCGCATAAGGCGCAAAGACCAGCCCTAGGATCAGCATCCAGACATAGATCGTGATCATGAAAATCAGGGACCGCACCCATTGCAGAGCCAGGGACATTACGAAAGCTCCTTTAACTTGCGTCGCGCCGAAGACCATGTGGCCAGAAAGGCAACCAATGCGCCCAGTGGTGGGATGAGCATGGGCAGCAGCCAGCTAACACCTTGAAATCCCAATCCCGTCAGAAATCCTCCTGCGTCCGACGCATCCGGCAGGAGAAGAACGCCGGACATGCCGAATAAAGTGCCAACGGCGGCTCCAAAGAGCGCACGAAAGGTAAAGCGCCGGACAAAGGCACCAGCGATAAATCGGTCGCGCGCACCAACCTGACGCAGAACCTCGATGATCTGCGCATTCGCCGCAAGCGAGGCATTGGCGGCCAACGTAATCATCGCTGCCATTGCGCCACCGATCAGCAGGATAGACACCCAGCCGACCCGTCGCAGCGATTTGGCCGCATCGACCAGCGGCTCGCGCCACCTTGTGTGATCGTCCAGCACGGCACCCGGAACCTCGGCCCCCAGGCGCAGGCGCAGGCCGGGGGCATCCAACCCGGGCTCTCCCTCAATAATTTCGATCAACTGCGGCACAGGCAGTGTGTCCAATGGCAAATCCGGTCCAAACCATGGGGCCAACAGCGCAGCCTGTTCCCCCGCCGTCAGCGCGCGTGCGGATGCCACACCCGGCGTTTGTCCCAGGACTGTCAAAGCAGCCTCTGTTTGCGCGGCGCGTTGATCCAGCGGCGCGTTGATGCGCAGCGTGGCAGCCCCTGCAAGCTCGGTCGCCCAACGGTCAGCCAACCGACCCGCGGCCAGCGACAAGGCCAGCGCGAATACCGCCAAAAACGCCACGGCCCCGGACACAAAAAGCGTCAGTTGCGCCGTGAACCCGGTTGGCGGGACCACACGGTCAGCCCGCTTGTCGCGGCGCAGCAGAGAACGGATGTCGCCTTTGCTCATAGATCTGCCCCCGCCAAATGCAGCTGCCTCTGAGATATCCTGAGCACCCTAGCCTGCACCTGACTTTTCGCTGCGCGGATCAGGCTGAGATCATGGGTCGCGATCAGGACTGTTTTGCCCATCCGGTTCAGCTCAATCAGCAGTCGCAAAAGCCGCTGAGACATCTCCCAATCCACATTGCCGGTGGGCTCATCCGCAAGCACCACGTCTGGCGACAGGATGACCGCGCGGGCCAAAGCGGCGCGCTGTCTCTCGCCGCCCGACAACTCAGGAGGGTGGGCGTCCAGTCGGGGACCCAGACCCACCCAGCCCAAAAGCTCTTTCAGATCATCTTGTTCCGCATCGGTTGATTTCCCGGACACCATAAGCGGCAGAGCAACATTTTCGGCCAGCGTCATGTGGTCCAGAAAATGGCAATCCTGATGCACCACACCGATCCGGCGACGCAGCAAAGCCATCTGGTCCCGGTCCAGCCGCGCGATATCCTCGCCAAATGCGTTTAGCCGCCCCGAGGTCGGCAGCAACGCGCCATAGCACAGTTTAAGCAAGGTCGTTTTGCCCGCGCCCGACGGGCCGGTCAAAAAGTAGAACGATCCGGGTTGCAGTTGCAACGACACGTTGCTCAGCAACTCACCGTCACCGTAGTTGTAGCTGATATTGTCCAGCTCGATCACGCCTGTCCCCAATTCTTCTTCCGCTTGTCTTGCCCGAGCATGGCTGCGGATTCAATGCCTGTAGCGGGTCGATTTGGTGACACTCACCTTGCGAAGCCGAAAACACGCTTTGCGGTTGCGTCTTAACGGAATATGGTTCCTGAAAAAACTACTATCAGGTCAATTCGCTGGCCAGGAGGCAGAATGCGTTTAACGTGTCCCAATTGCGGTGCCCAATACGAAGTCCCGGATGATGTCATCCCCGAGGGCGGTCGCGATGTGCAATGCTCCAATTGCGAGGAAACCTGGTTTCAGACCAAGAATGTCGAAGCCGCAGTCGCCGAGCCAGAACTGGCGACAGAAGAAGATCCAGCACCGAAGCCCGAACCCACCGTTCCTGAACCGACTGAGGCATCTGAACAGCCAGAACCGCCCACACCGCCAGAACCAGCAGAGAAACCAACGGACAGCGGAAACGTGGACCCTGCGGTCGCAAACATCCTAAAGGAAGAGGCCGCGCGCGAGGCCGATCTGCGGTCACGCGAAGGGGGCAGCCTGGAAAGTCAGCCTGATCTGGCGCTGGACCCACCAGCCGAGCCCAAAGTCACACCACAAAAGCCGCAGGCAACCGAAACCGCAAAGGATGCGGGTCAGAAGGATGTGTTGCCGGATGTCGAGGCAATCAACTCGGGCCTGCGCAGTGATGGGGATGAAACCGAGGAGCCAACCACGCCGCCGCGCAAGTCCGGCGGCTTCCTGCGTGGGTTCGCGCTTATGGTGATAGTCGGCGTAATTCTGCTGTTGATATACGGCAATGCGAGCCAGATTAGTGAAGCCGTCCCGCAAGCCGACCCCGTATTGAAATCCTATGTTTCAATGATCGATCAGGCGCGGATCTGGCTGGAAGCTCAGACAGGTGGCGCGGCTGCAAACTAAATACCGTACGTTGTTTGAAGATCAGAAACGTTCCAACAGACGTTTGAGATATTCCAGCTCGATCTGGGGTCGATCAGATTCGCCAGTGCGACGGCGGATTTCATCCAACAACTCTCGCGCACGGCGATAGACGTCCTCACCTTGCAGCAGGTTCTCTTCGGTTGAAATCGACCCGGTCGCGCCCGGGTTGCGGCCCAGAGGGTCGCGGTTGTTGGCCTGCATATCGCCTTCCTGCGCACCTTGGCCCGGCTGGTTTTGCTGGTTTTGTGCCATCGCCTCGCCCAATGAGCGCATGCCTTCGCGCAACGCTTCCATCGCTTCGGATTGGCGATCAATAGCCTCGGCCAGATCATCGCCGCGCAAAGCGTCCTCGGCATCCTCCATCGCGCGACCGGCGCGCCCCAGCGCATCCCGCGCCGCTTCGCCTTCCGGTGTCCCGGCACCAGGTAGGTTCTGTTGCTGGCGGTTCAATTCGTCGCGCAGAGCCTGTTGGCGATCGGCCAACGATCCCTGCCCCTGCTGGCCCTCACCGGCTTGATCCTGACCCTGGCCCTGACCGCCCTGTCCGTCGTGGCTCTGACCTCGGCCCTGACCGCCGTTGCGACCTTCGTTGCCTTGGTTTTCTCCCGCCTGAGCACCCGGGTTGAACTGTTCCTGCAGGTCGCGGAACGCTTGATCGCTGAGGCCCTGCTGTTCGCGCAGCGTTTCGGCCAGACCTTCCATGGCTTGCTGACCTTCAGACTGCTGGCCTTGACCCTGACCTTGCGTGACGCGCATGTTTTCCATCATTTGCTGGAACTCTTCCAACGCCTGCTGCGCCTCGGCCATTCGGCCCTGTTCCATCAATTCCTGAATGCGGTCCATCATCCGCTGCAGATCGTCTTGCGTCATCTGCAGGGATTCACCGTTCTGACCCTGCTGGCCCTCGCCATCCTGATTTTCCTGCGCCAAACGGCTCAGCTGCCGCATGTAGTCCTGCGTCGCTTCGCGCAATTCCTGCATCAGTTCGGCGATCTCTTCATCCGTTGCGCCATTTTGCATGGCCTCGGTCAGACGTTCTTGCGCGCGACGCATCCGTTCCAGAGCGTCCGCCAGCGTGCCATCTTCGATCAGAACCGCCAGTTCCCAAAGCGCCTGTGCAATCTCTTCCTGCTGTTCGGATTTCAGCCCGAACTCATTGAACGTCTCCAAGCGGCGCAGTGTTACCCGCAACCGAAGGTAAGCGGTGTCTGACCGGAAAAACCCTTCGGGCAGATGCGATACTGCTCGCAACAACTGCGCCACACGCGTCGCGTTGTCCCGTGTCCAAAGCAAATCGCGCCGCTGTTCGATGATCGCCGCTGCCAATGGGTCAAAGAAACGCCGTGCGGGCAGAGCAGTTAAGTATGGTTCAGAAACCGACTCCTGATCCGCGGCATCTCGCGCCATCAAGGTGATTTTGACCGGCAGGTGCGCCCATGGGTGCTGTGAGAAGTCTTCGATCAGGTCTTCTGTAAAATCAGCCCGATCACCGGTGATCGGCATCGGCAGTTCCACGCTGATCGTCTCGCGCGGCTCCGGCGCGGGCACCAGCCCAAATTTGCGATCCACCGAGGCCAGATCCAGTTCAATCGTCGCAGTACCGGACACAACGCCGTAATCGTCGCTGGCCGCAAAGGGCAGCTTCATCTGCCCCCCTGCCTCGGCCTCGGCCACATCGGCAACCCCGATCTGAGGCGGTGTGTCCATCAGGACGTTCAGCGCCCATTCTCGGCCCGCAGGTCCTTCGATTTTCAGCTGCCCGGACCGACTTGCGACAATGTCCTGTTCCGGCTCGGTTGCACCCTCGGCACCCAAAGGCGTGGTCGTTTCCGTCAGACTATGCGCGCCGACTTCACCGTAAAACCGCAACGTTATCCGGCTGCCTTGCGGAACGGACAAGGTAGGATCCGTCTGATCCGCCAGATAAAGCGTCGGAAGGCCAGTATAGCGCGGTGGCTCGACCCAACCCTCCCAACTTGGCCCCTGTCCGGCAACGGCCGCACCCGGTGTCATCTCGGCCACAGACCCAATGCGCCAGAACGACCCGAACAGTGCTGCAATGACAAACGCCAGCAAAGCTGAATAACGCAGCGCATAGGGATCGCGATCGGCTAGGCGAAGGTCCGGTTTGACCGGTTCGGCCTGCGCAGCCCTTTGCGCCATTCGATTCTGATGCGCGCGCCACAGGGCCACTGACTCCGTGTCCATTGCGCCGATCGCCTGATCATCCATCAACGCCTGAATTGGGCGACCTGGCAGCGAAGCATCCAAGCGCATCAACGCCTCGGCGTGTGAAGGTATATGGAATCGGCGCGCGCCAAGGATCATCGTGGCCAGCAACGCCATAAGCGAAAGGGCCGCGACCAGCCAAACGACTTCGACCCCCACGTGGTCTTGCAGACCCAGCATCAGGGCGGCGAGAATTGCCATGACTATCGAAAAGAAGGGCCAAAAGGCGCGCAAGACCTGCTCGGCCAGCATCCCTGCATGCGTAAACCACAGGGACAGTCTTGGGATCGGCAGGGTCTGTTTAGCCATAAAGGCGGGCCTCCGTGCGTTGGCCCGCGCGCCTATCGCGTCAGAGCCACTCGGGTATGGTATCGCGGTTTATGATTTCGTCAAAGCTTGGCCGTTCACGAATGACTGCAAATTGATCACCATTCACCAGAACTTCGGGGATCAGAGGCCGGGTGTTGTATTCGCTCGACATCACGGCACCATAGGCCCCGGCGCTGCGAAATGCGACCAGATCACCGGATGACAGGGGCGGCATGTCACGGTTTTTGGCAAAAGTATCACCGGATTCGCAGACAGGTCCGACAATGTCATATGGCCTTTGCTCCACACCCGGCGCTGGTTCCTTGACTGGGACGATGTCGTGATACGCCTCGTACATCGCGGGGCGGATCAGATCATTCATGGCACCGTCGAGGATCAGGAAATCGCGGCCCTCGCCGGATTTCACGTAAATCACCTTTGTCACCATCAAACCTGCGTTTCCGGCGATCAGGCGACCTGGCTCGATTTCCAACTCGCATCCCAAGTGACCCAGCGTGCGCTTGATCAAAGCACCATACTCACCCGGCGGCGGCGGCGCTGCGTTAGCGCGGGTATACGGAATGCCCAGACCACCGCCCAGATCGAGGCGTTTGATGTTGTGCCCCTCGGATCGCAGCCGCTCGGTCAGTTCCGCGACTTTGGTGTAGGCCAGTTCGAACGGTGTCAGATCGGTGAGTTGCGAACCGATATGGACGTCGATGCCAATAACCTCGAGCCCCGGCAGGCTGGCGGCCAATGCGTAGACCTCGGATGCGCGCGAGATTGGGATGCCGAACTTGTTCTCGGACTTGCCCGTGGCGATCTTGGCATGGGTTTTGGCATCCACATCCGGGTTCACCCGAACCGTGATCGGTGCGACAGTGCCCAATTCCAGGGCGACGGCGTTGATCACCTCCATCTCGGGTTCGGATTCAACGTTGAACTGGCGAATACCACCGGTCAGCGCAGCGCGAATCTCGTCCGCTGTCTTCCCAACGCCCGAGAACACAATTTTGTCTCCCGGAACACCGGCGGCCTTGGCCCGCAGGTATTCCCCGCCCGAGACCACATCCATCCCTGCACCCGCCTGCGCCAGCGTCTTCAAGATTGCCTGATTGCTGGCCGCCTTCATCGCATAGCAAACAAGGTGTTCGGTGCCGTCCAACGCATCATCGAACAGCTTGAAGTGCCGCAACAGGGTTGCCGTCGAATAGACGTAGAACGGGGTCCCGACCGCTGCTGCGATCTCGGCTATGGGAACGTCTTCGGCGAAAAGCGCGCCGTCGCGGTACAGAAAGTGGTCCATACGTGCGCGCTTAGACCAAAAGGGCGTGCGGGATCAATGGATTCTGAACGTCGTGGAACGTTTCGTCAGTTAACGCCGGACGCGCCAATTCTGCCGTAGCCGGAAAAGGTCACGCCCGAGCCGCCCGTAGATGCCTCGGGTTCCGGTCGTGGTTTGTAGGATGGATCGCAGGCTGCCAGAACAGCGAAGGACAGGATTAGGGCGATTGCGCGCATGGCAGTCTCGTGAATTTGCAGGTGTTATTCTATAGGTCAGATGGGCATGCTGCGCGGCCGATACAATCATTTTGTGCGCTAAATCCCCAGATAAACGCCCAGCCCGCCTTTGCGAAGACCGACGCCGCCGCCAACATAGGTACCGCTGCTGCCGACGCCGACATTGGCGCTCATGGTGGGCTGGATCGGTTCACCATCCGCGCCACAAGCCGCAAGGGCAAAGCCCGCCGCAATCAAGAGCATCATCCGAACGATCCGCATCACACCAATGCCTTCCACCGTTTGATCTGGGCCCGCACCTGATCAGGCGCCGTGCCCCCGTAGGACTGGCGCGAGTTTACCGAATTTTCGACGGTAAGGACAGAAAAGACGTCATCCGTGATGTCGGCGTGAACCGTTTGCATGTCCTCAAGCGTCAAGTCCGGCAGGTCGCATCCCTTGTTTTCCGCCATAGCCACCAACGATCCAGTGACATGATGCGCGTCGCGGAAAGGCAGGCCCAACACCCGAACCAGCCAGTCGGCCAGATCGGTCGCGGTCGAGAATCCCGATCCCGCTGCCGCCGCCAGGCTGTCGCGATTGGCGGTCATGTCCTTGACCATCCCTTCCATCGCAGCAAGTGCCAGCATCCAGTTGTCCGCCGCATCAAAGACCTGTTCTTTGTCTTCCTGCATGTCCTTGGAATATGCCAGCGGCAGGCCCTTCATCACCATCATCAGCGCGGTGTTCGCCCCGTAAATCCGGCCCACTTTGGCGCGGATCAGCTCGGCCGCATCGGGGTTTTTCTTCTGCGGCATGATCGAAGAGCCGGTCGAGAACCGATCTGACAGAGTTACAAACCGGAACTGGGCAGACGACCAGATCACCAGTTCCTCGGCGAAACGAGAAAGGTGGACGGCGCAGATCGAGGCGGTCGACAGGAACTCCAACGCAAAGTCACGGTCACTGACCGCGTCCAGCGAATTGGCGGCGGGGCGGTCAAAGCCCAACGCCTCAGCGGTCATTGCGCGGTCGATGGGGAAAGAGGTCCCTGCCAGCGCGGCCGCACCTAAGGGGGATTCGTTCATCCGCGCACGGGCATCGCGAACGCGGGACAGGTCACGACCAAACATCTCGACATAGGCCATCATGTGGTGGCCCCATGTTACGGGCTGCGCGGTTTGCAGGTGGGTGAAACCGGGCATGACCCAATCGGCCCCCACCGCGGCCTGTGCCAGCAAAGCACGGATCAGGGCCAAAAGGCCGGTTTCAGCCGCATCAAACTGTTCACGGACCCAGAGTTTAAAGTCAGTGGCAACCTGATCGTTTCGCGACCGGCCTGTGTGCAACCGCCCCGCAGGCTCTCCGATCACCTCTTTCAGCCGCGCTTCTACATTCATATGAATGTCTTCCAGCGCGGTCGAGAACTCAAACGAACCGGACTGAATTTCTGACAAGACTGTGAGCAGCCCTTCCCGAATGGCCTGCGCGTCATTATCAGTAATAACGCCCGTGGCTGCCAGCATGGCGGCATGGGCGCGCGAGCCTGCAATGTCCTGGGCTGCCATCCGCTGATCGAACCCGATCGAGGCGTTGATCGCCTCCATGATCGCGTCTGGACCGGCGGCAAAGCGGCCGCCCCACATCTGGTTCGAGGATTGATCGGTCATGAAAGAAAACCCGGAGTTGATATGCGCCTGTTACGTCTGATCCCCCTTTATATGGCCCTAGCGCTGGGTGCAAACGCGGCGTTGGCCGCGGATGTCGAAACGCTGAAGCCTCTGCGCGACGGCACCTTGAAACGCCTGATCCTGCATAGTGAACCGAAAGAGGCCAAAACCATCGAGTTCCAGTTGGAAGATGATGGGGGCGTCGGCACGCTGGACGACTATGCCGGCAAATATGTGCTGGTGAACTTTTGGGCCACATGGTGTGCGCCTTGCCGCAAAGAGATGCCCCAGATCGCCGAATTGCAGCAGGAATTCGGAGGCGACAAGTTCCAGGTTCTAACCCTTGCAACGGGGCGCAACTCGCCCGCCGGGATCAAAAAGTTCTTTGAAGAAAACGGCATCGAGAACCTGCCCCGCCATCAAGATGTAAGCTCAGCCGCAGCGCGTGAGTTCGGCGTCATCGCCCTGCCGATCACAGTGATCCTGGACCCCGAGGGTCAGGAAATCGCACGGCTGATTGGCGATGCCGAGTGGAACTCGGACAGCGCGAAGGCAATTGTCTCAACGCTGGTGGGCGGCGAAAGCTAATGGCGAAACAGGTGATGCCGTGATACCCTCCCACTTGTTTTGAGTGGGAGGTTTGTCGGTGAAAGCCATTTCAATGATCGCTGCGGCGGTTTCGGTTGTTTTCGCGTCAGCAGTCACGGGGCAGGCCAAGGACATCAAAAAGGAAAGCCAGTTTCTTGAGGCGGTGGCCGACAAGGAACTTGTCGGAACCAACGCCAAATTAACGATTGGCTCGGACGGCAAAATCTCGGGCCAGCAAAGCAACGGGACCAAATTTGTGGGCGCGTGGGTCTGGAACAAAAGGTTCTGGTGCCGCACTCTGGTGGTTGGTGGCAGTCAAGTGCCTGAGGATTGCCAAAAAGTGTCAGTGGATGGAAATCAGGTCACATTCATCCGCAACAAAGGCAAGGGTGACTCAGGCGGCACATACACCATCACAAAATAGGCGAACCGGCATCCCGGCTGACGCGACGCCACCTTTGACACCTGCCTCCGCGCTTTGCAGGTTGACCGCAGGAGGATGGAATGCCGCTGGAAATTCTATTGGTTCTGGTCGTCGGTGGCATTGCCGGGATCACGCTGTTGCTGCATCTGACGGGCAAGTCCCGGCAGCATGTGCTGACGCGAGAGACTGCCCCGGATCAGTGGCTGCGGCATTTTCCCGATGACATCGTGATCGATGTGACCGTGGCCCATGACGGTCATGCTGCCCTTGTGCGGACAGAAACCGGGGCCGGGCTGATCTGGTCCTTGGGCGCGGATACCGTCGCGCGGCATCTTAGGGACTTTGACTGGCTTGAGACGTCCAAGGGCATTGAGGTCCAGTTTCACGATTTCAGCACCCCCCGCGCGACGATCCGCCTCGACGAGACCGAGCGCCAGCACTGGCAACACCTGATGGATCCGGAATGACTGACCAGATTACTTTTCCCGATGCGGTGCAATGGGCCGTGCCCTTTTTCATCGCTGCCATTCTGGCCGAGTTCCTGTGGATCGCCGTCAAGGGACGTGGCGGGCGATATGAGACGCGCGATGCCGTGACCTCTCTGATCATGGGGGCGGGCAATATCGCGTCCGGGTTTCTGCTGGGCTTCATTGCCTATGCGTTCTTCATGTGGCTGTGGCAGATCACGCCTTTGAACCTTGGGACGTCGATTCCGATTATCATACTGTGCTTCGTGCTGGACGACCTGCGCTATTACTGGGTGCACCGTTTTGGGCATCGCATCCGCTGGGTCTGGGCCAGCCATGTGAACCACCACAGCTCGCAGCATTACAACCTGACCACGGCGCTGCGGCAGACATGGACCTATACGTTCACCTTCATGATGGTGGTGCGCGCGCCGCTGATCCTGCTGGGATTCCACCCGGCGATGGTGCTGTTTGTCGGCGGGCTGAACCTGATCTATCAGTTCTGGATTCACACCGAGGCTATCCACAAGATGCCTCGCTGGTTCGAAGCGGTGATGAACACACCAAGCCACCACCGTGCCCATCACGGACGCAACGCGCGGTATCTGGATTGCAACTATGCGGGCGTGTTCATCATCTGGGACAAGATGTTCGGCACCTTTGTGCCTGAGCAAGAGGATGATCGCGTCGATTACGGGCTGGTCCACAATATCGGTACATTCAATCCGCTGCGCGTTGCGTTTCACGAATGGGTCGGCATCTGGCGCGACGCGACACAGCCGGGCCTGACCCTGCGCCAGCGCCTGGCCTATTGCTTTGCGCCCCCGGGCTACAGCCATGATGGCAGCCGGGACAGTTCGGCACAGATCAAAGCCAAACATCTGGCCCGCCACCCCGAGGATCGCGGAACGCCCGGATTCGAGCAAATTGAAGCCGAACTGCCCAATTCTGAGGCAAAGCAAGCCTGAGTACGCTGACCCCACCCACAGGAGGCCTTGAAAACTGGCCGCGTGGGTCCATATCGGGCTGATGTGCATTTGCTGAGTAGCAGGAGACTGACATGTCACGTTTGACCACCCGATTCACCTTACTGGGTCTGGTCGGACTGCTTGTCGCAATGCTCGGCGCGCTGAGCGGAACCGGCCTCGGAATTGTCGCTTTGGGCTACTTTGTTATGGTCATGGGCTTCGTCGGCGCCGTAATCGGCGTGGCGTCTGCACTGGGCAGCGCGCTGGGGACCATCCGCTAAAGCCGGGGCATTTTCATTTCTCTTAACCGCAGATTCATAAATTTACCCTGAAATCCAAGCCAAAGCGGTGGCGATTTGGGAAGTGATGGAATCATGCGCAACAGGAAGCTGGCGGATTTGCCCGAAGGCGCGGACAACCCGTTGAACGCGGCCGTATCCTCGCGCGATACCTCGACGGTTCAAATGGCGACCGAGGCGGTGAAACACAAACAGTGCAAGCTGGCTTTCCAACCGGTTGTGCAGGCCAGCCATCCTCAGACCGTCGCTTTCTACGAAGGGTTCATACGGGTACTCGACGAAACGGGCCGGGTGATCCCCGCGCGGGACTTCATGCCGCAGCTTGAAAACACGCCCCTTGGCCGCGAACTCGACTGCATTGCGCTTGAAATGGGGCTGCGGACAATGGTCAGGAATCCTGAAATCCGCCTGTCCATAAATATGTCGGCGCGCTCGATCGGCTATGCGCGCTGGACCCAGGTGTTGCAGCGGTTTCTGAAGAAACACGCTGGCTTGGGTGATCGGTTGATTTTGGAAATCTCGGAAAACTCGGCCATGGCTGTCCCGGAACTGGTCGTCGATTTCATGGACCGGATGCAAGTGCAAGGCGTCGCATTTGCACTGGACGATTTCGGGGCCAGCAATTTCAGCTTTCGCTATTTTCGCGAGTTCCTCTTTGACGCAGCCAAGATCGACGGCCAGTTCGTCAGGGGCGTTAGTGAGAACCCGGACAACCAGGCGCTGGTCCGCGCCCTTGTCGCCGTCGCGCGTGAATTCGAAATCCTTGTGACCGCCGAATCAGTCGAAGCAAAAGCAGACGCAGAATTTCTGATCGCCAATGGCGTCGACTGCCTGCAGGGCTATCTGTTTGGTGCGCCCTCGGTTTCCGCGCCCTGGGCGGCGGAAAAACGCAAACAAACAGGCAGTTAGGGCTAAAGCGCCCTGTTACGGCAGCCTGAGACAAGCTGCCCGTTGCTGCATCTGCAACGTTACGTTATTCCAAAGGCAATTGGAGCGGGAGATCATGAGGCGCTCCTGTTCTCGGAGGCTCCCCTCTGCGACCTGCGCCGTCAGAGTTCCCACAGAACCTTGGTGGTAGAGGATTGTCTAAATGACCAATGTAGTAATCGCATCCGCAGCGCGGACCGGCGTCGGCAGCTTTGGCGGCTCGTTTTCAAATACGCCCGCACATGATTTGGGGACCGCCGTTCTAGAGGCCGTGGTCGAGCGCGCCGGAATTGAAAAGGGTGAAGTCAGCGAAACCATCATGGGTCAGGTCTTGACCGCAGCGCAGGGACAAAACCCGGCTCGTCAGGCGCATATCAACGCCGGTCTGCCCCAAGAAAGCGCCGCCTGGGGCATCAACCAGGTGTGTGGCTCGGGCCTGCGGGCGGTTGCTCTGGGCGCACAGCACATCCAGCTGGGCGACGCAGACATTGTCGCCGCCGGTGGTCAGGAAAACATGACCATGTCGCCCCACGCCGCATCGCTGCGCGCCGGGCACAAGATGGGCGACATGAAGTACATCGACACGATGATCCGCGACGGTCTGTGGGATGCCTTCAACGGCTATCACATGGGTCAGACGGCCGAGAACGTCGCCGAAAAGTGGCAGATCAGCCGCGACGCGCAGGACGAATTCGCGGTCGCCAGCCAGAACAAAGCCGAGGCCGCGCAGAAGGCAGGCAAGTTCGCGGATGAGATCACGCCCTTCACCATCAAGACCCGCAAGGGCGACATCGTGATGAACAGTGACGAGTACATCCGCCACGGCGCAACGATGGAAGCGATGGCCAAACTGCGCCCGGCCTTCACCAAGGACGGCTCGGTCACGGCAGCCAACGCGTCCGGCCTCAATGATGGCGCGGCCGCCACGCTATTGATGTCGGCCGAAAACGCCGAAAAGCGCGGGATCGAGCCCTTGGCCCGCATCGCATCTTATGCAACCGCCGGTCTGGACCCGTCAATCATGGGTGTCGGCCCGATCTATGCTTCGCGCAAGGCGCTGGAAAAGGCGGGTTGGTCGGTTGACGATCTGGACCTGGTCGAGGCCAACGAAGCCTTTGCCGCACAAGCCTGCGCCGTCAACAAAGACATGGGTTGGGACCCGTCGATCGTGAACGTCAACGGCGGTGCGATTGCTATCGGCCACCCAATCGGAGCTTCGGGCTGCCGGGTTCTGAACACGCTGCTCTTCGAAATGAAGCGTCGCGACGCCAAGAAAGGTCTGGCGACCCTGTGCATCGGCGGCGGCATGGGCGTTGCCCTTTGCGTCGAGCGCGACTGATCGGGTGCCGAAGCTTTGGCTGCCATGTGCGACGGCCCTTGCAATTTGCATTGCCGGGGCCACCCAAGCGCAGAACAGGCAGCCAATTTCGACCAGTCTCGCAGAGTGCAGCGTGATCTTTTCCGAACTTGCGGAATTGGCGACCCGCCGAGGCAAAGACAGCGAGGATGTGAATGCCGCCCTTGTCAGCGCCTCGTTGTTTACGGTCGAAGCGCGTTCCCAGGCCGGACGCGAAGGCGAAAGCGATCCTTACGCGCATATCCACGAAGTACAGATTAGGCTGGCCGAGAAATGGGAAGGTCGTTTTGGCAGCCTCGTCCTGTTGCACGAAAACAAAGACTGGATCGACTATTGCCGAGCCCTGGGCAAAGATCGAGGTCTTTCACTGCCTTAACTTGCGCTGCACTGCGGCGAAACGCGCAGGTAATATTATTGCGCATTGACGAGTAGAATAGTAACAGCATTACCAAGAAGACTGAATCTGGAGGATTACCAAAATGGCACGTACAGCACTTGTTACCGGCGGCTCACGCGGTATCGGCGCGGCAATTTCCAAGGCGCTCAAGGCCGAAGGGTACAATGTTGCAGCCACCTACGCGGGAAATGACGAAGCCGCGGCCAAGTTCACCGAAGAAACCGGCATTGCCACCTATAAGTGGAACGTGGCCGACTACGATGAATCCAAGGCGGGCATTGAAAAGGTCGAGGCCGAGGTTGGCCCAATCGACATCGTTGTCGCCAACGCGGGCATCACCCGCGATGCGCCGTTCCACAAGATGACGCCCGAACAGTGGCATCAGGTGATCGACACCAACCTGACCGGCGTTTTCAACACCGTCCACCCTGTCTGGCCCGGTATGCGCGAGCGCAAGTTTGGCCGTATCATCGTGATCAGTTCGATCAACGGTCAAAAAGGTCAGTTCGCACAGGTAAACTATGCCGCGACCAAGGCGGGCGATCTGGGCATCGTCAAATCGCTGGCGCAGGAAGGCGCGCGGGCAGGTATCACCGCCAACGCGATCTGCCCCGGCTATATCGCCACCGAGATGGTGATGGCAGTGCCGGAAAAAGTGCGCGAGTCGATCATTGGCCAGATCCCGGCAGGTCGCTTGGGCGAGCCCGAGGAAATCGCGCGCTGTGTCGCGTTCCTCGCATCAGACGATTCGCAGTTCATCAATGGCTCGACCATTTCAGCGAACGGGGCGCAATTCTTCGTTTAATCCGAAAAACGGAAACAGAAAACGGGGCCGGTCATTGCGACCGGCCCTTTTTTATCCCGTAAGAACGCGCGCGCTGCGCTCAGCGGGAACCAAATAGCCAGTTCAGTGCCTGTCTGATGAGTTTACCGCGTTCGGCATGCGCCTTCTGAAAGGCGCGGGCGGCGGCGGGGTTGGTCGTCATCTCGATCATTGCAGTCGTCCTTTCAGTTCAGATTTGCTTGACGTATAGCCAATATGCACCCTATCAATGCTGCAATCAAACGAGCTTTCTCGACACATCACTTAAGATTTTCTTACGTCATGAGCGACTTCCTTCCCCCATTGACGGCCTTGCGCGCCTTTGACGCTGCCGCGCGCCACATGTCATTTGCCAAAGCGGCAGAGGAGTTACACGTGACCCCGGCGGCCTTGTCCTTTCAGATAAAATCGCTCGAAGAGCACCTTGGTCGCCCGCTATTTCATCGTCTGAACCGAGCGGTGGAATTGACGCAGGCCGGGCGTACACTCGCACCAGGGGCTGCGGAAGGGTTTGCAGCCCTGCAAGCCGCTTGGCAGGCCGTTCGGCGACAAGGCAATGAAACCAGCCTGACGGTAACTGCCGGGCCCGCGCTGACGGCCAAATGGCTGGCCCCGCGCCTTTACGAGTTTGCACGCGCGCATCCCGAGATCGACCTCAAGTTTTCAGCCACCTTGCGGAACATGGATCTTGAGCGGGATGACGTGGACGTCGCCATCCGGTTCGGTGACGGCGATGACGAAGGCCTGTATTCGGTTCCCGTTCGGAAAGAATGGCTGACGCCGGTCATGACACCGGACCTGGCCGAGCAGTTTCGCACCCCAGACAGCCTGCGGGATGCGCCATTGATCCACGACGATTCCATCGCGTTTCTGAAACCACCTTGCGACTGGCGGACATGGTTCAACGCGGTGGGTGTTGATTTTGCGCCCAGCCACGGCGCACATTTTTCAAATGCCGACCACGCCATCGACGCAGCGGTGGCGGGTGTCGGAGTGGCCCTGGGTCGTCGAGCGATGATTATCAAGGACTTGACCGAAGGCCGCCTCGTCGCGCCATTCAAAACCGCGATTGAAACGGGTGGACGATTTCGGTTTCTGTGTCTGCCCGGCGGAGAAAAAAGGCCTCAGATCGCCGCCTTCCGCGATTGGTTTCTGGCGGAAATTGAAAAAACGGCGCATTTGTCGGACGAATTCGAAATCATCCCCGTCGAGAAGGTGTTGCAACAATGACAAGAATGGGCGCGACTGCGATTGGGTTTGTCGCGGTGCTGCTTTGGGCCTTGTTGGCCTTGTTCACAGTAGGGTCCGCACCAACACCGCCACTGCTGCTGAACGCCATCTGTTTCTCTATCGGCGGCACATTGGGCCTGATCTGGACGATCGCCAACGGTGGGCTGGGTCCACTGCGTGACATCAGATGGACGACTTATCTGTTCGGGGCCATCGGTCTGTTCGGCTATCACGCACTTTATTTCTCGGCCTTGCGTATGGCACCTGCGGCTGAGGCCGGGTTGATCGCCTATCTGTGGCCTTTGCTAATCGTCCTGTTTTCAGGACTATTGCCGGGTGAACACCTGCGTCTGGGTCACCTGATCGGCGCGTCTTTGGGCTTTGCGGGCGCGGCGGTCATCATCACCGGCGGCGGGAGCGCCGGGTTTCAGGCCGAGCATCTTCCGGGCTACGCCCTGGCGCTTTTATGTGCTCTGACATGGTCAGGATATTCCGTGCTATCACGAAAACTGGGCGACACCCCAACAAGCTCGGTCGCTGTATTCTGTGTGATCACGGCCATCGCCTCATGGGGATTGCATTTCGCCGCCGAGGATACGATCTGGCCGCAGGACCTGTTTGGTTGGGCCTCGGTGCTGGCACTGGGGCTTGGGCCAGTTGGGCTGGCCTTCTATGTTTGGGACATAGGCGTCAAACGTGGAGACATACAAATCCTGGGAACGGCGTCATACGCAGCCCCGCTGTTGTCTACTTTGGTTCTGGTTCTGGCCGGGATCGCCGCCCCGACCTGGGGTCTGGCGATCGCGGCACTTCTTGTTACCGGGGGCGCAGCCATTGCGGCCCGCGCCAGCCTGAAGAGTTAGGTCGACAGGCGTTCGATCTCTTCCTTCAGTTTCAGCTTTTGCTTTTTCAACTGAGCAATATGGAGATCGTCGATACCAGGCGAGCGCTGAGCTTCTTCTACTTCAAGACCGAGGTTTTCGTGTTTCCTCTTCAGCTCTGTCAGGTGTGCGCTCACGCTCATGGCGATCCTCCTTCTCTGGTTGCAAGGTGTGTTTTTGAATTTGACCATATCGTTTCGGCCCTGTCACGCTGCAGACGCACAAAAACTGTCGCAAATCCGACAAATTCGGCTGGTCTTTGCCTAGGCGGTTGAGAAACCCTCTAGCGCGGCCCCTTCGCGCAAAACATCGGAAACGGATTTTGTGTAGCTGTCGCCGTCTTTTTCGTGCCGCGCACCCTTGTGCAGGATCAACGGTGCATGCAACCGAAACTCGGCCCGGCCACCTTTGCGCGCACGAACAATCACCAATTCGGCCACTCGACCCACGCGCGCGGCTATTGGCAGAACCTCGACAGACCCCAAACGCCTGTGGCATGCCGACAGCATATCAGGCAATCGGTTGGCCTTTTGGATCATGTGCAGGTATCCGCGCGGCCCGAGGCGTTTGGCCGCGACCGAAATCCAGTCGTCCAGCGGCGTGTCCTCCCCTAACGCGACGCGCCGCCCCTGATCTTCTGTCTGGGTATGAGCCCCTGGCCTGTAATAGGGTGGGTTTGCGATGACATGATCGAAATTTTGTTGCCTAAGATGCGCTGGTAAAGCGCTGAGATCGGCGGTGACCACATCCAAGTTCAAACCGTTTTCGTGACTGTTTTTACGCGCCAGTTCGGCATAGGCCGGTTGTAACTCGACACCCTTCAGGTGCAAATCTGGAACGCGTGACGCCAAACACAGCACAGCAGCTCCGGCGCCGCAGCCGAGTTCCAGCACAGACTGCCCGGCCTTTGCGGGAACGGCTGCGGCCAGAAGAACCGGATCAACACCGGCGCGATACCCCGTCACGGGCTGCCACAGCCGCAGACGCCCACCCAGAAACTCATTGCAGGTCAGATCGCTGTTCTCGAACAGTGTCATCTGCCAAACGGAATTTCATTGTCGCGCATCACACGCTCGGCGCGAGTCAGATCATCGGCGCGTACCATCAGACGGCGCGGGAAGATTCCGATGCCACCTTCGAGGATGCTCATATTTACGTCCATCTGAAAGCAGTCTATATCCTCGCCTTCAAGAAGAGCGGTTGCGAATGCCAGTATTGTCGGATCGGTGCTGCGCAATAGTTCTTTCATGGGGATGGATGTAAGGGCAAGGTGAGGCGGAAGTCGAGCCTTGTATCAGGAGTGTGATGAACGTCGACACGATCTCGAAACCGCATGAGCGATTGGCAGAACTGCTGGCAACGGAAATGGACGCGGTGAATGCGGTGATTCGAACGCGCATGGTGTCGGATCACGCGCCTCGGATTCCCGAAGTCACCGCGCATCTGGTCGAAGCCGGAGGCAAGCGTCTGCGCCCAATGCTGACGCTGGCGGCGGCACGTCTGTTCGGCTATGCGGGCGATCATCACATTCGGCTGGCGGCGACGGTTGAGTTTATCCACACGGCAACTCTGCTGCATGACGATGTAGTGGATGAAAGTGGACAGCGACGCGGTCGCCCTACTGCGAATCTTTTGTGGGACAACAAGTCCAGCGTTCTTGTCGGCGACTACCTGTTTTCCCGCAGCTTCCAGCTGATGGTCGAAACGGGCTCGTTACGTGTTTTGGACATCCTGGCCAACGCCTCGGCGACGATTGCCGAAGGTGAGGTGCTGCAGATGACGGCGGCAACCGATCTGGGCACCAACGAAGCCATCTATCTGCAAGTCGTTCGCGGGAAAACCGCGGCCCTGTTTTCCGCCGCGACCGAGGTTGGGGGTGTCATCGCAGGAGCGACAGACCAGCAGGTCCATGCTTTGTTTGACTACGGCGATGCGCTGGGTGTTGCCTTCCAGATCGCCGACGATCTGCTGGACTATCAGGGCGACAGCAGCGCAACGGGAAAGAATGTCGGCGACGACTTCCGCGAGCGTAAGCTGACGCTGCCGGTAATCAAGGCCGTTGCGCAGGCAACGCCAGACGAACATGCGTTTTGGGAACGCACCATTGGGCGTGGCCGCCAACAGGACGGTGATTTGGATCATGCGCTGAGCCTGATGGCCAAATATGGCACGCTGGACGCAACCCGGTCGGACGCGTTTGGTTGGGCCGAAAAGGCCAAAGCCGCATTGGATGCTTTGCCGGATCACGAAATACGCACCTTGTTGGGTGATCTGGCCGACTACGTGGTTGCGCGCCTTAACTGAGAAGGGTCGCGCGACACCACCACTCGGGATGCGCCGCGCCCAGCTCATAGGCCGCGAAATGCGCGGCCTTCATGGTCGGGTACAATCCAAAGCACGTGGAACCTGACCCTGACATGCGCGCCAACAAAACATCCTTGGTCGCCGTTAGTTCATCCAAAACGCGCGCAATTTCTCCGGCCACGCAGGTTGCGGGTAGCTGCAAATCGTTTCTTTGATCGCGCAGCCAAAACGCCCAGTCCTCTGGGTCATTAAACTCTGGAAGGACCTCGGGCATGGGTGGGTTCTGAGTCGATTTTAGCGCGTCAAACACTGAACCCGTTGGGACAGAAACGCCGGGATTGACCAACAGGGCAGGCATTGGCGGCAATGTCACGGCATCGCATTGCTCACCGATCCCTCGCATACGCGTAACCTTGCCCCGCATGCAGACCGGAATATCAGCCCCCAAAGACAGCGGCAGGCCTTCGGGAATGTCAAACCCATGTTCGCTCAGAGTACGGAGCGTGGCAGCCGCATCAGATGAGCCGCCGCCGATGCCACCACCATGCGGCAGAGCCTTGACGAGCTGTATGAGCCCGCTCCAACCCACCGCTGCAGCCGCCTTCCAGACGAGGTTGCGTGCATCACAGGGCACACCAGCGGCGTGTTCGCCGGTGACGTTCAGCGACAGTTCCGGGCCTGCCGTAAAGGTCAGCCGATCACCAACATCTGCAAAAACCACCAGCGAATCCAGCAAATGGTAGCCGTCATCCCGGCGACCGGTGACATGCAGTGTCAGGTTGACCTTGGCTGGCGCGAAGGCCTCAGCCTTCATTGGCCACTTTCAGCGGCTCCGCGCCCTCTTCGACCAAAACAGCATCCAGACCCACTTCGATCTTGCGTCGAATGCGGTCCGGGTCGGCCTCACCATCAGTGTCGCTGGGGTCGATAAAGGACAATGCACGTTTCCACTGAAATTCCGCCTCACGGGCGCGTCCAACGGCCCAATAAACATCGCCCAGATGGTCGTTGACCACCGGGTCCACCGGCATTAACTCGACCGCGCGCTCCATGTGTCCAACGGCTTCGTCATAACGGCCCAGCCGGAACAGAACCCAACCGAGGCTGTCCACGATATAGCCGCTCTCGGGTCGGGCGGCGACGGCGCGTTGGATCATGTCTAACGCTTCATCCAGTTTCTCGCGGCGCTCCACCAAGGAATAGCCCAAGTAATTCAGAACCTGGGGCTGATCCGGATTCAGCTCCAACGCGCGGCGGAAATCGGCTTCGGCATTGTCCCAGTTCTTTAGGCGTTCATGGGAAATACCGCGGGCATAATGCAGGAACCAGCTGCCCCGCACACCGTCCTCGGACAGCTCAATTGCACGGTCGTAAGAGGTGACCGCCGCCTCATAATCCTCTTGCTGGCGGCGCAAATCTGCGAGCGCCACATGCACCCCCGGCAGGCCCGGGCTTTTGGCCGCCAGAGCTTGCAAAACCTCAACCGCCGCATCTTTTTTTCCGGATTCGCTCAGAACATCTGCGCGGCCCAGCTCTGCCGAGTGATGATCGGGGCTGTCAGCCGGAACCTGACGATATGTTTCCACCGCGAGATCGTATTGCTTCAACCCATCCAGCAGCTCTGCGCTGAGCAAAATGGCGTCCACGTGATCAGGGCGCAAATGGGCTGCAATACGCGAATACAGCAGGACATAATCCTGCGCCGCCTCAGTCCTCAGGGCGGCACCAACCGAGAAAAACACCTCGGCCATACCGTCACGCGCCGTCTGTACATGCGTGAACGGCAGCGTTTCACCCTCAGTCAGGCGATGCGTATAACCTTCAATTGTCGGGTCGCTACCTGCGGCAAACACATCGCCCAAGAATTGAAGCGCATCTTCATTGCGATCCAGTTGCGACAGGACCTCGGCCCGGGCCAGTGCCGCGCGGCGAGAAAAGCGA
The DNA here is from genome assembly GCF_056540685.1 of Ruegeria sp. AM2. Taxonomy (NCBI): domain Bacteria; kingdom Pseudomonadati; phylum Pseudomonadota; class Alphaproteobacteria; order Rhodobacterales; family Roseobacteraceae; genus Ruegeria; species Ruegeria sp. AM2. The sequence continues at coordinate 199,772 of NZ_JBQFXE010000003.1, read as the reverse complement.
CCAATAGCCCCCGACCCATCCGCAAACACGGCCTCGGCCCCTTCGAAATCGCCGATAGACGCAAGAGCCATCGCTTTGTGATACAGCGCGAATTCTCGCAGGCCATCTTGGGTCGAGACTTCGTCGAACTTTTCCATCGCTTTGGTCATCTCGCCCTGCCCCAAAAGGGTCCAGGCGATCAGCAAACCATCGACCAAAGGCCCGACACCTTGTGTCTCTGGGTCGCGGGCCAGCAGCTCGTCAAACTTTTCGTCAACAATCAAGTCGGCTGCAATGACCATTCTGGCCGCCTGGCTTGGAAGGCCGCGTTCTTCGATGATTTTCGCCACCGGCAGCGCACGCTCCACCTGACCCAGCGCCAGTCGAGCCAGAACAACACTTTCCAAGAGCTTTTCGTTCTGCGGATCAGCGGTCAGAGCCAGCGCATAGTAGCGCTCGGCCGCCTCATAGTCGCTTTGATAGATCGCCTGACGCCCGGCCAGATAAGACCCCGAGCCGGTATCGGCCGCGACGGGTATTGCGATTGAAGAGCTTACCAACACGGCCAGCGCCGTGCGACGAACCAGGGAGATCACCGATATCCTGCCTTGCTTTCGTTGACTATGCGACAAGCTAGGGCTTTGGTCCGGAAGAGGCAATGGCAGAGCCTTCACGACCCCGCCATTCTTCGTTTATCCGCTTACATATTGGGATAGTTCGGCCCATCCCCGCCCTGCGGCGTGGTCCAGGTGATGTTCTTGCTGGGATCCTTGATGTCGCAGGTTTTGCAATGCACGCAGTTCTGGAAGTTGATCACAAAACGCGCACCGTTTTCATCCTCGAGCATTTCATATACGCCAGCCGGGCAATACCGCTGCGCAGGCTCGTCATATTTCGGCATGTTGACCTTGACCGGGATTTCCGGGTCAGCAAGCCGTAGGTGGCAGGGCTGGCTTTCTTCGTGGTTGGTTGCCGCGAAAGATACGTTTGTCAGACGGTCGAACGACAATGTGCCGTCCGGTTTGGGGTAGTCAATCGGCTGATGCTTGCTGGCTTCTTCCGTCGCATCCGCATCCGATTTGCCATGTCCCATCGTGCCAAACAGGGAAAAGCCCATCGTATTGGTCCACATGTCCAGGCCGCCCAGGGCCAGTGACGGCATCAGCCCCCACTTGGACCACATCGGCTTGACGTTGCGGACCTTCTTGAGGTCTTTGCCAATCGCTCCGTCGCGAACCTCGGTCTCGTAAGCGGTCAGTTCGTCACCCGAACGCTCGGCCTTGATGGCGTCAAAAGCAGCCTCGGCAGCGGCCTTGCCCGACAGCATCGCGTTGTGGTTACCCTTGATCCGCGGCACATTGACCATGCCCGCCGAACAGCCCAGCAAAGCCACGCCAGGAGCCACCAGTTTCGGCATCGACTGGTAACCACCCTCGGTGATCGCACGGGCACCGTAAGCCACGCGCTTGCCGCCTTTCAGCAGCTCAGCCACCATCGGGTGATGCTTGAAGCGCTGGAACTCCATGTAAGGATACAGGTGCGGGTTCTTGTAGTTCAGGTGCACCACGAAACCGACGTAAACCTGATTGTTGTCAAGGTGATAAATGAACGATCCGCCGCCTGCGTTCTTACCCAGTGGCCAGCCCATCGTGTGCGTGACAGTGCCTTCCTTGTGCTTGGCCGGGTCGATCTCCCAAATCTCCTTCATGCCGACGCCGTATTTCTGCGGCTCTTTCCCAGCTTGCAGATCGTATTTGGCGATCACTTCCTTGGACAATGAGCCACGCACCCCTTCCGACAGGAAGACATATTTGCCGTGCAGTTCCATTCCAGGCTCGGTGTTCGGACCGTAAGAGCCGTCTGCCTCCAGCCCAAAGACACCGGCGACCACGCCTTTGACTTCGCCATTCTCGCCGTAGACCAACTCGGAACACGCCATGCCCGGGAAGATTTCGACGCCCAGCTCTTCGGCTTGTTCAGCCATCCAGCGGCAGACATTGCCCATCGAGACGATGTAATTGCCGTGGTTGTTCATCAGCGGTGGCATCGGCCAGTTGGGCACGCGGATCTTGCCCGCCTCGCCCAGCATGTAGAAGTTGTCTTCCTCAACCGGCGTATTCAACGGCGCGCCTTTTTCTTTCCAATCCGGGATCAGCGCGTCCAGGCCACAAGGGTCAAGAACCGCACCTGACAGGATATGCGCACCAACTTCCGAGCCCTTCTCCAAAACGACCACGTTCAGGTCAGCGTCAAGCTGCTTTAGACGGATGGCCGCAGACAGGCCCGCCGGGCCGGCCCCCACGATCACCACATCATATTCCATCGCTTCGCGTTCAATTTCGGCCATGGCGGGGCTCCTTAGCTAACTTTCCGAATTGGCGCTTTGTGCACGTGCTCGGCGCAATTTTCTTTCCCTGCTGACTACATGGTCACCCAGACCTTGGTCAATCAGAACACGGCGTAACAACGCTGCAATGCGGCAAATCAGGTGTCCGGAGTGTCACCCATCAGGTATCTCGGACCACTTCCCTTCGATCTGGCACGGTCATCCGTGTTGTAGAGGGCGCATTTTGGCAGACTCAGGCATCCGCACCCGATGCAGCCGTCCAGATTGTCGCGCAGCCGGGTCAACGCGTTGATTCGCTGATCTAGATGAGATCGCAAATCAACACTGATCCGACGCCAATCCTGCGGTGTGGGTGTGCGATTTCCGGGCAGCCCCGAAAGGACATCCCGGATTTCCGGCAATGACAGTCCGAACTGCTGCGCGATCATCACAAAGCTCAGGCGTCTGATGTCGGCCCGCTGATACCGCCGCTGACCACCCGCGTTGCGCCAGGGCGAGATCAGCCCTTGCGACTCGTAATATCGAATGGCTGAAACCGCCAATCCGGTGCGCCGGGCCAATGCGCCGATTGCAAGCCCCTCGGAAACCGCCATCTAAACCTCGCAAAAATACCTTGACCTAAAGTTAGGTTTAGAAATTAACGTGAGTCGGGACAAGCCAAAAAAGGAGATCCCATGATGGCGACGCTTGAACACACAAACTTCACGGTCCGCGACCCAAAAGCCTCGGCCAAGTGGATGCAGGATGTCTTTGGCTGGAAAACCCGCTGGGAAGGACCCGCAATCGCGGGCGGTTACACCGTTCACGTCGGCAGCGCCCACACCTATCTGGCACTCTATGCACCCAGCGATCCAAAACCTTCGGGCGAAAGCAGCTATGACATCGTGGGTGGCCTGAACCACGTGGGTGTGCTGGTCGAAGACATAGCGGCGACCGAGGCCAAGGTCCGCGGCGCGGGGTTCGAGCCGCATAATCACGCAGACTATGAGCCTGGCAAAAGGTTTTACTTTGACGACGACAACGGCATTGAATTTGAGGTGGTGCAATATGATTGAGCTACTGTGGCTTGGCGCCGAGGCGCACAGGTGGCGGCGAGGTAACCTTTTGGGACACCGCCACAGGCGAGCCCCTCCGCCACCAAGGCGGCGCTAAATCGCGAATTGACCAAACGGAATTCTGTCGCCTCTTGCAATTCACGCCCCATTTGGGTCAGGTATTCGACGACCCATCCCTTCGCCCCGACGCTGGTTTCATGCGGCGGGGCGCATCAATTTATGCGTGGACGACAAGAATATGGAAAAGATTCCAATGACGCCTGCGGGCAATGCTGCTTTGGCGGCTGAGCTGAAAAACCTCAAATCCGTCGAGCGTCCGGCGATCATCGAAGCCATCGCGACAGCGCGCGAACTGGGCGACCTGAAGGAAAACGCCGAGTATCATTCGGCCCGCGAAAAACAGGGCTTTATCGAAGGCCGCATCAAGGAACTGGAAGGTATCCTGTCGCTGGCTGATGTGATTGATCCGACAAAACTGAGCGGTGCGATCAAGTTCGGGGCCAAGGTCACGCTGGTCGATGAAGACACCGATGAGGAAAAGACCTGGCAGATCGTCGGCGAATACGAAGCCAACATTGAAAAAGGCCTTTTGAACATCAAATCTCCCATCGCTCGCGCTCTGATCGGTAAGGACGAAGGGGATAGCGTCGAAGTTCGCACCCCCGGCGGTGTGCGATCCTATGAAATCCTGAATATCGAATACGCCTGATCGGAGCGTTACGCATGTCGGACCCGAAACCTGAACCGGACTCCGAAAGACCTACGTCTCTGGGCATCTATGATCGTCCGGACCGGCAGACCGTGACCGAGATCGAGATCGCAGCCATAGCGCTCAGCGTAGTATGGCTGATTGTATCGGTGGTGTTCCTGGTTCTGCCCGGTCAGCAGGAAGGCGGCGGGTTGATCGTCACCTTTCTGGCCGTTTTCATGCCAGTGGCGATGATCTGGGTGGCAGCCATTGCCATGCGAACCAGCCGAATCATGCGCGAAGAAAGTGCCCGGCTGCAGACCGCAATTGATGCCGTCCGCCAGGCTTATGTCACCCAGCAACAGCGCGCCTCAAGCGCTTTTGACCCGGCGAATGGTGGTCGGTCGGACAGGACCGCTAGCGAAGTCGCCAGACCCGAACGCGCACAGGCGACGTTCAGCACCCATCGCAGCGAGCCGCAGCGCAACCCAGCCCCGGAACCAGCACCGGGCAGCCAACCATCGTTGGCGCTCGGCGCGCAAGCCGAAGAGACCGCGCAACCGCTACCGACGGATGACTTTATCCGAGCGCTCAACTTTCCCGAAACACAGAACGATTCGAAGGGGTTTGACGCGCTGCGCAAGGCCCTGAAGGACCGCAAGGCGGCACAGTTGGTACAGGCATCACAGGACGTCCTCACCCTGCTCAGCCAGGAAGGCATATACATGGATGACCTGCGCCCAGATATGGCCCGGCCCGAAGTCTGGCGCCAATTCGCAAAGGGCGAACGCGGGCGTGCGGTGGCCGCATTGGGTGGCATCCGCGACCGGTCATCCTTGGCGCTGACGGCAGCGCGCATGAAACAGGACCCGATATTCAGGGACGCCGCGCATCATTTTTTGCGGCGGTTCGACCACATGATTGCGGATTTCGAACCCGACGCGACCGATGCCGATCTTAACGCGTTGGGTGAAACGCGCACCGCACGTGCCTTTATGCTGGTCGGTCGGGTTGCCGGAACCTTTGATTGATCGGGGGGCTACAGCCCGAAACTCTGATACGGAATAAACCGCACAAGGTCGCCCTGACGAATGTGTCGTGCGTCGTCCCCGATCTCGACCAGTCCTTCGGCCCAGCTGAGCCCGCTGATCCGGCCCGAACCCTCGGATGCGAAGGCCTCGACCCGGCCATTACGAATGCGGGCGCGCAGGTATTCGCGCCGACCGGGCTTTTTGCGTTTTTCAAAGGCGGCGGGCAGGTCAAATCCTTGCGGGCTTGACCATCCCTCGCCTGCCATAAGTCCCAGAGCGGGGCGGGCAAAAATCAACGTGCAGACCAAAGCGGCAACCGGGTTCCCGGGCAATCCAAACACCGGCCTTCCATTCCAAAGCCCCAAAGCCAGCGGACGACCGGGCTTGAGCGCAATGCGCCATTCCTGCATGGCCCCGGCCTCTTGCAACAGGGCAGAAACGTGGTCCTCATCCCCTGCCGAGGCCCCGCCACTGGTCAGGATGACATCCGCGCTTTGCGCTGCGGCGTTCAGGCAATCACGCAGAGCCTGACGGTTATCCGGGACACGGCCCATGTCGACAGGCTGGAACCCGATCCGTTCGATCAACGACAGCAACATCGGACGGTTGGCGTCGAAAATCTGGCCCGGCCCGGCAACATAACCCGGTTCGACCAATTCATCGCCCGTGGACAGAACCGCCACCCGAAGCGGTTTTTGCACCAAAACCTCGGCCACATTGGTTGCCGACAGCAACGCCAAATCAGCCGGTGTCAGCCTGCGACCCGCGGGCAAAGTCAAATCCCCCTCGGCCACATCCTCGCCGGCGCGCCGGGTGTTTGCCCCGCGTTTCAATGGCCCGTGGAACGCGATATGGCCGCCCTGCATGGTCACGTCCTCTTCCAGAATGACGGTGTCCACGCCCTTGGGAAGCGCCGCTCCGGTGAGTATTCTAAGCGCGTGGCCCGGCGGCACCTTTCCGTCAAACGCAATGCCTGCGGCAGCGCGGCCTTCAGCCAAAGGCATCACTTGTGGCCCGTCCGGCGCTGGCCCGGCAAAGCCATAGCCATCCACAGCCGTGTTGGGTAGGGGCGGGTTCGATCGTGCGGCCCGCACGTCCCCGGCCAAAACGCGGTGCGCGGCCTGCGCCAAAGGCACGGTTTCTGTCGCTGTCACCACGCTCAACCGGTCGCGCAAAAGGGTCAGAGCGTCGTCGACCGGGGTCCAGTTCACCCCGGCAGGCAAGGCAAAGCAATCGTCGCGCAGCGGCGGAGGCGCAAGGTCCGGTTTCGTCATAGGCCCACCTCGTGCAGGATGAAATCCGCAATCGCCGACGTATCATCCAAATCAAAAACCGGGCGGTCAAGGTCCAGCGGTGAATCGCTGGCCACAGCGCGGATAGTTTCGTTTTCCGGGGCGATCAGCGCATGTCCGGCGACAGCCCGGTACGCCTCGATCTTGGGATGCGCTGCGCGCTTGAACCCCTCGACCAGCACCAGATCGACCGGGCCAAGGCGCGCCAGCAACGCGGCCAGAGACGGCTCGGGCGCGCCGCGCAATTCCTGCATGATTGCGATACGTTGGGCCGAGGCCAGAACAACCTCGGACGCGCCCGCCGCGCGGTGCCGGTAACTGTCGGTGCCGGGCTGATCTACATCGACCGCGTGGTGCGCATGTTTAATGGTCGAGACCGAAATACCGCGCCCGGAAATCTCGGCCACCAACCGCTCCATCAGGCCGGTTTTTCCTGCGTTCTTCCAGCCAGTGACCCCGTAGACCTTCATGCTTGCTCCAGCAGATGTTCGGCCCGTGCCAGATCATCCGGCGTATTGACGTTGAAGAACGGATCAAACGGTTCAGCCGGAAACAGCGCCTCGCGCCCGTCATGTTTGTCGGTCCACAGCACGACCTTTCGCAGCCCATCGGTCAGCGCCTCGCGCAGATCATTGCGCAGCGCAACGGGCCAGAGGCCAAAGGTCGGGTGCCGGTTGATCCGTTTGCCACCACCGGATTTCAGTGCTTCGTCGCCGGTGCGCGGCGTGGTGGCCAGCACCAGTGGATGGGCTTGCCCTTCGGCAGCGGTCACCAGACGCGTCACCAGATCGCGGGGAAAAAAAGGCGTGTCGGCGGCGGCGGTGACGATCGCGTCCGCCCCTTGTGTGGCCGCCCAGTCCAGCCCCGCCAACACCCCGGCAAGAGGCCCCGCAAAGCCTTCGATTGTATCGGGCAGGATCGGCAGGTTCAGATCGGAAAACCGTTCCGGATCACCATTGGCGTTCAGCGCCAGCCCGCCGACTTGCGGCGTAAGCCGGTCGATCACGTGGGACAACAGGCTCTGCCCACCGATCTGCAGCAGCCCCTTGTCACCGCCGCCCATCCGGGTCGCGAGACCACCGGCAAGGATTACTCCGAGGGGTTTGGTCATGTCGTCAGTCCCCTCAGCTTGGGCCACTTCGGTGTACGCAAAAAGATGACGACAGCGATCAAAACCAGAATACCGGCCAACCAGAAAGACCAAACGCTAGAGATTAGAAAGACTGAAAGGAATATGGTCCAGGTGTTTAGCCGGTATCGCCGTGCCGCAGTTAGGGTCGGCCTACTCAGCCCTTTCAATGCAGGCAGTCCCCAAAACAAGATACGCAGACGCGTCGATTTTCGCCGTGACGGGCAACCAGACGCACGAGAGGCTGCAATCAATTCAGTGAGAGCCCCCCAACCAAGCCGATCCAGAACGTCGTCGGGATAGGACGCCAACGCCATATCCATCGTCAGTTCATCCGCATATTGGAATTTCATGGAATAGAGCGTTGTCACACAGAGAACCGGTAACACCAGCAGCTCTTCAAGTCCTGCGAGCATTTCAATCATCCAGCACTCTTCCGTCGATGTTTCTTGTCCTCGACCGCCACGCTGGCCGGGTCGATGTCGCGCAGCAGACGGTCCTCACCCGCCAGGCAGACGAACCGCTGCCCGCGCATCCGGCCAATAAGCGTCAGACCGACCTCGCGGGCGATCTCGACTCCCCAAGCAGTGAAACCGGAGCGGGACGCCAGCACCGGGATGCCCATCATCGCCGTTTTGATCACCATTTCCGAGGTCAAACGGCCTGTGGTGTATAGTATCTTGTTCTCAGCGGTCTCGCCTTCGGACAGCATCCAGCCTGCGATCTTGTCGACTGCGTTATGGCGGCCCACGTCCTCCATATAGACCAAGGGTCGATTTTCGCAGCACAGCACCGTGCCGTGGATCGCACCGGCCTCAAGGTACAGAGACGGGGTGCGGTTGATCTTGGCGGCCAGATCATACAGCCATGAGGTGCGCACCTGCACCTGTGGCAGGCGCACATCCTCTAGCCCTTCCATCATGTCGCCAAAAACGGTACCAACCGCGCAGCCGCTGGTGCGGGTCTTTTTCTTCAGCTTGTCCTCGTAGGAAGTTTCACGTTCGGTCCGTACCACGACGGTTTCCAGATCGTCGTCATAGTCTACTCGCGTAATCTGATCGTCCGCCAGCAACATCCCCTGATTGCGCAGGAACCCAAGCGCCAGATATTCGGGGTAGTCGCCGATGGTCATCGCCGTCACGATTTCCTGCGCATTGAGGAATATCGTCAGCGGGCGTTCCTCGACCACCGAGATCTGGCTAACCTCGCCATTGTGGTCCACACCCGAGACCGCGCGGGTCAGACGGGCGGCGCCGGGATCAGGCGCGATGATATAGTCTGAAAGTTCCGGTTCCGTGGCCAATTGCAACCCCCTCGCAAGACAGATACTGCTGCGCACAGCACCATAGGATCTAGCCATGGCAGACACCACATCCAAGTCATACTTCTGGAGGGGTTTTCGCGACGGGACGCCGTTCATCTTTGTCGCCATCCCCTTCGGCACCCTGTTTGGCGTGTTCGCCACCGAGGCCGGGCTGGACATCGTCCAGACCATCGCCTTTTCGGCGACCGTGTTCGCCGGGGCGGCGCAGTTCACCGCGTTGCAATTGCTGCAGGACAATACGCCCACGGCGATTGTTCTGGCCTCGGCCTTGGCGGTGAACCTGCGGGTGGCGATGTATTCGGCCTCTCTGACGCCGTTTCTGGGTGCCGCACCGCTGTGGCAAAGGGCCTGCGCGGCCTATCTGACGGTGGATCAATCCTACGCCTGTTCCATCGTCCAATTCGAGAAAGAGCCGAAGATGACCGTACCGCAGCGTATGGCCTATTTCATCGGTTCGGTGACGCCAATCACGCCCCTGTGGATTCTGGCAACCTATCTGGGCGCCGTGCTTGGGGCGCAAATTCCCGAAAGCTGGGCGCTGGACTTTGCCCTGCCGATCACGTTTTTGGCCATGATCGGCCCAATGATGCGCACGCTGGCACATGTGGTTGCGGCGCTGGTCGCTATCGTGGTGGCGCTGCTGACCGTTGTCGTGCCCTTCAACCTCGGTCTGCTGATCGCAGGGACAGCGGGAATGATCGCAGGCGCGCAAGCCGAGCTGATTCTGGAGCGGAGAAAGCCATGACACCGATCGACCCAACGACCATGTGGATCGTCATCGGCGGGCTGGCCATCGGCAGTTTCGCCCTGCGGTTCACCTTTATCGGATTGGTCGGAGATCGCCCGATGCCCGCTTGGCTGCTGCGCCATCTGCGGTATACGGCCGTTGCCATCATCCCTGCCTTGATCGCCCCGCTGGTGGTCTGGCCGACCGCGACGGACGGTCAACCGGATGCGCCGCGTATGGCAGCCGCGGCTGTGACGCTTGCTGTCGGAGTGATGACCAAGAACGTCCTTGCAGCGATCTTTTCAGGCGCCGCGACGCTATACGGCCTGCTGTTTCTACTGGGTTGAGGTTGCGTCCAACTGGTTCAGCCGGGCATTGTTTGCCGCCAGTCCGGCCTGCAGATCGCCATCGTCGGTCTCGCGATATTCGGTGGTGACAACACCGGGCAATTGCCCGAATTGCTCGGACAGTTTGACCGGGTAGAAGGTCACGTCGATCTCCTCAAACCCGGGCACCTGCTGCAACAGCCGCGCGGTCGAGTTGGCACAATACGCTCCGGCCACCGGTCCTGACTGTTTGGCCAGTTGCAGCGCGATTTCAGCCTGCTGCGGCGTGACCTCGATGGTTTGAATACGCGCATAATGCGTCTCACGCGCATGGCTGCTGCGATATGCGCGCTCCACATTCGGAGTAATGCCATACAGCACATCATCCCGGATCGGCACCACATCGGCGCGGAAAGACCCCGCGGGATCGAAGATCACACGCTCGCTTGCACCAATCATCAACGACGTATGCGCCCCCGATCCGGTGCGCGTGTTGATCATCGTATAAAGCGTCAACGTCGAGGGCCCCGGATCACGATAAGACCGGGCCACGATTTCGGCCTGATCCGCCTGAGGCCGCTGCGACCCCGCGCACCCGGCCACCATCGCAACCAGCAGGCAGGCCATCAAAACCCTGAACACGGACAACACCGTCCGGCTTACGCCGCGAAAACTGCCAGGAAAACGCAGAGAAAGAAGATCAATACCACGCACCAGGTGGTGAACTTGATGAACGCATCGAAAGTTTTGGTCTGAACGGTAATGTCCATCTCGCCGTGCTTGTGGTCTGCCATGTGTCAAAGATTCCCAATTCGCGTGTTTGATCCGTTGGATAATGCAAAAATTCCGGCCTGTCACCACGTCATTCGCGCGCAGGCAGGGGTGTTTCAAAGACCGAGCACCCCGGATAGCCAAACCCCCAGCGCCAGGGCAATCCGCTGCACGGGCCACCGCCAAACCGCACCGCCATGTACATCGCCTCGGCGGTGATGGAATGGACCGAGCGGATCTGGTCGGGCGTCATGTCATACCGCGCGGCATAGTCATCAGCGTGCGTAGTCCCATGTGCCTTGACGCAGGATCGCAAAGTGTCATCTGCCTTCAAACGCGCATCGAAACTCTCATCCGCCTGACCGGCCCCACCCGCGTTGTGATAGGCCCGATCATGGGTCACGCAGCAATATTCCCATGGCGGGTGTGCCTCGTACAGATCTGCCAGTTTCGGGAAAGTTTCCGCAACCAGCCGCCAACTGGACGACAACCCGCCCGAGCACCCGTCGGTTGCGAATTCCAACAGCTCGGCGTCGTCGGCCTGCGCCATCAAAGCGCGATGCGCGGGCATCTCGACCACACGCATCACCTCTTGTGCGGATACGGGCGCGGCGATGCAGGCAAGGGACACGGCCAGGTCACGGACTCGCATCGCGCATTTCCTCAGTGTCCACGGACATGCCAAAGGTCGTCGCCAGCCACAGCAACAAGCGTTCCGCCGGACCCATCTCGGCGCGTACGCGCAGCACTTCGTTGGCCATCGCCGGGCGGTCGGTGATCAATCCGTCCACACCCATCGAGGCCATGGCCGACATTTGCAGAGGGTCATTCACCGTCCAGACATAGATGTCCTTGCCCGCTTCCTGAACCGAACGCACCAGCCCCGGCGTCGCCATCGCGGCATTGACCGCAACGAATTCGCCCTCAAGGCCCGACAGATCACCCACGGCGGTGGCCGCCAAAACGCCCGCGCGCCAGCCGGGGCGCAGTTTCTTCATTTTCTGCACCGCCGGGTATTTCAGCGACATCGTGGCGACGTCATCCTGCATGCCGTGTTCCTCGACCAGCGCGATCACACGGTTTTCCAGATCGACATCATGGCCATAGTATTTCAACTCGATAATGACCTTGGCCTTGCCCTTTGCGGCTTCCAGAACCTCACGCAGGGTCGGCGTTCGTTCATCCGCGTATTCGGGCGCGAACCAACTGCCGATATCGATCTCGGCCACGTCCGCCATGGTCGCGTCCCACACCTTCAGGGAAACACCGGCCAGTTTCATGAAATCGCTGTCATGCGCCACGATCACCACGTCGTCGGCAGATTCCTGTACGTCGATCTCAACCCAGTCCGCGCCATCCTCGATCGCCTTCACAACCGCTGCCATAGTGTTTTCCGGCCGCAACGCCGCTGCGCCGCGATGGCCGATCACCTCGGCCCTGTCCGGAGCCTGAATATTCTCAAGCAGTTCCTGCCCGAACCACAGCCCGACCAGCACGGCCACGGCCGCCGCGCCAACGGTTCCGATCAGCGGAACCCGCAGGTTGCCCGGTTCAGGGTGCGCGGGTTCAGATGTCTTGATTTCGAAAAACCCATCCAACACAAGCGCCAGCGCCCCTAATGCCGTTGCGGCCAATATTAGCCCCGCCAGCGACCAGAGCCCTGCGACGATGAGGCTGTAGATCAACGCCAGCCTCAGATGCGCGGCACCCTGCAGCGGCACAAGATCGAACAGAAGCCCGGCGACGCCTGCAATCAGGGCCGCAATGACAAGCCTCAGACCCAGCCAAATGGCCAGTTCAATTTTCAACCGACCGCGCTTGCCCTCCATTCGGCTGGCGCTGAAGTTGAAGGCGCTCGCGGGGGCGACCCCTTCGAACAAAACCAGATGCAGGCCCAAAGCCCAGGCCGAAAGACGCCGGATCAATACCCACGCCATCACCAGAACCACCGCACCGATCAGCCCAACGGCAATCCAGAAAGAGGGAGGATGAAAGGTCAGGTAATAGTTGATGTCGTATTCCGTAAGCGTCCACCATGCGATCAATGCTGCCACAGCCGCAAAGGGCAGGATCAGCAGAAGAACACGCAGGACAAAGCGCGCGGCAAAGCCGAACAATGCCGGCAACCGGGTCAGGATCAGGCCGATGGCGGAACTGCCGGCCCGCCATGGGTCAGCTTCCCCCATCCGTAATGATCCGGCCATGACCGAGAAGACGAGGACCTCGGCCAGCAAAAACACGCTCAGCACCGCGACGGCCACCACGAACCCGATGGGGGACAGAATGAAAGCCGCGATATCCTGATCGGTCAGCGCGGTCTGATTGGACAGCGACACCGCCAGATTGACGGTCACCGCCACGCCGGGCGCGATTAAAGCGATCAGCAAAAGGCGCACGGCGACATAGATCGGCACAAAGACGCGGCGACGCGCCCACGCGCCCCGGTAGGCTTTTGTAACGGTTGAAAAACTGCTCACGATACGCCCCCTTGAATGGCCCTGTCATTCAAGGCCGCGAAGGCGCGAATTGCAAGTCAGGCCATCAGCTTTCTTCCAGATCTGCCGCCAGTCGAAATCCAATGCGATTGGCCGGTTTATCCTCGACCGATTTGGGCAGCGCACGCAGCATCACGTTCAACTGGCTGACATGCTGGACCAACTGCGTCCGGGCTCCGCCAGCGTCCGAGCCGTAGAACGTGATAATGTCAGGATCGAAATAGCCCATGCCTTCGATCCGCATCACGCCCGCATCGCCGCCGGTAAAACCCATGGCGACCTCGTGCCCACCATCCAGCGTTTTCTCAAAGTTCTGAATGTACAGGATCAACCGCTCATAGGCCCATTGCGCCGGGCTTTTGGTTTCAACGGGCTTTTGCAGAGGGCCGGGCAAGTCCTTGGCTCCGGATTGGGCGTCGGGGTTGGCGTGCACCTCATAGCAACGCGGCAAGGCCGCCGATTCCGCCGCTTCGGCCGAGGTTTCGATCTTGTCCATGCCCTTTACCCTTTGCGCTGAAACTCCCACGCCCCGTCCGCACGCCGCGTCCGGGTCACGGCATCAATGTGGTAAAGATGGTTCAGATGTGCAACCGCCTCGACCAATGCAAGACCATATTCCCCCTCACCGATCTGGCGCTTGAACAAAGGCACAAAGCACTCGGCGGCCGTTTTCGGCTCGTCCAGATAGTCCTGCAGGCGGTCCAACGCGCCATGGTGGTTATCGATCAATTGCTTCATGCGCAGTGGCAGGCCGGTGAAGGGCAATTTGTGCCCACCCAATGCCAAATGCTCGGGCCGCGCCAAGGTTTGCAAACGCTCGCATGCCTCAAGCCATTCCGCCACCGGATCAGCCATCGGCTCCGTCACGTAGACGCCAAGATTGGGGCTGATCGAGCTGAGGATCTGATCGCCGGTGATCACCAGATTGTCGTCGCGGCTCCAGAACGTGGCATGTTCGGGTGCATGCCCATTGCCGATGTGGACATCCCAATCCCGCCCGCCCATACGGATCACGCTGCCCTGTTTGATCCGGGTGAAACCCAGCGGCATCGGATAGACCATGTCGGCGAAATTGAACGGCCGCTCGGCCTGACGTTTCTCGAATATCTCCGACGCCATGCCAGCGCTGCGATAATAATCCAGCGTTTCGCGCGGCCAGGTGTCTTGCACATCCAGCGTCAGCATCCGCGCAAACAGCCACGCGGTGCGGGTCGTGACCAGCTCGGCACCATGGTCAGACTGAAACCATCCGGCATTGCCGATATGGTCGGGATGGTGATGGGTCACCACCACCCGTTTGACGGGTTTTCCAGCCAAAGGCCCGGCCATCAGGGTTTCCAGGATGGCACGGGTCTTTTTCGACGAAAACCCGGTGTCGATCACAGTCCATCCGTCGCCGTCATCCAGCGCATAGATATTGACGTGATCCAGCGCCATGGGCAGCGGTAGCCGCATCCACAGCACGCCTTCGGCAACCTCAATCGCTTCGCCCGGGGCCGGTGCCTCGGGCCAAGGATACCGGATCGTCAAAGGAGCATCACCATCCATCAGGCTGCTGCCAGTTCCTCGGCGCTCAGGGCGTAAACGTCGCCGGCCCCGTTTTGCGCCTGCACCAGCAGACCGGAAAATTCCGGCAGCAATGCATTGATATAATAACGCGCCAGCTTAAAGCGCGACCCTTCCGGTTCCGCCAGAGCCGCCTTGAGGTGGTAATGCGCGCCCAAAACCCGTGCAAAGGCATGCAGATATGGCACCGCGCCGGCAAAGCGCGTGTTCATGTCCGATTGCGAGACCAACCATTCGGTTGTTTCTCGCAGGCTTTCGGTGGCTTCCCAGACGGGACCAGCCAGTTCGGGCATAGTTGCACGGGCTTTTTCGGCGTGATCCTCGATCTCGTCCAAAAGACGGGCAGCGGCCTCGCCCCCGTCCATCATCTTGCGCGCCACAAGGTCCATGGCCTGAATGCCGTTGGTGCCTTCGTAGATCGCAGTTACTCGGACGTCGCGATAGTATTGCGCGGCACCGGTTTCCTCGATGAAGCCCATGCCCCCGTGCACCTGCACACCCTCTTCCGAGACACGCATACCCGTTTCCGTGCCAAACACTTTGCTGATCGGCGTCAGAAGCGCGGCGCGCGACACCCAATCCGCGTCACCGGTGGCGGTCGCCATGTCGATGGCGGCGGCGTTGGCCAGCATGATCGCACGTGCGGCAAAGGTATCGGCCCGCATGCCAATGAGCATCCGACGCACATCCGCGTGGTCGATGATGGTGCCCGACGGTGTCTTGCCCTGTTTGCGCTCCAGCGCGTATTCCAGCGCGTGCTGATAAGCACCCTCGGCGACGCCCACACCCTGACCGCCTACGCCCAGGCGCGCATTGTTCATCATGGTGAACATCGCGGCCATACCGCCGTGTTCCTTGCCCACAAGCCAGCCCTTGGCGCCGTCATACTGCATCACGCAGGTCGGCGAGCCATGCAGACCCATTTTATGCTCAAGCGAGACCACTTTTAGATCGTTGGCCACACCAGGATTGCCGTTTTCATCCGGCAGATACTTGGGCACCAGGAATAGCGAAATACCCTTGGTTCCGGGCACGCCGTCGGGCAGCCGTGCCAGCACCAGGTGGCAGACGTTTTCCGCAAAATCGTTGTCGCCCCACGAGATATAGATCTTCTGACCGGACACCGCATAGGTCCCGTCGCCATTGGGTTCCGCCTTCGACGTCAGCGCACCCACATCCGAGCCCGCCTGCGGTTCGGTCAGGTTCATCGTGCCCGACCATTTGCCCTCGATCATCTTGGGCAGATACAGCTCTTTCAGGTCATCGCTTGCGTGATGTTCCAGCGCTTCGATCTGGCCTTGCGTCATCAGCGGGGCCAGTTGCAGCGACAGGCATGCCGCGCCCATCATCTCGTTCACGGCAGTGGTCAGCGTCATCGGCAAACCCATACCGCCATATTCGGGATCGGCGCTCATTCCGACCCAGCCGCCTTCGGCAATCGCGTTCCAACCGTCACCATAGCCGGGCGAGGTGCGCAACACGCCGTTTTCCAGCCGCGCGGGTTCCAGATCACCGGGGCGCTGCAACGGGGCAATCACCTCTTCGCACATTTTTCCCGCTTCTGTCAGGATGGCGCTGACCACGTCTTTGCTGGCTTCTGAGAATTTTTCAGTTGCCGCGATCTGATCGAAATCAACCGCATGACGGAACAGGAATTCGTAATCAGAGACAGGGGCGCGATACGGCATGGCTTCACCTCGGTGCTTTTCTTATGGGTCTAAACGACGGGGTTGGAAAACCTGGCACCCGCCGTTATTCATCTGGCTTTGGACGATTAGGTACCCGTCCCTATGTTACAAGCAATCGAAACGCGGCGTCACCACTTATGATCCCTAACGGTACAACCGACCTGTCCGCCAATCCGGCCGGAATCGCAGAGGCTGCGGACCTGTTGCGGCAGGGCCTGCTGGTCGCCTTTCCGACCGAGACAGTCTATGGGCTTGGCGGTGATGCCCGCAATGGCGAGGCCGTGGCCAGCATTTACGCAGCCAAGGGCCGACCCAGTTTCAACCCACTGATAGCGCATGTCGCCTCGGTCCGGGCGGCGCAGCGCATAGTGGAATGGTCGGATCAGGCCGAGGCGTTGGCCGCTGCCTTCTGGCCGGGGCCCCTGACTTTGGTATTGCCGTTGCGCGCCGGGCATGGCGTGTCGTCGCTGGTCACCGCGGGGTTGGACACGCTGGCGGTTCGGGTGCCTGCCCACCCCGCCGCCCGTGCTGTGCTGCGGGACTTTGACGGGCCTGTCGCAGCCCCCTCGGCCAATCCGTCCGGTCAGATCAGCCCGACTACCGCCGACCACGTCCGCGCAGGGCTTGGCGGGCGCATCGCAGCCATTCTGGATGATGGCCCCTGCGGGGTCGGGTTGGAATCCACGATCGTCGGACTGGCCACAGAACCGACCCTGCTGCGCCCTGGCGGCATCGCGTTGGAACATATCGAAGAGGTTCTGAGCACCCACCTGCATTCTCACCAAACCGGAGGCCCCCTGACCGCCCCTGGCCAACTGCAGTCACACTATGCGCCGGATGCGCCGGTTCGTTTGAACGCCGACACGATAGAAGGTGATGAGGTTTTTCTGGGCTTCGGACCGGTCGAATGCGATCTGAACCTGTCCCCCGATGGCGCCCTTACGGAAGCGGCGGCCAATCTGTTTGCGGCGCTTCACAGCTTGAACGAAACAGGTCGCCCGATAGCGGTGTCGCCAATCCCCGATTACGGGTTGGGCGTTGCGATCAACGACCGCCTGCGCCGCGCCGCTGCACCGCGCGACAGCTGATCAGGCGCGCCCTGCACTGGCCGACAGAGTCAGAGGATCAACCCCCAGCGTGGCCAGGGCGGCCTCCCATTTCTCATCGTCGGGGACGTCGAACACCAGCTTCGACGTGGCTTCAGTGGTCAGCCAGCCGTTCATCCCAATCTCGTCCTCAAGCTGGTCCGGCCCCCAGCCGGAATAGCCCAGCGTCAGCATCGCGTTCAAAGGACCGCAGCCCGAAGACAGGTCCTCGAGCACATCCAAAGTCGCAGTCATGCTGAAATCATCGGAGATCTGCATCGAATGCAGGTTGGCCTCATAATCTGCGCTGTGCAGGACAAAGCCGCGCGACATCTCGACCGGACCGCCGAAATGGACCAGACGCTCGCCGATCACCGGGTTGCGGCAGGGAATGTTCAACTGCTCCAGCAACGTCTTGAACCGCAGGTCCGATGGCTTGTTGACGATCAGCCCCATCGCGCCATCGTGGCCATGGCTGCAGATATAGACAACCGAATGTTCGAATCGCGGGTCGCCCATGCCAGGCATCGCGATCAACAATTTGCCGGTAAGGTCCATGTCGTTGGCTACTTTCGGATCAGGTTCCCTTCAACAATGCCCCTGTGGGGAGGGGAATGGCAAGAGATCAACCGGGATTTCCGCGCATTTCATCCGGGTGACTTAGACGTGACTTGGCATTCCCCGCGTCAATGCGCATTTTAGGACTATGAACACGTTCTGGAAACACACTATTGCCGCCGTAACCGCCTGCACTAGCCTGGCCACGCCCGCTTTTGCTCAGGGCGTGGATCAGATTGTTCAGCTTGAAGTTCTGGACGGCGGAAAATCCGCCAATGGCACCTATCAGGGCGCGTTGCGTCTGACCCTGAAAGACGGATGGAAAACATATTGGCGCGCGCCGGGCGACGCAGGGATTCCGCCCGAATTCGATTGGGGTGAGTCTGGCAACGTGGCCGATGTCTCGATCACCTGGCCCGCGCCGAGCGTGTTTGATCAGAACGGGCTGCAGTCGATTGGATACGAGGATCAGCTGGTTTTGCCGGTTCAAATCACGCCCAAGAACCCCACCAAGCCGGTTCGTCTGCGCGGCGAGATGGATTTGGGGGTCTGCAAAGACGTTTGCGTCCCCGGTCGCTTGGATATCGATCACACGCTGGACGCCGATGCTGGACGCCATCCAGCCATTGCAGCGGCACTTGCACAGCGTCCTTATTCGGCCCGCGAAGCCGGAGTGGCCGCAGCGCGCTGCACCTTGCAGCCAACGTTGGACGGAATGCGGATCGAGGCGCGTATTGATATGCCCTCGGCTGGCGAAACCGAGATCGCGGTCATCGAACCGGGCAACCCGACGCTTTGGGCTTCGCAGCCAGACACACGGCGGCAAGGCAACACACTGATCACCAGCGCCGAGGTCATCAGCGCGTCGGGCGCGGCGTTCGCACTGGATCGATCCGAGGTCCGGATCACCGTGTTGGGCGACAAACACGCTGTGGATATTCTTGGGTGCAGCGCTGGCTGATCGCATGACCCTTGTCCCAAAGATCGGGGCTCTGGCCGTTGTTCTGCGGCAGCAGCAGGTGCTGTTGGTGCAACGTAGTAAAAGCCCCGATGCCGGGCTGTGGGGATTTCCCGGCGGCCATGTGGAATGGGGTGAGACTGTTTTGGAAGCCGCCGCGCGAGAGCTTTTGGAAGAAACGGGCGTGGTTGGCCATCCACAGGGGTATCTGAAGAATTTGGACTTGCTGCACCGCGACGACCAGAGACACGTCCGCGCACATTACCTGCTTGTGGGGGTGGCTTGTCGGTATGTGTCGGGTGAGCCTGTGGCCGCAGACGACGCACGGGATGCGCGCTGGTTTCCTGTCGAACAAGTTCTTCAGGGCAAACTGGATATGAGCGCGCGCGTTCCGGAGTTGCTACGCGCGGCAATCAGATCCGATCAGGTCTGAACGCGCCCGGACAAACGGGCATAGAGCGCGCTCGAAAGAGAGACACCGATCACAAAGATCAACAGCGCGCCCACCGCGAAAACAGCAAAGCCGGTTTGCAGGATACCTGGACCATCCGCCCCGGGATAGAAACGTGCCAATACGCCCATTGGAACACCGTAGACCAAAGGCCAGACCATCGACGCCCCAAGCCACGCGGCAAGCGCCAGCGCCATCGACCGTACCGCAATGCGCACGACGCGATCCGGCGCGCGGAGCGCGCGGCGCATCGATGTCATAGGACGCGCAACATCATTCAGAATGGCCAAAAGCGCGGGCACCAGCATCAGGATCAAAACCATGCCGAAACCCAGCCCATAGACCAGCGTAATCACGGTTGGCTTGAGGAACTGCGCCTGCTGCGAGCTTTCATACATCAGCGGAGTAAGTCCCAACACCGTAGTTAAGGTCGTCAGCATCACCGGCCTCAACCGATCCGCTGTGCCTTCGATGATCGAGGGCACAAGTCCCCGATCCTGTCGGTAACTGTCAATTGTCGTCACAAGAACAATCGAATCGTTGATGATGATACCGGTCATCCCCAACAAGCCCACTACGGTGAACATGCTCAGCGGTACATCCCAAATGTAGTGGCCCCAAATGGCCCCCACCAGACCAAACGGAATGATAGCCATCACAACTAAGGGCCGCGTCCAGCTGGCAAAAACCCATGCCAGCACAAGATAGATGCCCGTCAAACACAGGATCAGTCCGGTACGGGCCTCGGACAGAAATTCATTTTCCTGTTCACTTAACCCGGCCATGGCCCATTGGACCTGCCGTTCAGCGGCAATATCAGGCAGAATCTCGTCGCGCATTGCGCGTTCGATTTCAGACGCCTTTGCAGGATCATCCTCGGAAATGTCACCATTCACCGTTACAACCCTGGATCCGTTCTCGCGCCGCACCACCGAGAAACCCGCTTCGCGTTCGACCGAAACGATGTCGGCGAGCGGTACATACACCCCATCCGGAGAGCGCATCAGAGTGCGCTCCAGAAAATCAGCCGTTAATTCATCTTCCGGCAGTTCTACCCTGATTTCAGCGCTGCGCGGCCCGTCGGGGTAGGTCGCGGCCTCGATCCCGCTCAGCCGATCCCGCAACACCCGCCCCAGGGTTTCGATGCGGAACCCAAGCGCTTGCCCCCGCGCGGTCAGGTCCAGGCTGAATTCTTCTTTGTCATAGGCCAGGCTGTCCTCAAGCGCCGACACTTCGGGATACCGGGACAACGCAGCCTTCAGGTCTTCCGACGCGGCCTTAAGCGTATTCACGTCGGCACCCGAAAACTGGACTTCGATCGCGTCACCGCCCGGCCCGGACCGCCATCCCCGAAAGCTCAGAACTTCGACTTTGGGGTGGCGAGGCACGAAATTCTGCAGCTCTCCGACGAATTCAAAGCTGGAGTAGGGGCGAAGGTCGGCGTCGATCAGTTCGATCGAGATCCCGCCCAAAAGATCCCTGTCCTTCCCTTCCGCCGCCGAGAGGCCAAAGCCCGCCGATCCGCCAATTTCGGCCAGCACATAGTCAATCGGATTTCGGCCGTGCCGCTCCTCGTAGATCTGGCCAAGCTCAGCCGTGGATTCCTGCAGAATATGCATCATTTCCAGTGCATCGGCACGCGTTGCGCCTTCGGCCATGATGAAGTTACCCGTGACCGACCCACGTTCCGGCGCGTTGAAAAAGCGCCAGTTCACGTCGCCACGAATGAACAGCGCGATCTGACTGGCCAAAAGGACGCACATCAGTGCGACCACGACATAACGTGCCCAGATCACCCACCCAACCAGCGGGCGGAAGACATGATCGCGGACCCAGCGAAACCCTCGGTTGACCACGCGATTGGGCCAGTCGTACCAGTGTTCTTTCGCCGAGTGCGCAATGGCGTGGGCCATGTGGTTCGGCAATATCAGAAAGCATTCAATCAATGACGCAATGAGGACGGCAATCACCGTAAAGGGAATATCCTTGATCAACTCTCCAAAGCGCCCGCCGATAGCCGTCAGACCAAAGAACGCGATCACTGTCGTTATCGTCGCTGCAAACACGGGCATCGCCATCCGCCGCGCCGCGCGTTCAGCCGCAACGATTGGCGGCTCTCCCAGTCGTCGCGCACGGAAATCGGCATGCTCGCCGACGACAATCGCGTCGTCCACGACAATGCCCAGCGTGATGATCAAGCCGAACAGCGACACCATATTGATCGACAAGCCGCCGATATACATCAGCGCGATGGCCGCAGACATCGCAACCGGAATTCCCGCAGCCACCCAGAATGCAATGCGCGCGTTCAGGAACAAAAACAGCAAGCAGACGACAAGACCCAGACCAAGCAGGCCATTGTCGACCAGAATGTCCAAGCGGTCGGTAATCGCCTGTGCACGTGTCCTGATCAGTTCTGCCGTAACGCCCTGCGGCAACTCGGCCTGAACTTCCGCGACAACATCCTCTACGGTCTGTTGAATGCGGATGGCATCTCCGAGGTTTGAGCGATCAACCCGGATCGACATAGCCGGATCGTCGCCGACGAAATAGCTGCGATCGCGATCCACGCCCTCAACCTGGATTTGAGCCACATCGCCGATCACAAGCCTGGACCCATCCGCGAAATTTCGAAGCGCAATACCCTCGATCTGGTCAGGCGAGCGCTTTTCTGCGCCGGTTCGGATGCGCGCATTGGCCCCGCTGACATCGCCTGCCGGATTGGCATTCACTTCCGCGGATATTGCCGAAGCGATCTCGGACAGAGTGATGTCATTGGCGATCAACTGCGCGGTTGGCACTTCGACAACCACTCTTGGTGCCGCGAGACCACGAATTGTGGTGCGCGTCACACCGGCGGCAAACAGTTTGTCGATCAGCTCGTCGGTGAACTTGGCCAACTGCTCCGGTGCCACAGGTCCTGTCACCACAACATCGGTCACGCGGTCGCGCCAAGCACCGCGTCGTATCGTCGGTTCTTCTGCGTCTTCGGGCAGGTTGTCTATGCCGTCAATGGCCGTCCTGACCTCTTCGACGGCCCGCGACATGTCCCAATTGGGTTCGAACTCCAACCTGATCCGCGTGCGGCCCTCGCGTGAGTTCGCCGTTGTGTCGACAACGCCTTCGACTGCCAGAAGCGAAGGCTCAAGAAGCTGGACGATCGCATTGTCGATATCCTCGGGCCCGGCACCGTCCCAAGTGACGTTCACATCCACACGTTCAAGGACGACATCCGGAAAGAACTGTGCCCGCATGTTGGGGATGGCCGCCGCCCCCAGAACCAGCATGACCAGCAACAGCAGGTTTGCGACGGTCCTGTGGCGTGTGAAATAGCTGAGAATGCCACCTGCCGCTCCGGGAATGTCGCGCATCATGGCGACTATCCTCCGGCCCGGTTTTCAATGCTGCGGACCAATGAGGCCGGAACTTTGGATTCACGCAATTGCCCCAGAACGCGGGATTTCACATCATTGGGCATGCGATCGCTGGATTCGACCCGCGCCACAAGCTCTGCCCGCTTTTCATCGGACAATTCGACCATGTCTGGTTCGGCCCCTGCATTCGCCTCAACCCGCAACGGGCGGACGCGCACGCCCGCGCCAAGCAAAGGCGTACGGCCAATGACAACCTCGCGCCCTTCAAGCCCGTCGCCACGCAGCAGCACTTCGTCCCCCTGCCGCCGGACCAGTTGCACAGACAACGCCTCTAACCGGTCATCAGGACCCAGAACCAATACGGTGCCCGTCGCGCCAAGGGCGGACGACGGCAGGCGCACCACTTGATCCAATGGCTGCTCTTGAACCGACACCGTGACAAAATCACCGGGTTTGAAACCGGCGGCGCTGTCCAGGCGGGCATAGATCAGTCGGCCGGTCTGGCCTTCGCCTGCAGAGCCACTGTCCCGACTGATGCGCCCCGCAGCAGTCAAGTCGGTGCCTGTCACCTCAAGGGACACTGTCACAGGCGCGTCTATCAGGTCGCCGTCGGCGTCAAGCAAGCGAACATACTGCGCCGTCGACACGCGAAAGGCCACTTCCAGCGCATGGGGGTCGACCAATTCCGCCAGCTTTTCGTTGGCCGACACCAACCGCCCCTCAACAAGGGTCACATCGGTCAAAGTACCGCCAAATCCTGCGCGGATTGTCATATCCTCAAGATCGCGTTCTGCAGCTTCCAACGCGATACGCGCCCGGGCCAATAGCGTCGTCGCCTGATCCACACGGGATTCGGCCTGCGCCAGCGCAATTCTTCGCGCCAATACAGATTGCTGCGCTGCGGCTTCGGCCAACTCAGCCTCTTCAACTGCGGCGGCGGCACCAACACCACGGCTTTGCAAATCCTGTTGACGCTGCAAGGCACGCCCGCGAAGTTCCGCCTGCGCCTCGGCCGAGTTCAGTTCGTCTTGCGCCAGCAGCAGGGACCGCTCGGCGTCGCGTTCCTCAAACTGCGCATCCAGCAAATCCGATTTGGCGCGATCCATTGCAGATTGAGCATCTGCCGGGTCAAGTTCCACCAAAACTTCGCCAGCCGTAACCGAGCCGCCGTCTTCAAAATCGTCAGCCAAAGACATGACACGACCACCCAGCGCGGCGCGCAGTTCTAGTCTGCGGCGGCTTTGAACCTCTCCGAATGCCTCAAGGTAGGGCGTCACGGTTTCCAATTCGGCGGGTCGAACACTGACGGCAAAAACACGTTCACGCGCTTCGGGCGATGTCTCATCCCGATTCAGTACATCCTGCACCGCACCCATGATGGTTTGCGCAGCAACAAACAGCAGGGCCAGCGTCAAAGACGCCAGGAAAACACCGACAAGGCTTTGCCTTAGAAATCGCATGTATCACTCACCCGGGTTGCATCGGCTCAGCACTTGCAAATGGTAGTCGGACACCAAAAAAATCCAAGCCACAAAGCGGTTATGAACAGTTGAACGTAAGACCAGTCTACTTCCGTCGCAGATGTTCGTCCAATCGCGGCATTATTTCCACGAAATTGCAGGGCCGATGTCGATAGTCGAACTGTTTTTCCAGAATTGCGTCCCAGGCGTCCTTACATGCGCCGGGGCTGCCAGGCAGAGCAAACATATATGTGCCACCTGCCACGCCCCCGGTTGCGCGGGATTGCACGGCGGAGGTGCCGATTTTCTCCATCGAGACAATCGTGAACACTGTGCTGAACGCTTCGATTTCCTTTTCATAGACGTCTCGATGCGCCTCAACAGTCACATCGCGCCCGGTCAGCCCCGTGCCGCCGGTCGAGATCACAACGTCAATCTCGGGATCACCCACCCAAAGCCTCAACTGCGCGGCGATTTCGCCCCGTTCGTCTTTGATAATCTTGCGGTCGACCACTGTGTGGCCCGCACGTTCGATCCGTTCAACCAATGTCTGACCCGAACGGTCTTCGTCCAAGGTTCGCGTATCCGAAACGGTTAGAACGGCGATCCGGACCGGGATGAATTCCATGCTTTCGTCGATGCGAGACATCTGGCGTCAGGCCCTTTCCATGATGGCCAGCCGAACAGCCAGCGCGGTAAAAATTCCGCCCGTCACCCAACCCATGATGCGCGACGCGCGCGGGTTGGAGGTCAGCACTCGCCCTGCGCCACCTGCAAAGATCCCGACTAGCCCGTTCACCGCGAACCCTCCCAGCGCGATGATCGCGCCGAATATGAGGAATTGCTGCAGGATTGCGCCTTGGGCGGGATCCACGAATTGCGGGATAAAGGCCAAGACGAACAGGATGACCTTGGGATTGGTGAGATTGACGACCAACCCATCGCGGAACGCGAATTTCGCGGGTTTGGCTGACGCATCGCCTGCCACGGCTCCGTTCCGAATGGCACCCCAGGCTAGATACAGCAGATAGGCCACGCCGAGCCAGCGGATCACATCGAACAGCCATGGCATCGTTGCCACCGCTGCACCCAAACCCAGACCTGCCAGCAAGACGTGGATCATGGCGCCCAATGAAATCCCTGCGCTTGCTGCGATGGCAGGGCGCGCACCCGACCGCAAACCCTGCCCGAAGCAGAACATCATGTCCGCCCCTGGTGTAAAATTCAGGGCCAATGCAGCCGGGATGAAGGCCAGCAGCGTGACTGTGTCGATCATGAGGGAACCTCAAACCAGTTTATTGTGGGGCCGAGATTTGCGACCTGCGTCCGTCCGATCGTGCCGCGATAGCCCCAGCTGTCATGGATATGTCCGTGAAGGGAAAATTGCGGCTGCAGGCGTTCAATGGCATCCCTAACAGAAACCGAGCCGACAGCATCGCCCATCGATGTGGTATCTCCATGCCCCTTGGGCGGAGAATGCGTGATCAGGATATCCGTTGCATCGCAGCGATCCAGCAACTCGGTGGCCTCAGCCTCGGTCATGTCACAGGACCAGTCGCCGAAAGGCGTGGGCGGCACGCCATAGCCAAGCCCGAACAGCCGCAGCCCATCAAGGGTCATGCCGGTGCCGTGCAGGACGTGAACCCCTTCTGGTACGGCATCCAACAGCTCTCCGGCGCTTTCCGCGTTGCCTGAGATCAGGACCAGAGGTGCGACCATGCCGGTCAGCATCTCCATGGCGTCTTCCAGCCCCTGTCGCATGTTGCAGTAATCGCCGGCACCGATCACCAGATCGGCGTCCGTGCTGGCGGCAACAATCTCAGCCGCGCGGTTGCGCGCCATATGTAGGTCCGAGAAGGCCAGAATGCGCATCACATCCCCTCCAGCCGGGCTTTCAGTTCCAACAGATCAGCCCAGGCTTGTCGTTTCATCTGAGGCTGGCGCAGCAGATAGGCCGGGTGGAACATTGGGATCACTGACAAGTCCAGCGCCTGATCCCATTGGCCACGCAACCGCGTGATGCCGCGTTTGCCCAGCACGGCCTGACAGCTGATGTTGCCCATCACCACCAGAACCTCGGGCTTTGCCAACGCGATGTGACGCTCCAGAAACGGCTTCATCATCGCGATCTCTTCGGGTTTTGGGTCGCGGTTCTGCGGCGGTCGCCATGGCAGGACATTGGTGATGTAGGCGGTCTCGCGCCGGTCCAGATCAATGGCGGCCAGCATCCGGTCCAGCAATTGACCCGCGCGTCCGACAAAGGGCTTGCCCTCGCGGTCTTCGTCGCGGCCGGGTGCTTCGCCGATGATCATCACCCGCGCGCCCGGCGTGCCGTCGGCAAACACCAGTTGGCGCGCGCCGCGTTTCAGTTCGCAATGGTCAAAGACGTCCATAGCTGCGCGCAGCTGATCCAATGATCCGGCACTTTTTGCCACGTCTTTCGCAATCGCAACCGGATCGACCTGCACCGGTTTGTCAGGCACGACCTGTGCCACCGGTTTCTTGGCCTTGGGCGCGGTGTCAGGCAGCGCATAGCGATCGACGGGCGCGTCCCCGATCGCATCGGTTTCGCCCAATTCGATCTGCCACTCCAGCAGAGCGCGCGCGGTGTGATAGTCCAGTGCCGATTCCATAGCCCTCAATCTAACCACCTTTTGACCGAGGGAAAGCGAATAGACCTTGATCGGGCGGTCCGCCGCACGGACCATCGGTCTTGATATGGTGTGTGTTTTGCGATTCCTTCTGATCGGCGCGCTGCTGACATTCATCAGCGGCCCGGTATCCGCGACCTTTCACGACAGGCACAACCAATGCCGCGCAGGACAGTTCCAATGCGGCAGCCGGTGCTGTTCGGTCGGCCAAAGATGCAGCTTTGACGGCCACTGCATTCGCGCAGGCGGTACATATTGCGGCGGGGGACGATCCTGCGGCCCGTTCGAACGCTGTGTGGCTGGTGGCACCCGCTGCGCGCCCAAGGGGGCGAACAAATGCACCTCGCGCCTCGATTGCCCGGGCGGGAGTTTCTGTAACGGGCGTGGCGAATGCGAGCGGATCGCGCCCGAGCTTGACCCGGATTCGGCCACACGGGGCCGACCAACACTGTGCGATGACGGAAATTCATGTGCCTCGGGATCGTCTTGCCTGCCCGGTGGCGGATGCTCTCGCCCCGGCTGGTTTTTGTGCGAAGAAACCGGATCGCAATGCCGCCCAGGTTTCAAATGTTCCACTCATCAAGGGTGTGTCCCGATCAAGGCCATCGACTGCGGTTACGGCAAATGGTGCAAGCCCGGCGAGCAATGCCTGCCCGATGGCGGGTGCGAGATATTGCCCGAAGGCTCTGATCCGTAGTTGCCTCTGCGCGCGCGCCTTCTTATAAGCGGGCCGATTGTCAGACAGGAGCCCGCCCATGCGTTTCGCCCATCGTCACCTTCTTGGCATCGAGCATCTGTCACAATCCGATATCTCTGCCATCCTTGATCTGGCCGAGAAATATGTCGCGCTGAACCGGCAGTCGACCAAGCATTCTGATGTGCTGGCCGGTCTGACGCAGATCAACATGTTCTTTGAAAACTCGACCCGCACGCAGGCCAGTTTTGAAATCGCGGGTAAGCGACTGGGCGCAGACGTGATGAACATGGCGATGCAGGCCAGTTCGATCAAAAAAGGCGAGACGCTGATCGACACCGCGATGACCCTGAACGCAATGCATCCTGACCTGCTGGTGGTGCGGCATCCGCATTCCGGCGCAGTTGATCTGCTGGCGCAGAAGGTGAACTGCGCCGTGTTGAACGCAGGCGACGGACGGCATGAACATCCCACGCAAGCCTTGCTAGACGCGCTGACGATCCGGCGCGCCATGGGTCGGCTGCACCGATTGAACGTCGCCATCTGCGGGGACGTGGCCCATTCCCGTGTGGCGCGTTCTAACCTGATCCTGCTGGGCAAGATGGAGAACCGCATCCGCCTGATCGGCCCGCCAACGCTGGTCCCCAGCCAGTTCGCCGACTTCGGCGCCGAGATTTATGACGACATGAACGAAGGTCTGAAAGACGTCGACGTCGTCATGATGCTACGCCTTCAACGCGAGCGGATGGATGGCGGGTTCATCCCGTCGGAGCGCGAGTATTATCATCGCTACGGGCTGAACGCCGAAAAGCTGGCGCTGGCCAAGCCCGACGCCATCGTCATGCATCCCGGCCCGATGAACCGAGGTGTCGAGATCGACGGAACGCTGGCCGACGACATCAACCGATCCGTCATTCAGGAACAAGTCGAGATGGGCGTCGCAGTCCGCATGGCGGCAATGGAGCTGCTGGCCCAAAACCAGCGCGAGGCCGCATGAGCAACCTGACGGTCGCCCCCAACGAACGCGGTGTGATCCGCCTGTTCACGCTGGATATGCGTGCGGAAGAGGCCAAGTTCCTGCGCGAACCCGGTGCGGCTGATCAGGTGCTGGGTGTCACGGGTCTGGACCCGGCACAGATCGATGTTTTCCCCGTCACGGATCTCGAAGACCTTGGGCTGTTTGGCTATCTGAACGATGGCTGTGGCGTTTCCGAGGATCAGTTGAACCGGACAATGCTGGAATCGATTGAAGGCTGGGTCATGGTGCTGCGCAGCGCTGCTTTTGGGGGTCACTCCGCCGAATTGAACCCGGACCCTCGCGTGCGCCTGTTGGGCCTTTATACCGAAGAGGCGACAAACTGGACCGGTGGACCCATCGCGACGGAAAGCGCCAAGCCTTTTTCCGCGCCCCAGACACCACCCCAAAATGATCAACCTCGCCGCATGGGGTCGGCGCTGCTGGCCATCATCATCCTTCTTATCGTCGGAGGTGCCCTGTGGCTGATCCTGTGATCTTTACCCCCAACAAAGGCGCATACATTCAGACCAACCTGACGTTGGCGGCTATTGCGATGGCGGGTGCCATGATCGTGCTCTGGCTGATCGGCAACCCTTATGTCTGGACCGGCGCACCTGCGGGGCTTGCGGCCATTGGTATCCGCGCATGGTATCTGGCCTCGGAGGAGCTAAACAACACGTGGGAGTTGTCCCAGACCACCCTCACCGGCCCCGGGGCACGCGTTGTTCCTCTGAACCAGATCGAGGCGGTCAAGACCATGGGCAGCTTTGTTCAGATCGTTACCAAGGGCGGCGACAAACACCTGATCAAATATCAGGCCGATCCTGCCGCGACCAAGGCCACGATTGAAAGGGCGATCGGATGACGGCTGCGGATGACGGCTGGTGGCGTAGCCAGATCCCCGAAGCCGAACAGGTGTTATGGTCAGGACGGCCATACCAAGCGTACTTTCCACCCCGGCTGCGCTGGGTCTACAGGTTTCTGATTGTCTGCCTTGCGTTGGTCTGGTTGGCCAGCCCCTGGTTTGCCGAGACTGTGCGGGATTACTGGAAACTGGTCGGCTGTACGATTTTCCTGGCTTTTTTCATGTGGTGGGATCGACTGGTCCGGACACGGCGGGTGTATGTTGTCACAACCCGCAACGTCTGGTGGCTCAGCGAGATATTCAAACCCAAGCACCTTCCCATTCACCGGGAACTGAAATTCTACCGCAACGGTCGAAACATCGTGTTTTCCCACCTGCGATTTCTTGTATTCGAGTATCTGACTGACCCAGATGCCGCCATGGCAGCCCTGACCAAAGCCCGAGAGGCCCAGACATGACCGACCAGCTTTTCACCAACGCCCGCCTGATCGACCCCGAGGCCGGAACGGACTCGATCGGTTGGCTGCACGTCGCTGATGGGCAGATCGCTGCCCTCGGTACGGGTGCGGCTCCGACCACGGATGCGCCGGTGATCGACTGCGGAGGGAAATGCCTCGCCCCCGGTATTGTCGATATCGGTGTCAAAGTTTGCGAGCCGGGCGAGCGGCACAAGGAGAGTTATAAATCCGCCGGTTTGGCAGCGGCGGCCGGGGGCGTAACCACCATCGTGACCCGTCCCGATACGCTGCCCGCGGTAGACACGCCCGAAACGCTGGAATTCGCCACCCGCCGCGCGCAAGCAGACGCGCCAGTCAACGTGCTGCCCATGGCCGCTCTGACCAAGGGACGTGAGGGCCGCGAGATGACCGAGATCGGGTTTCTGCAAGATGCAGGTGCCGTGGCGTTCACTGATTGCGACCATGTCATTGCCAATACCAAGGTGTTTTCTCGCGCCCTGACCTATGCCAAATCCTGCGGCGCACTGGTCATCGCCCACCCGCAAGAGCCAGGCCTGAGCGCAGGAGCCGCTGTCACCAGCGGCAAGTTCGCCGCCCTGCGCGGGTTGCCCGCCGTATCGCCCATGGCCGAGCGGATGGGTCTGGACCGCGACATCGCGCTGCTGGAAATGACGGGGGCCGCCTATCACGCCGATCAGATCACCACAGCACGCGCCCTGCCCGCTCTGGACCGCGCCAAGCGCAACGGGCTGGATATCACAGCTGGCACCTCGATCCATCATCTGACGCTGAATGAGCTGGACGTCGCGGACTATCGCACCTTCTTCAAGGTCAAGCCTCCGCTGCGATCCGAGGATGATCGGCAGGCGGTGATCGAAGCGGTGCGTACCGGTCTGATTGATACCATCAGTTCGATGCACACCCCCCAGGACGAAGAAAGCAAGCGTCTGCCGTTTGAAGAGGCGGCCTCGGGCGCAGTCGCTTTGGAGACTCTGCTGCCTGCGGCCCTGCGGTTGTATCACGCGGATCAGCTGGACCTGCCCACTCTGTTCCGTGCCATGGCGTTGAACCCGGCGAAACGGCTAGGGCTCGGCAGCGGTCGTCTGGCCGAAGGCGCGCCTGCTGATCTGGTTCTGTTCGACCCGGATGTGCCTTTTGTGCTGGACCGGTTCAGCCTGAAATCAAAGTCACAGAATACACCGTTTGACGGTCAGCGGATGCAGGGTAAGGTCACGGCAACTTATGTTGCAGGCAAAGAAGTTTACCGGAGATCCTGATGCCCCCGATTGACAGTACGACGACCCAATTGATCCTTTGGGCCGCGATTGGATATCTGATGGGGTCGATCCCCTTTGGAATGATTGTCGCCAAAGTGATGGGTTTGGGTAACCTGCGTCAGATTGGGTCCGGCAATATTGGCGCAACAAATGTTCTACGCACGGGAAACAAAGCCGCTGCGGCCCTGACCCTGGTTTTCGATGCCGCCAAGGGCGCAGCCGCTGTTCTGTTGGCCCGTTCCATTGCCGGAGAGGATGCAGCCCAGGTCGCCGCGCTTGCGGCCTTTTTGGGTCACTGTTTCCCTATTTGGCTGGGATTCAAGGGCGGCAAAGGCGTGGCCACGTTTCTGGGCCTTTGGCTGGCTTTGAATTGGCAGGTCGGGATCGCCTGCTGCCTGACCTGGCTTGTCGCCGCCGCCATCTGGCGCATTTCTTCACTTGCAGCACTCATGGCTGCCGCCATGTCGGCAGCCTGGATCGTTGTGCTGACGGACATGCGCACTTTCTTCTTGGGCCTCATTCTAACCGTTCTGGTCTATGGGCGACACAAAGCGAACCTGGCCCGGATCCACGCGGGGACAGAGCCGAAAATCGGTCAATCTTGACAGCTTCTGACGACTTTCTTGCCGCCTTCTTCAAGATTCCAATCGGAACGACCACCGGGAAAAGTCGGGGCAAGCGCTACGTCGTCAGCCGATCGATTTTTGCGAATGGTCGGTCACACAAGCTGGTCGCGTCGCAGTTGGGCGGCAACGATTACGTCAGCTTGAACCTCTATCAGACGCGCAAAGGCGCCTTGTTGCGGCCCTGCGAAATGACGGCCCGAAAAGTCATTGAATTTGTGACTTCGTTCCGCC
The DNA here is from genome assembly GCF_056540685.1 of Ruegeria sp. AM2. Lineage (NCBI taxonomy): Bacteria > Pseudomonadati > Pseudomonadota > Alphaproteobacteria > Rhodobacterales > Roseobacteraceae > Ruegeria > Ruegeria sp. AM2. Next base: position 167,648 of record NZ_JBQFXE010000003.1, on the reverse strand, counting down.
CTGATGTTTCGTCCGCGAATTTGCAATTTTGAACACACGTTCTTCACCACCGCACAATCACAATTGATTGTTTTGAACGTGATGACCCTGCTGCCCACTTCGGTTCCGTGACGGCCAATTATCGACCGCACACAAACAAAATCGCGAGACATGCCAGGGTTCAATTTCAGGATCATCCGGCGCTCGCTTCACGAAAGGTGAAAACCATGAACTCGATTAAATCCCTTATTGGCGGCGTCGCGCTGTCCGTCGCAGTTGCAACCACATCTCTGGCTGCTGGCGTTGAACTGAACGCAAGCTCGACCGGCCTTGCGCTGCAAGGCTATGACCCGGTTGCCTATTTTACTGTTGGCGAAGCCACCAAGGGCGACTACCGCATCACCACGCTGCACAATGACGCGCTGTACCGGTTCGCTTCGGAAGAGAACAAAGTTGCCTTCGAGGAAAATCCCGAAGCATACCTGCCCGCATATGGCGGCTATTGCGCATTTGGTACCGCGATGGGCTTCAAGTTTGACGGCGACCCGAACTACTGGAAAATCGTCGACAACAAGCTGTACCTGAACCTGTCGGCAGACATTCAGGAACGCTGGGAAGGTGACATCCCGGGCTTTAACGAGCGCGCCGATGTGAACTGGGAAACCATCGCCGACAAATCCCCGGCGGAACTGCAGCAGCAATAATCTGCTCAAACCTGACTTATGTATCGGCGGCGGAGCGTATCCGCCGCCGTTTTTGATTTGAAGCGCATGGTTTCAGACCTACGTGACTCAACAGAAGGGGGTCGAGGTTGCGGGATCGCCCCGCAGTCCCAATTCAAGCGAAAGGACGAAAACATGACGGGCAAACTTGTTCTTTTCACCGCGGCTGCAACACTTGCTGCTGGATCGGTCCTTGCGCAGTCTGCTGGTGACTGGACCGGCTTCTACGGCGGTGCACAGATCGGTTACATTGACGTCGATACAAATGTGTCCGGGCTGGACGGCGACAGTGCGATTGGCGGGATCATTCTGGGATATGATTATGATGCCGGTGATTGGGTCTTTGGGGGCGGATTCGACTACGACTGGACTGACGCGGACCTCTCGAGGGCCGCGACGGTTGAGGACGTGTGGCGCATCAAAGCGCGCGCGGGCTACAAGATCAGTCCTCAGGGGCTGTTATATGGCACCGGCGGGTATGCCGAAGCCGGTACTGACAATCTAGGCAGCGACAACGGCTGGTTCATCGGCGCTGGTTACGAACAGATCATCGCGCCCAATGTCAGCCTAGGCGGTGAAATCCTGTACCACGAGTTCGACGATTTCAACTCGACCGGTGTGGATGTGGATGCAACGACAATTCAGGTGCGCGTTGCACGCCGTTTTTGATGCCCAAGGTGGGGTTCTGATCCTAAAGGGTCAGAACCGTGCTGCCAGTGGTCTGCCGAGACTCGAGCGCGCGGTGCGCATCCGCGACCTGGTCCAACGGGAACTGCTGGTCAACGTGAACCTTGACCTCGCGACCCTCGACCTTGCCGAACAGACGACGTGCCATGGCCTGACAGGTTGCGTGCTCGGCAATATGCGTGAATAACGTGGGTCGCGTTATCTTCAGCGATCCTTTTTGCGCAAGCAGTCCCAAATCAACGGGTGGAACAGGGCCAGAAGCATTTCCGAAAGAAATCATCATGCCCAGCGGTTTCAGACAATTGATCGATCCTTCGAACGTATCCGCGCCGACCGAGTCCATAACCGCATCGACACCCTTACCTTTGGTGATTTCAGCCACACGTTCGGCAAAGTTTTCAGTCCGATAGTTGATGCAATGGGCCGCGCCATTGAATTGCGCCAGGCTGCATTTTTCATCCGACCCGGCGGTTCCGATCAGGGTGATCCCCTCGGATTTGGCCCATTGGCAGGCAATCAGGCCGACACCTCCGGCAGCGGCATGGAATAGAACCGTATCCCCACGTCGCAGTGGGGTGGTGCGGTGGAACAGATACTCGACCGTCATGCCCTTGAGCATCATCGCAGCAGCCGTTCGGAACGAGATATTTTCAGGCAACGGGCACACCTGCGCGGCGGGCATGACACGCGCCTCGGTATACGCTCCTGCGGGGCCTGATGCATAGGCCGCGCGCTGGCCGGGTTCAAGATGGGTGACACCTTCGCCGACCGCTTCAATAATTCCCGCAGCCTCCATACCCAACCCATGGGGCAGATCCAGCGGATACAGACCTGTGCGCTGATACACATCTATGAAATTCAACCCACAGGCATGATGCCGAATTCGCACCTCGCCCGGGCCCGGGTCGCCGACGGTCCGGTCTTCGATTTGCAGGACCTCAGGCCCCCCGGTTTGATGAATCACAACGGTGCGCGCTGTCTGCTGCATGATACCCTCCCACACTTTGCGGCAAGGCTAACATGCCAGCGCGTCAGGGCAATCCTGCAGGTCACGGGACGTTGAACAGGCAATTTGACGCAAAATGTGCTATACTGGGGACCGGCGTTGCCGGATGATCCGGTCACGGGCAACCCCAAAGCCGGATTCATCCCGGGACGCGATCACGTCACGGAGGGGATGATGATGGACAAGACAATCGGTAACCCGATCAGTTGGGCCGCCCGGAACCTGCGCGCAACGGGCGATCACGTCGCGGAAAGCATGACCGAAATTGGCAGCGCCGAAGTCGACGCTCTGCCCACTATTCACACGCTGACCTTGCAGGACCTCAAGGCCTGTCTGAAAGCTGGGTATAATGATTTTCTGGAGACCCGCGCCGATGCGATTTTCATCGTTTTGATCTACCCGATTGCCGGATTGCTGATGTTCGGGCTTGGGTTGAACATGGATATGGTGCCTCTGTTAGCGCCTCTTGTCGCCGGGTTCGCGCTGATCGGGCCGGTGGCTGCGGTCGGTCTGTATGAAATCAGCCGCAAACGCGAACAGGGCGGTGCCGTGCACTGGCTGGACGCGTTCGGAGTGTTCCGATCGCCTTCTTTCGGCGCGATTCTGGCGCTTGGGTTCTATTTGGTCATGCTGTTGCTGGTCTGGCTGATGGTCGCACAAAGCATCTATGCACAGACGCTGGGACCTGAACCCCCCACCTCACTTGGTGCCTTCGTGACCGAGGTGTTCACCACAAGCGCCGGGTGGGTGATGGTGATCTTTGGCACGGCGGTTGGGTTTGTTTTTGCGCTGGTTGCACTGGCCCTGAGCGTCGTGAGTTTCCCCCTCCTGCTGGATAGAAAAGTGGGCGTTCCAGTAGCGGTCGTGACGTCAGTCCGGGTGCTGCGCCACAATCCGCGTGTCGTTCTGGCCTGGGGGGCAATCGTTGCAGGTATGCTGATCATCGGCGCGATTCCGATGCTACTGGGGCTGATTGTGGTCATGCCCGTTTTGGGTCACGCGACCTGGCACCTGTATCGCCGCGCAGTGGCCTGACCGCACGGCGCTGTTTTCAGCCGCCGACCTTCAAAACGATCTTGCCAATATGGCCCGAGCTTTCCATTCGTGCATGGGCCGCCGCCGCATCGGCCAGATCAAATTCGCTGTCCATCACGGGCGCGATCTTTCCGGCCGCAAGCAATGGCCAGACGGCTTCGCGCAGGTCCTGAGCGATGCGGGCCTTGGCCAAATCGCTTTGCGGCCGCAGTGTGCTGCCGGTCAAGGTCAGGCGCTTGACCATCATCATCGCAAAATTCAGTTCGACCACCGGGCCTTGCAAAAAGGCGATCTGAACCAATCGACCATCATCGGCCAGCGCTTTGACGTTGCGCGGGATATAATCGCCTCCGACCATATCCAGGATCAGATTCGCACCGCCTTCGGCGCGCATCGCGGCCACAAAGTCCTCGTCCTTGTAGTTGATCGCCTTCTCGGCCCCCAGTTCAATACAAGCCGCACATTTCTCGGTTGACCCTGCTGTCGCAAAGACCCGCGCGCCAAAAGCGTTGGCCAGCTGGATCGCGGTTGTGCCAATCCCGCTTGAACCGCCATGGACGAGAAACCGCTCGCCCGCCTTCAGGCCACCGCGTGTGAAGACGTTGGACCAGACAGTAAAAAAGGTTTCGGGCAGGCACGCGGCCTCTTTCATTCCCATTCCGGACGGAATCGGCAGGCAATGCGCGGCGGGGGTTGCGACGTATTCGGCATAACCACCGCCGGGCAAAAGCGCGCACACCTGATCCCCCAGCGTCAGACCTTCGACACCGGAACCGATGGCGACGACCTCGCCAGACGCCTCCAGCCCCGGCAAGTCGCTGGCACCCGGAGGCGGATCATACGCGCCGGCCCGCTGCAGCGCGTCTGGCCGGTTCACGCCTGAATAGGCCACTTTCAAGACGACCTGCCCCGCACCAGCTTCCGGCACGGGCCGGTCCGCCACTTGCAAAACATCCGGTCCGCCCGGTTGCGTAATTTCAACGGCGCGCATTGTCTGGGTCATCGGCAATTCTCCTTTGGCTCTTGCCTAACAGTCAGGACACCAGAGGCCCACCCGCTATTTTCTGGGCGACAGTGTGCCGGGAAGATCAGCTGGCACTTTCGTGGGCGGTTTGACATGTCCGGCCAGCCATTTCGGTACTGCCAGAAACGGTTTCATGAACGGGTTGCCATTCACCATCGCCTTGAGCTTTTCGAACTGCATCACATCGTTGATGCGCCGATCAAGAAATTCCCACGTTGCCCGATTGCCCTGCGAATCGTCGCCCAGCCAGAACAAGAGCGTCGAGGAATACACGCCCGACAGCGTTGCGCGCTTGGTGTACCAGTTCACATCATCCGATGTGTCCCCCAACGCGTTCCAGATATGGTCGCAGGTCCCCCAAACGGCTTTTGCACCATCAGCGGCGTGCAGCGGCAAGGCAAACAGGGTAACGCCGCGGCGCACAGCCTCTTTGTCATCGACGGCCTGCAGGCGAAACCGGACAGCGGAGGCGACCTTGTCGCGGAATTTCAACCCGCTCAGGTCCTCGGACTTCAGGCGCGCAAGCATGGCCTGATCGCCCTGCGCGTGAAAAGCCAGCGCCAGATCCACAGCCCCGCGTGGGCAGACCGCGCGCGCCAGATCGCTGTCGATCTTGCAATCGGCTACTGCGGCCCGAAAGCCGGTTTCGGACCATCCATCGAACGGAACATGGTCCAGCATGGCGGTCAGCAACTGGTCTTTGACATCTTCGTAAGTCATGGTCATGGCGGATCTCCCAATCTCGGCCCCAGTACTAGACAAGTTAGAACCGCTTTGCTATACGGCCACTTCCTGCAATTTCCTTGCAACTCTATCTAGAAAGGTGGTGACAACCACATGCAGGTTAGTGTTCGCGACAACAATGTCGATCAGGCGCTTCGTGCCCTGAAGAAAAAGCTGCAGCGCGAAGGCGTGTTTCGTGAAATGAAGCTCAAGCAACATTTCGAGAAACCGTCCGAGAAAAAAGCGCGCGAGAAAGCTGAAGCGATCCGCCGTGCCCGTAAACTGGCACGTAAGAAAGCACAGCGCGAAGGTTTGCTCTAAGCACCTGACGCTCGTCCAGCTTTGGATGACACTATTTGACGACCCCCGAGGCGCCGCCCGGGGGTTTGTCGTTTCTGGGCAGTCGGTTTTCCGCTTTCTCCGTGCATGTTCCTGCCGATCAGGCCGGTGCGCATTTGGACCGGCATTTTGCAGCGCAGCGAATCATTCGCGCAAGCGCGACGTCGCCGCTACACGCCCTGATTGAATATCCCCTCTTTTGCATCGGGCAACTGCCAACGTATCTGGCCATGTCTGCAAAGACAGAAACCAAACGGAGGCAAATATGTCGACAGCAAACACTGTTGAGCGGGAAATGTTGGCGCTGATCAACCAAGAGCGCACATCCCGAGGGCTGAACCCCCTGCAACTTGAAACGCAACTCAACGCGTCATCTGAAGATCACAGCGCATGGATGCTGAACACGGACCGGTTCAGCCATACCGGTGCGGGCGGCTCTAGCGCGACACAAAGGATGGAAGCGGCAGGCTTCGACTTCGACGGCAGCTGGCGGTCCGGCGAAAACATCGCTTGGCAGTCCGAAAGAGGCGCACCGGGCATCAGCGATGATGTGGCTCAGCTGCACCAGAACCTGATGAACAGCCCGGGCCACAGGGCCAATATCCTGAACCCTGAATTCAAGTATATCGGGATCGGCGTCGAGACCGGCGACATGCAGGGTTTTGATGCGGTCATGGTCACTCAGAACTTTGCGACCACAGACGGTACGGTTAGCCTGGACACCGGCACGGCGGCAGCACCTGCACCGACGCCACCGGTGGCTGAGGCACCAGCGCCCGACCAACCCGTAGCCGAGACCCCGGATACGGATGTCACGGAAGCTCCAGATCCAGCGCCGGGCACAGATGTACCTGGGACGGTTGATCCGAACCCTGAAGTGCCTGACACAGATGTAACCGAGACCGAAGATCCGACGCCGGAAACGCCAGCCACCGACGTGACCGAAACGGATAACCCGGACACTGAGACGCCGGATACGGATGTCACGGATACCGAGGACCCGGCTACGGAAGTGCCCGACACAGACGTCACAGACGTTGACGATCCGGAACCGGACATGCCGGACACAGACGTCACAGAAACGGACGATCCCGTGACTGAAACGCCGGATACGGATGTCACGGAAGCTGACGACCCAGCGCCGGACATGCCGGATACCGAGGTTACAGACAATGACGATCTGGACGATGAGTGTTTCGACGTGGCAGCCTTCCTTGCCGAGATCGAAGCGTTTGTCGAGGCCCTGCAATCGCGACTTGATCAGTTCGCCTGGAACAACGACCCGATGGAGCCGTCCGACTCGGTCGATGAGTTTGAGCTGGTCATGGATGACGATTTCGCGCCGGATGAAGAAGAGGCACCAATGTCTGACGTGTCCTGCGACGACGACTTTGATGTCCTCCAGTTCAATTTCTTCAGCTTTGACTGCATGATGGACGCTGCCTGACCGGTACGTCTAGTGCGAGGCAGACCAACTGCCTCGCACCTTTTGGATCAATAGATTTTTGGCACGTGTAACTCATCGGGCAGAATACGGCGTTCGTATTCAGGGTTGTAGCGGCGATCAGGTAGGTTGACCTTTTCTTGCGGAACGTCGTCGTAGGGAATTTTGGTCAACAGATGTTCGATACAATTCAGACGTTCGCGTTTCTTGTCATTGCCTTCGACGATGTACCAAGGCGCCTCAGTGATATTCGTTCGAAAGAGCATGTCTTCTTTCGCCTTTGTGTAAGCCTCCCAGCGGATGCGGGATTCAAGATCCATCGGCGACAGTTTCCACTGCTTCATCGGGTCATGAATGCGCATCAGGAATCGCAATTGCTGCTCTTCGTCAGTGATTGAGAACCAGTATTTCAGCAGGATAATCCCCGACCGCACAAGCATCCGTTCAAATTCGGGAACGTCCTGAAAAAACTGCTCAACCTGATCTTCGTTGGCAAACCCCATCACCCGTTCAACCCCCGCGCGGTTGTACCAGGACCGGTCGAATAGCACGATTTCTCCGGCGGCAGGCAGATGCGGTACGTAGCGTTGGAAATACCACTGGCTTTGTTCCCGTCGGCTAGGCGCAGGCAGGGCGACCACGCGCGCGACCCGTGGGTTCAGGCGCTGCGTAATGCGCTTGATCACGCCCCCCTTTCCCGCGCTGTCTCGGCCTTCGAACAAGATACAGACTTTGGCCCCGGTATGCTGCACCCAGTCCTGAACCCTGATCAGCTCGGCCTGAAGGCGCAGCAAATTGCGGAAATAGACCTTGCGGTCCAGCATGTCGGGGTGCTGGTCCTTATAGATCTTGCGAACCTCCATCGACAGCATCGGTTCGCTGAATTCGATTTCAAAATCCTCGTCCAGCGTATCTTCAAGTTCGGCCTCCAACCAGTCTTTTGGGGCGCTGTCGTTTTCATTAACCAATGCCTGCTCCTTCTCTTTTCCAACGGGTGCGGATCGTATCGGCGATGTGTAACCGGTGGATGTCACTTACAAAGCGCCGGGGGTCAAATCAGACCAACTGCCCTAAATGTGGCGCGGTGTGGCGCAGGATACAACCTGCGGCATTGACGCAAGGCCCATCATTCGGCGTTTGCACTCAGACGGGCAAAGCCGTTGTCTTGAATACCGTGCGCAATGCGAATGAGCTTTGCATTTGCGACACGCCCGGCAAGCGGGACAGATACTGCCGATGGATGCGGGCGAAATCCTCGGTGTTTTCGGCCACCACCTTTAGGATGTAATCCGCCGTTCCGGCCATAAGATGACATTCCAGAACGTCGGGAATGCGCGAGACGGCTTTCTCGAACGCCTCCAGCACTTCCTCGGCCTGACCCTGCAGTGTTATCTCGACAAACACCGTGGTGGCGACATTCAGTTTGCGCGCGTCCAGCAGGGCAACATAGTCTCGGATATACCCTTCGGTCTCAAGCCGTTGAACGCGTCTGTGACAGGCAGAAGGCGACAGGTTCACCTGCTCAGACAGCTCAGCATTAGACATACGCCCCTTGCGTTGAAGGGCGGCCAGAATCTTCCGATCTGTTGAGTCTATCGTCATTTACGCACGTTACTTGCAGAGAATTACACTTGGGCCGAATAATTTCCCGCGTTTCGCAGGAATTGCAAGCAGGGTTTCACAGAAATTGCATCGCGGCCTGCCTATTATTTGGGCAGTTTATGAACGGAGTCTCTCATGAAAATCGGTTGCCCCAAGGAAATCAAACCGCAGGAGTTCCGGGTCGGCATGACCCCGAATGCGGCTGGTGAAGCAGTCGCGCGCGGACACGAGGTCATCATCGAAACCGGCGCCGGCGCGGGCGCGGGTTTTGACGATGCCGCATATGAAGCCGCAGGAGCCCGCATCGTCGATACGGCTGCCGAAGTCTTTGCAACCGCCGACATGATCGTCAAAGTCAAAGAGCCTCAGGCCGGTGAGCGCAAGATGCTGCGCGAAGGCCAACTGCTGTTCACCTATCTGCACCTTGCACCCGATCCGGATCAGACCCATGACCTGCTGGCATCAGGCTGTACCGCTATCGCTTATGAAACCGTGACGGACGCAAACGGAGGGTTACCCCTGCTTGCCCCCATGTCCGAAGTTGCGGGCCGTCTGGCCCCTCAGGTCGGCTCGTGGACATTGCAAAAGGCCAATGGCGGGCGCGGCGTGTTGATGGGCGGTGTCCCTGGCGTGGGTCCGGCCAAGGTTGTCGTCATCGGTGGGGGCGTCGTGGGCACACACGCTGCCAAAATCGCCGCGGGAATGGGCGCTGATGTTACGGTTCTGGACCGGTCTTTGCCGCGCCTGCGGTATCTTGACGACGTCTTTGGCGGGCAGTTCAAGAACCAGTATTCCACAGCCGGAGCGACGGCCGAACTGATCCAGGATGCGGACATGGTGATCGGCGCGGTTTTGATCCCCGGTGCCGCAGCGCCAAAGCTCATCACTCGCGATCAGCTGTCGACGATGAAACCGGGTGCCGTGCTCGTGGACGTCGCGATTGACCAGGGCGGGTGTTTTGAGACATCCAAGGCGACAACCCACGCTGATCCGATCTACGAGGTCGACGGCGTCATGCACTATTGCGTTGCGAATATGCCGGGCGCTGTTGCACGGACATCGACGATCGCCTTGGGCAACGCGACGATGCCGTTCATGCTATCGCTTGCGGACAAGGGCTGGAAACAAGCTTGTCAGGACGACCCGCACCTTCTGGCGGGACTGAACGTCCATGCTGGTCAGTTGACTTACTACGCTGTCGGAAAAGCATTGGGGATCGACGTCGTATCCCCAAGTGTCGCGATCAAGTCATAGGTGCTCCCGCCCCTGAAAGCCCCCTCTGCCGAGGGGGTTTACAGTGTTGGGCCGGGCGACGCGCCTTTGGCGCGTCGCGAACACCTGGAACGCGACGGTATTCATTAAACGCAACAGCGCCGCGCCAAAGGCGCGGCGCTGGGCCCAACCGGAGAAGGGCATTTCCAATGCCCGCCCGACAGGCGGGAGCCATTATCCCTGTTTCTGTATTTCGACAGAATGCGGATAGGGGATCGAAACGCCCTTGGCGTCGAACGCCTCTTTGATGGTCTTAGTCAACTCGAACTTCACATCCCAATAATCCGCGGCATCGCACCACAGACGTGCCGTCAGGTCGACCGAACTGTCGCCCAGATTGGTCACGCGGACCCATGGTTCTGGATCGCTGTGAACGCGGTTGTCCGCACTAGCGATATCCGAAATGATCTTCATCGCCTCATCCGCGCTGTCGCCGTAATCGATGCCGAAAACCAGATCGACGCGCCGTGTGTCATGGGCCGAGTAATTGGTGATCACCGACCCCCAGGCCTGACCATTGGGCACAATGATTTGCACATTGTCGGGCGTGACCAGTTCGGTCGTGAACAGGTTGAGGTCTTTCACCGTGCCCGCCGTGCCGCCAATATCCACGTACTGACCCAGTTTATACGGCCGGAAAACCACCAGCATAACACCGGCCGCAAGATCGCTGAGTGTGCCCTGCAAAGCCAGCCCAATCGCCAGCGACGCTGCACCCAGTATGGCGACGATGCTTGTTGCCTCGATTCCGAAGATGCCCAGAACGGCAACCAGAACCATCGCAAGGATCACCCATTTCACCAGGCTGGCGACGAAATTGCCAAGCGTTGGATCGATATGCGGTGTTTTGTTGATCCGTCGCCGGACCATACCTCCAATCGCACCAGCCACGATCCAACCCAGGACCAAAACAATCAGCGCCTTGGCGGCGTTTAGGATCAGAGGGGCGAACGCTCCCATCTGCGTAACGACTTCATCCACGAGCGTCTCCTTCTCCAGTCGCAACAATCCCGCGCCAGTCGCGCGGGATTCGCGAAAGTTTTAGCGACAACCCGATTTCGGTCTAGGTGTGAGATGTCACGGATTTCCCCGTTGTTCCAAAATACACACCAATTGACCGGCAGCGCACATCGTAAACACTGGCAGAGTCGCAATTTGATGCCTAACTGGTAGTCGCAGCCCGATAAGGAGCCCCTCATGCTGGATACCGCCACACACCCGATCACGGCCCGTTGGCCGGCAAAATCACCAGACAAAATTCAACTCTATTCCTATCCCACACCAAACGGTGTCAAAGCCTCGATCATGTTGGAAGAAACCGGCCTGCCCTATGAGGCGCACCTGGTCACGCTGGCTGATGCCGACGTCAAAAGCCCAGAGTTTCTGTCGCTGAATCCCAACAACAAAATCCCGGCCATCATTGACCCTGACGGCCCGGGTGGCGAACCTCTCAGCCTGTTCGAAAGCGGCGCGATCTTGCTGTATCTGGCAGAGAAAAGCGGGCAGTTGCAGGGCAAAACAGCGGCCGACAAACATGTTGTCACCCAATGGGTCATGTTCCAGTTGGGCGGCCTGGGTCCGATGTTCGGTCAATTGGGGTATTTCCACAAATTCGCCGGTAAAGAGATCGAAGACCCCCGTCCCCGCGAACGCTATGTGGCTGAAGCCAAGCGCCTTCTCAACGTCCTGAACACGCAGCTTGAAGGCCGCGACTGGATCGCCGGAGATTACTCGATCGCCGACATCGCCATCGTTCCGTGGCTGCGTGGTCTGGACTATTACGGCGTCAAAGAGATCGTGGGTTGGGACGGATTTGCGAACCTGCAGCCTTATGTGGACAGGTTCCTGGAACGACCCGCCGTGCAGCGTGGGCTGCGCATTCCCGCAACCGAGTAAAGATAGTCAAGGGTGAGGTAACGCCTCACCCTTGTCACTTATCCGGGCAGCTTTCCGGTCAAAACATAGTTCAGAATGTCGACCACCTGCGACGGGTGTTCGGCAACCGCCAACGCGGCGGCATCAACCTCCTTCAGGGCGTGCTGATCGTCGGGTCCATGCAAAACGATCAACGATTTGCCCAGCGCAGCCGCGTATCCCGCGTCAAACGCGGCGTTCCACTGCTTGTATTTCTCGCCAAACCGAACCACGACGACATCTGCATCGGCGATCCCCTTGCGCGTCCGGATGGCATTCACCATCGCGCCCTTGTGGTCGTGCCAGTATTTGTTGGGCTCCGCGCCCAAAATGGCAACGCCACAGTCATCGCTGGCAGCGTGATCCGTCACCGGGCTGTTAAACGTGACGTCCAGCCCTTGCGCCCCATCGATGATCTGTTCACGCCAATCGGTATGAATCTCGCCAGACAGGTAAACGTTCAGACTCATTTGTATCTCCTCAGATTTTGTGAGCGACCCTAGGGCCAAACCAGGTCGGACCCAAGGGTCCATCAAAAGCTCAGACGCCAAAAGATCGGCTGCGCATCTTTGACCGCGCGCCGCGCGCTGCTTTTCTGTTTGTTGCCCAGAAACGGAGGCATCTCGCGGGTTGGTAAAAATCCGAACGCCTTTGGCAACCGGGTGTAGATCGACCGGGGTGGCAGACGGCCCCAAGTGATGCCTTTCAACTTAGCGCCAGGCACAGGTTGATGCATCCAGACATCACGCACGGCGAATTCATCGCGCAGTAGCATCAGAACCGATAACATCATCACGTCAGACCAAATCTTGGCGTATTTCAGTTGCAAGGCCTGCTCGTACTCAGAAGTCAGCCGCAGCTCGCGTGAGCGCGGGGCTCGATTCTGCAACCGATGCCGCGCGCGGCTGACAAAACGCAACCAATCAGACTGAATCTCTTCGATCAGGCAATGCCCTGTGCTCAGGTCGATGTCCAATCGACACCAGGCAAGGGTCGGACGACCATGCATGCGCACCGGGTGCCAGCAGCTTTGGTACGTGCCCACCGCGTCGCGCTGCTCGAATTTCCATAGCAGTTCGGCGTGTTCGGTCGGGAACCCAAGCTGAACGACCAGATTGTGCGCTTTGCGCGTCGTCTGTTCGCCGGACCAGATGTCAAAGCTCAGGCAAAAGTCCAGCCACTCGGACTGATAAGCCGCTTCCAACCCGACGGTTGCGGCGGGGCTTAGCCCATCAAAACGCATGGCGCGATCGGCATGCGCCACAGCCATTACGTCGTGACGCCGCAAGACGCCACCGCACCGGGCGACCATCGGCTTTAGCAATGGACGCGATACAAAGCGGGACAGCCCAGATTGCCTGAGCTCTGCCACAGGTGTCTCGGCCTCCATGGCTTGATACAACAGCCAGGGGCTCTGCCTGTCAGCATAGTAGTAAAAGGGAATCTCATCCGGCAAAATCTGCCGGATCATCGAGATGTCTTGGCGGTTCATGACAGCTTTCCAACGGTTAACAGGCCCGCCGGTCAGCTGGCGGGCAATCAGGTTTTCGGTATGGCTCTTGCGAGGCTGGGATCTGGCATCATGCAGACTCCTGGTTTTGATTGCGTCAGGGGGCCGTGTTTACCGACAGGGATTGATTCCATTCAACCCTGTGGATTCAGGTGCGTCTGTGTGTTGCGGCACAGCAACACGCAGACTAATACGAGAAAAGCGCGCCGAATGGCGCGCTTTGCAATTGGATCAAATACGATTTAGCCGCGCAAAACGCCGCCTGTCGCTTTGGACACTTTGGCGATAATTTTCTCGGCCACGGCCTCGATGTCTTTTTCTTTCAGCGTCTGATCCGATGGCTGAAGCCGAACGGTAATCGCCAGAGATTTCTTGCCGTCTCCGACACTGCCGCCGATGAATTCGTCAAAGACACGGACATCTTCGATCAGTGCCTTGTCGGCACCCGCCGCAGCGTTGACCAACGTCAGCGCTTCGACGCTGTCATCCACGACAAAGGCAAAGTCACGTTCAACCGCCTGCAAATCGCGCAACTCCAGCGCCGCGCGGGTTGCGCCGGAATTCCGGGGCAGAGGCACTTCGTCCGGCCAAATGGTAAACGCCATCGCCGGGCCCTTGATGTCCAGCGCCTGCAAAACGCGCGGGTGCAACTCGCCAAAAACGCCCAGCACCTTTTTCGGACCCAGACAGATCTTGCCATGCCGCCCCGGATGCCACCACGCATCACCATCGCGCAGGATCTGCACCTTGGCAGGCGCTCCAATCGCGGCCAAAACCGCCTCGGCATCGGCTTTCGCGTCGAACACGTCAACCGGGCGGGACGCGCCGTGCACATCCTTGGGACCATCCCTTCCAACCAGCAGGCCGGTGATCTGCGTCTTCTGATCACCTGGTTCGCCATCATGGAAAACCGGGCCGACCTCGAACAGCGCGACGTCCGCGTATCCCCGCGCCTGATTGCGCGCCGCAGCCTGCAGCAAGCCCGGCAGCAGGTCGGGGCGCATGTGGCTCATCTCGGACGAGATCGGGTTTTCCAACCGGGTCGCGTCATCCCCACCGCCGAACAGCGCAGCCGAGGCCTGATCAATAAATGTGTACGAAACACATTCGTTATAGCCGAGCGCAGCGCAGGTGCGACGCGCCATCGACTGACGGCGTTGCGTCGGTGTCATCACCGCCTCGGGAATACCCTCGGTCACGCGCGGCAGCGGCTTGCCCTGTAGCTTGGTCAGCGACGCGATGCGGGCGACCTCTTCCACTAAATCGGCCTCGCCCATGATATCCGGGCGCCAGCTGGGAACATGCGCCATCTCGCCTTCCAAACGGAAACCCAGACGGGTCAGAGTCTGCCGCTGGTCGCTTTCAGGAATATCCATTCCGACCAGAGACTGCACGCGGGCAGAATCCAGTTTGTAAGCGCGCGCATGCTTGGGTGCCTTCCCGGCCTCGACCACCGACGACACTTCGCCCCCACAGATATCCAGGATCATCTGTGTTGCCTGTTCCAACCCTTCACGGGTGTAATCAGGGTCAACACCGCGCTCAAACCGATAGCGGGCATCCGAGTTGATTTTGAGCGCCCTGCCCGTCAACGCGATCTGCACATGATCCCAAAACGCGCTTTCAAGGAACACGTTCACGGTTTCTTCGGTACAGCCGGTTTCCTCACCGCCCATGATACCGGCAATCGATTCCGGCCCTTTGTCGTCCGAGATCACCATCATCCCGGGCTGCAGGGTGTATTCCTTCTCATCCAGCGCGACCAGTGTCTCACCACCCTCGGCACGGTGCACCCGCAGATTGCCCCGCACCTTGTCCGCATCGAACACGTGCAGCGGGCGGTTCTGGTCGTAAGTCATGTAGTTGGTGATGTCGACCAGAGCCGAGATCGGTCGCAGACCAATCGCTTTCAACTGATCCTGCAGCCATTGCGGGCTGGGGCCGTTCTTGACACCCCGGATCACACGCCCGGTGAAATGCGGACAACCGTCCAGAGTATCGTCGTCAATCGACACTTTGATCGGGCTTTCGAAATCCCCCGGCACCGGTGCATAGGCGCGCTCTTTCAGCGAGCCGACACCCCGCGCGGCCAGATCGCGCGCAATGCCCGCCACGCCCAAAGCATCGGGGCGGTTTGGCGTGATCGCGATCTCGATCATCGGATCTACTTTCGACGGCTCATTCTCGGCCAGCCAATCGACGAAGCTGTCGCCCACTTCGCCCGAGGGCAGCTCGATAATGCCGTCATGCTCGTCCGAGAGCTCCAGCTCGCGTTCCGAGGCCATCATGCCAAAGCTCTCGATGCCCCTGATCTTGCCGACGCTGATGGTGATATCCAGACCGGGGATATACATGCCCGGCTTGCAGACCACGACGGTGATGCCTTCGCGCGCGTTGGGGGCACCGCAGATTATTTGCAGGTCGCCCTCATCCGTCTCAACTGTGCAGACACGCAGCTTGTCGGCGTCGGGATGTTTCTCGGCGTGTTTCACATGGCCCAGTGTAAAGCCTGCAAGCCGGTCCGCCGGATTAGCGATCTCTTCGACCTCAAGCCCGAGATCGGTCAGCGTCTCGGCGATCTCATCAACCGACGCGTCCGTGTCGAGGTGGTCTTTCAGCCAGGACAGAGTGAATTTCATTGCTCGGGGCCTTTTTTGGCAGATATCCGTTTGGCACAGGCAATGACAAAGAATGCGCCAAGGTGCAAGCGCTGCGCGTCACGGATAGGTCGGAGTCCGGCCCAAAAGCTCGTCCAATTGCCAGCCGATCCAGCCATGGGGGATGAAGTGCCCGCCCGGATGGGTGTCCAGCGTGACCTGTCCTTGCGCGCAATCCGTCCATTCCAGGCGGCTGAGCGTCAGGAACGGCTTCACACTCCAATCCCCGCGCGGGGTGGCCGCGTGGCAATCAAACTTGGCCCGCCAGAGCGCGACCGGATAAGTCGTGTCCCCACCCGGGCCAAGAGGAAAATCCATCACCGTGTCGTCCAGCCCATGCACATGACGCACTTCGCGCGGGGCTTCGGGGCAGTCTTCGGTTTGCCGAATGCTGCCTGCGACGGCCAGCAGGGCTGCAATGTCGTTGCCCGATAGGCACACATAGCGCCACGCCATGGCCCCGCCGAAGGAATAGCCCGAGACATAGATGCTGTCGGGATCAATCGGATAGCGCTTTGCCACATCCTCCAGCACAGCATCGGCGAAAGGCACATCCCGCGCGTCCGCGCGCCAGAAATCCCAGCTTTTGCCCAAGCCATTGGGTGCCACCAGCAACACGCCGCGCAGCTTGGTCGCCCCTGCAATGCGTTCATGGTTCACCACCACATCGCCCTGCCGGGCCCAGCCGTGGAAATGCAGCAATACGGGCAGAGGCGTTTCGCCGTCCCACCCCTCAGGTTCCAGCACATGGTACGAGCGGTCGCCCACCTCACAGGCCGTATCGCCATGGCAGTCGGATTTCCAAGGCCCCATGGCGAGTGCCGGGGTCGCGGTCAGCAGCAGTAGAAGCAGTCGATAGATCATAGGCCGGAGCCTAGCCGCCTGACGCCAACTGTCACGTCACAACCCTGTGGGAACCTGTAACAAGCCGCGCGACTGCCCAGTTGTCATGTCAGATCACAAGCCGCGCTGTCGCCAGACCGCGGGGTGGCGATCCTAGGTCTGTATTGGACACTTTATGCCAGCCAAATCCGAGCACTGTTCGAGCGTTGCGCTGGCGGAGACAAATCGCCAGCCCGTGCGGGCGGTCTGGCGATAGCGCGGCGGCCTATCGGCCTTTGCTCCGCGCATCGAGTGCTACCACTTTAAATTCGATCAAGAGGAGGCAATTTATATGCCCTCACCCTAACTTCATTCGCCAGATTATCAATTGCTCGATCAAATTCTCGGAGAGCATTCTTTAATACCGGCTTGCATCGGTCGTTTAACTCCTTTTTGTTTATCTCTTCACTGGGACCTAATACTTGTAAAATGCTCTCAATTTCGGAAGAGAGATTTCTTAGAATATCTGAAGTTGACTTTGAGCACTCAATCGCAATCGGGACAATTTCTGAATGCATTAAAATCGTGGAGGCCTTCACTTTGACGATTAACTCGCGACGAACTTTGAAAGTTTTTGACAAGCTATCTTCAAGAGTTTCAAAGTCGTCAAATTTAATGTCAGAGAATTTCAGTCGTGCCTCTGTAAATTGAGCCACTAGTTCCTCATAAACTCTTCGTTGCTCTAACTCAATTTGCAGCTTCCGATCTTCGCTTTTTTGCCACGGGTAAGCTTTGAACGCGATTATCAATGCCGTGACAGAAGCCAATAGAGTTGGCCCCCAGTCAGAAAATGATCCTAGCCAGTGAAAGTCACGGCACACGTTTTCGCATGCCGCAATCAACTCAACTTCATTCAACGCGACAAACCATCATGCAGGTTCGGCATATCCAGCGCCGCAAACCCGTAGTGCCGCAGCCAGCGCAGGTCAGAATCAAAGAACGCCCGCAAATCCGGAATGCCGTATTTCAGCATCGCCAAACGATCGATCCCGATGCCAAAGGCAAAGCCCTGATAGACCTCGGGGTCAATGCCACCGGCGGCGATCACCTTGGGGTGGACCATGCCGGAGCCCAGAATCTCCATCCAGTCGTCGCCCTCGCCGATCTTCAGCTGACCATTGTCCCAGGAACAACGGATATCGACCTCGGCCGACGGCTCGGTGAAGGGAAAGTGCGAGGCACGGAAGCGCAGCTCGACATCGTCGACCTCGAAGAAGGCTTTCACGAACTCTTCCAGAACCCATTTCAGGTTCGCCATCGAGATGTCTTTATCAATCGCCAGCCCCTCGACCTGATGGAACATCGGCGTATGGGTCTGGTCATAGTCGGCGCGGTACACGCCCCCCGGACAGATGACGCGGATCGGCGCGCCCTGTTTCTCCATCGAGCGGATCTGCACCGGCGACGTATGCGTCCGCAGCACATGCGGCGGGCGATTGTCGCCCTCGGCACGGTGCATGTAGAACGTGTCCATCTCGGCCCGCGCGGGGTGGTGGCCGGGGATGTTCAGGGCGTCAAAGTTGTACCAGTCGTCCTCGATGCGCGGCCCTTCGGCCACCGAAAAGCCCAGCTCGGCAAAAATCGCGGTCAGTTCCTCGGTCGCCTGGCTGATCGGGTGGATCGAGCCCTGACGCCGCGCGCGGGTCGGCAGGGTGACGTCCAGCCATTCGGTGCGTAGACGCTCATCAAGGGCTGCATCGGCCAGAGCGGCCTTCTTCGCCGCCAGCGCCGAGTTGATCTCATCTTTCAGGGCATTCAGCGCGGGGCCTGCGACCTGACGCTCTTCGGGGGTCATCTTGCCCAGCTCGCGCATCTTCAGCGCGACCTCGCCTTTTTTGCCCACGGCGGCGACGCGGATCGCCTCAAGCGCGTTCTCGTCGCCGGCCTCGGCGATTTGGCCCAGATATTTTGCCTTAAGATCGTCCATGACGCCCTCTGAATTTGGTCGCCAACCTGCTATCGGCCCAGCCCCGCGAATGCAAGCGGGACCGGGCGGATCAATAGCTGTATTCAGGGAAAATCCGGGTCAGGTCGCCGTTCCAGTCGCCATTGTAGTGTTCCAGCAACTCATCCGCTGGCACCTGTCCCGTCTCGATGCTGTCCTTGAGGGCATTGAGGAAATGCGTCTCATCCGGCACCAGCCCGCCCGCACCGGGGTAGGCTCGGGCTTTCAGACCGGCATCGGCAATCGAGACCACCTCACGCGCCAGATCGTGCATGTTGATCGTGCCGACCTGTGCTTGCAGGCCGTCCTTGGCGGCCTCAATCCGCAGTGCCTCGCGCGTTTCTGTGTCCCAGCCTTTGACCAGTTCCCAGGCCGCATCCAGCGCGCCCTGATCGTAAGTCAGCCCAACCCAGAAGGCGGGCAGCGCACACAGGCGACGCCACGGACCACCATCGGCGCCGCGCATCTCCATGAATTTCTTGATCCGCGCTTCTGGGAAGGCCGTGGTCAGGTGGTCAGCCCAATCAGAGAGCGTGGGTGTTTCACCGGGCAGCGCAGGCAGTTTGCCCTGCAGAAAGTCGCGGAAGGACATGCCCAGCGCGTTGATATACTGGCCATCGCGATAGACGAAATACATCGGCACATCGAGCGCGTATTGAACGTAACGCTCGAACCCAAAGCCTTCTTCGAACACGAAGGGCAGCATACCGGTGCGCGCGTCATCCAGATGCCGCCAGATATAGCTGCGCCAGCTTTTCTGGCCGTTCACTTTGCCCTCGAAGAACGGAGAATTGGCAAACAGCGCCGTCGCCACCGGCTGCAGCGCCAAGGCCACGCGCAGCTTTTGGACCATGTCGGCCTCGGAGCCGAAGTCGATATTGACCTGCACCGTACAGGTGCGCCGCATCATGGCGCGGCCCATGGTGCCAACTTTCTCCATATAGTCGTTCATCAGCCTGTAACGGCCCTTAGGCATCAGAGGCATCTCGTCATGGGTCCAGATCGGAGCGGCCCCCAATCCGATAAAGCCCACACCGATCTCGTCGGCGATGTCCTTCACCTCACGCAGATGGGTGTTCACCTCGTCACAGGTCTCATGGATTGTCTCGAGAGGGGCACCCGACAATTCCAGCGCGCCGCCGGGTTCCAGGCTGACATTCGCACCGTCTTTTTCAAGACCGATCAGGTGGCCTGCTTCACGCACTTCGGCCCAGCCGTGGCGGTCGCGCAGACCTTCAAGTACCGCAACAATGGATCGCGTTCCCTCAAAGGGCAGAGGTTTCAGCGTGTCCTTGCAATAACCGAACTTCTCATGCTCGGTCCCGATGCGCCAATCGGCTTTGGGCTTGCAGCCCGATTCCAGATATTCGGCCAGTTGCTCGTGGCGTTCGATCGGCCCGCCGCCGGACTGGGGGATGGACATGAGACCTGTGCTCCGATCCTGCTGTGTCTGTCTTGAGGTCAGTCGTGGGCGGAAATGCCGCGAGTGTCAATGCAGCCGCAGATGCGCTGGGCGCATCGGATGCTTTTCCCAGATCACGACGGGATGCACCGCTCCGCCATTCAGTTCAGCCAGCATTTGTTCGGTTTTCAAGCCGGGCAGGTTCGAGAATACGTCGAACAAAGCCTCGGCCCCTTCGGCGTTCACCGGAATGTGAAGGGTCGGCTGGCCGGGTTGAGACAAAACCCAATGCGCCGGGTTCGAGGTGGGGTCCAGCGCCAGCCGTTCGATTTCACGCGTGGCGACGATGCCGCCGTCCAGCGGCCCGAAATAGGTTATCTGGCCCTCGTCGATGGTCACGACGCCCGGCCCGCCCGCACCGGTTCTGAACCGGGCGCGCTGTATGCCGATCACGGCCAAGGCCGCCGCGACAGCAACCAGAACCCAACCCATCCAGCCCAGAAGCCCCCCGGGGCCGCTGATCCAACTGAGGCCGACCAGTAGAACAACCGTCGCGGTCAATACTTCGCGCCAGCGCCACAGAGCCAGTTTTGCTTCGGGTCGAATGAAACTCATGCCGGGTCCTTTGGGTTTTTGAACAAGATCAGCGAGAACTGACCGGCGGGTTTGAACCCTATAGCGATATAGGCACGCGCGGCGGAATCGGAAGCCGCAAACAGAACCGCGCGGTTCACGCCCGCCGCGCGCGCCTCAAGCAGGTGCAGCGCAACGGCCAAACGGGCATAGCCGCGGCCGCGCATTTCCGGCGGTGTATAGACGCCCCCAATCTGCACGACATCCGGCAGTCGTGCGTTGAACCCGGTCATCGCAACCGCCTGATCCTCGATTAGAAGAACACGATGAGAATCGCCCGCTGTGTAGGCGGCCCAATCGGTGGCGGCTTGCTCACTTGCCCTGTTGGGGTCAAAATCCATAGCTTCGATCAGGTAATCCGTGCGCCATTTTTCAGTGACGTCCCGATCAAGCTCGTTCAGTGGAACCAGCCTTGCTCCGCTCGATTCAGGTAGGACAATCTGATCGAGTTCCAGCGAAAACCCGGGCTCATCGCTGTTCAGGGTCGCGGGACGCCGCTCCCAACCCGCCAGTTGCATCAGACGACGGGCCTGTGTCGCTTCTGAAGCCAACCCGAACAATGCGCGGCCCCGGATCAAATCAAGCGCGGCCAAGATTTCCGCTTCCGTGCAATCGGGGCATTGCATCAGAACCATGCCTTCGTTCGTGATCGAGAATACCGCGCGAAGATCGTCGCCCAACAGCCACATATTGACCGCGCGCGGGTCAGAGCCGCGCAGCCCATAATCCCGCAAATTCGCCAGAGGAAACATCGAGGTCTGAACATGTTGCAACAGGAACCGTTCGATCTTTGGCAGATCTGCATCCTGCGCCTCGTGCCACGTCAAACCCAATCCCCCAGCGCTTGCTGCCACATCGTCATGGCCGCGACCACCGCCGTATCGGCGCGCAGGATGCGCGGGCCAAGGCTGACCACATGCGCAAAGGGCAAACCCGACAGACGTTTACGCTCGCGATCCGAGAACCCGCCTTCGGGACCAATCAAAATGGCCCACGGCCAACCCTTTTCCTCGGCAGCCAGGCGCACAGCCGAGCCAACTTCGGCCTCGTCACAGAACATCAGCTGCCGGTCATCAGGCCACGCGTCCAGAGCCCGATCCAGACGCTGAAGGTCAGTGACCTCGGGCACAAATGTGCCTCCGCATTGTTCAGCCGCCTCAACCGCATGAGCCTGCAAACGATCCTGACGGATGCGTTCGGAATTGGTGAATTCGGTCTGCACCGGCATGATCCGAGCAGCCCCCATTTCTGCTGCCTTTTCAACGATGAAATCGGTGCGCGCCTTCTTGATTGGCGCAAAGAGCAGCCAAAGGTCAGGCGGCAATTGCAACGGTTTGGTCTGGTGGAGACAAGTCAAAGAACCACCACGTTTCCCGGCTTCAACCACATCGGCCAGCCACTCACCGTCCTTGCCATTGAACAGCGCCACTTGGCCACCAACAACCAACCGCATGACGCCGAACAGGTAGTGGGCCTGCTCACGCGTCAAAGGAACCGATTGCCCCGGACCCAAAGGGTGCTCTACATACAGTCTGATCTTTGCACTCATGAGACCTTACATATGCAAGGCAATGCCCCAACACCAGACGGTCAGGTCGCCGATGCCGTCAGCGGCAACTGGGTCGACACCCACGCGCCCGCCTTTGCCCGCCCCTATCTGCGGCTCAGCCGCGCAGACCGGCCCATCGGCACCTGGTTGCTGCTGCTGCCCTGCTGGTGGGGGCTGACGCTGGCGATTCTGAGCGACGGAAACCCAAGGTGGGAGGATCTGTGGATCGCCGTCGGTTGTGCCATCGGAGCCTTCCTGATGCGCGGTGCGGGCTGCACCTGGAACGACATCACCGATCGTGACTTTGACGGGCAGGTGGAACGCACCCGGTCGCGCCCCATCCCCTCGGGTCAGGTCAGCGTGCGGCAGGCCGTGATCTGGATGGGGGTTCAATGCCTGCTGGCGCTGGGGATTCTGCTAACCTTCAATCAGGCGGCCATTGCCATGGGCGTGCTGTCCTTGCTGCCAGTTGCGATCTATCCCTATGCCAAGCGCTTTACATGGTGGCCGCAGGCGTTTCTGGGCCTTGCCTTCAACTGGGGGGCCTTGCTGGCCTGGGCCGCGCATACCGGCACCGTGGGCTGGCCCGCGATCGTCCTCTACCTGTCCGGAATTGCATGGACCCTGTTCTATGACACGATCTACGCGCATCAGGATGCCGAGGATGATGAACTGATTGGCATCAAGTCCACTGCCCGGTTGTTTGGCGAAGATACGGCCAGGTGGCTCAAGTATTTTCTGGTCGCAACCGTGGGCTTGATGGGGTTGGCGATCGTCGACGCGATGCTGTCGCAAGCTTCTTTTCTGGCGCTGGTCGTTGCTCTGGGCGGCCCGTGGGCCATGGGCTGGCATATGGCCTGGCAATTGCGAGGACTGGATACGGAAGACAACGCAAAACTGCTGCAGGTCTTTCGCTCGAACCGCGATACTGGCCTTATTCCGCTGATCTTCCTGTGCGTGGCGTTGCTGCTCTGATTGCACCTCGCTCTCGGGCTGGGTAAGAGTCCGTCACTGAACGCCCGAGGAGTCCCGATTCACCCCATGCGCCTTCCCTACGCCATCGCCGTTGCGCTGATTTTTGCGGTATCTGCCGCGTTGTGTCTTGCTGCGGCAGGCCTTGCTGTTACACGGATCGAAGACGCCTCGGAACTGGCGGTGCGCAAAGCGCTGAACCTGCAAGGCCACGATTGGGCCGAGGTTGAATCCGACGGGCTGCGGGTGGTTTTGACTGGGACCGCGCCCGACGAAGCAACGCGGTTCAACGCATTGACCGCTGCCGGGACCGAGGTCGATACGTCTCGGGTCATCGACGACATGGAGGTTGCTCCGACCGCTGACCTGACGCCGCCGCGCTTTTCGGCAGAGATTCTAAGAAACGACAGCGGTGTATCGGTCATCGGGCTTGTTCCCGGAGCCGAGGCACGCGCAGCACTGATGGATCAGTTGGAAAGCCTGGATCGCGACAATCCGGTCATGGACCTGACGGAAAGCGCCGACTACCCCAGGCCAGACGGATGGGACGACGCGATCACCTATGCTGTCGAAGCCCTGTCTCGCCTACCCCGCGCCAAGATTTCGGCCAGCCCCGGATTGGTTCGGATCACCGCCATTGCGGAAAGCCAGCAGGAAAAAGAACGGCTGGAACAGGACCTGAGCCGCACTGCGCCGCCGGGTTTGCGCATCGGGCTGGACATTTCAGCCCCGCGCCCGGTGATCACGCCCTTTACCCTGCGCTACCTGATCACCGAAGACGGTGGCGCGTTTGACGCCTGCTCGGCCCAGGACGAGACGGCACGGGATGCGATAATCGAAGCGGCGCAAAAGGCCGGCCTGCATGGGCCCTATTCCTGCACCATCGGCCTGGGTGTGCCCTCGCCCCGCTGGGCGGACGCGGCGGCCCTCAGTATCGATGCCTTGTCAGGGCTGGGTCAGGGATCGGTCACTTTGTCGGACGCGGATATCACGTTGGTTGCGGCGCAGGGCACAAACCCTGCAGTCTTCGACCGGGTCGTGGGTGAATTGGAAAATGCCCTGCCTGACGTATTTGCCCTGCACGCGGTGCTGCCAGAGCCGGAGACCGAAGACGCCGCAGGCCCGATTGAATTCACAGCCACGCGCAGCCCCGAAGGCCTGGTCCAATTGCGCGGTCGGCTGGGCGACGAAACGCTGCGGGACATGACCGACAGTTTTGCGCGCGCGGCGTTCGGTTCCACTCAGGTTCATATCGCAACGCGTATCGCTCCGGATCTGCCGGCAGACTGGCCCGTGCGAGTGCTGACCGGGCTTGAGGCGCTGGCGCAGTTACATAACGGTGCGCTGACTGTGACCCCGGATGCGGTCGATCTGTCGGGCATCAGCCACGACCCCGATGGCAAGGCCCGGATTGCCGGCCTGCTGTCGGACAAGCTGGGGGACGCACAGGAATTCACCTTGGCGATCACCTATCAGAAGCCACCCGAGCCTGAAGACGCCCTGCCTGATCCCGAGCTGTGCGAGGAACAGATCGCCGAGGTTCAATCTGCCAACAAAATTGCATTCGAACCCGGCTCAGCGACCGTGGCTTCGGATTCTCGGGACACGTTGAACCAGATTGCCGACATCTTGCGGGAATGCGGGCCGATCCGGCTTGAAATTCAGGGCCACACGGACAGCCAAGGCCGGGAAGAGATGAACCAGCAACTCAGCCAAGGGCGCGCGCAATCCATCCTGAACGAATTGCGCGGCCGCCGTGTGCCAACCTCAAGCTATTCCGCTGTCGGGTATGGAGAGACCCAGCCCATTGCCGACAACGACACCGAAGAGGGTCGCGAGGAAAATCGCCGGATCGAGTTCCGGCTGATCCGGCCCGCGCCTGCGACCAACACAGAAACCGGGTTAGAGGCGATGGAAGCCGAGACCGAAACGCCGACAGATGCGCAGACAGACGCTTCCGCAGAGGACCAGTAAGTTGAACAGAATAGAATTCATTATCGCCACTGCCATAATCCTGTTTGCTGCGTTCTGCATGGGCTGGTT
Organism: Ruegeria sp. AM2; assembly: GCF_056540685.1. Lineage (NCBI taxonomy): Bacteria > Pseudomonadati > Pseudomonadota > Alphaproteobacteria > Rhodobacterales > Roseobacteraceae > Ruegeria > Ruegeria sp. AM2. The sequence goes on along the minus strand of NZ_JBQFXE010000003.1, from coordinate 142,308 downwards.
CGCAAATTGGCTGGCCCATCGCCTGTCTCGCGTGCGGCAAAGCGACGTGGCCGATCTGGATCGTATGAGCCAGGAACTGCACGAAGCAGAAGAGACCCGCGATCAGGCGATCACCTACTTGCAGCAGCGCGAAGCTGAGCTGACCAACCAACTGACTCAGACCGAGGCCGAGCTGTCCGCCGCGATGGAAGGCCTTCGGGCCGCGCGTCAGGAGGCCGAGGAACTGCGCGGGCGGATCAACAACGCGGATTGAACAGGTCGCCGCTCGGGATTGTTCCCCAAAGTTTTTCGCTCCGATATCGGCAACCTCACGCTATGTTCCGCACACGCATGAGGAAGACCAATGTCGAATCAACACGCCACGTTTGAATATTTCAAAAGCCTGCATTTCAGGTCCGAAGCCTTGGTCATTCCCAACCCGTGGGACGCCGGTTCGGCCAGATTGCTGGCGAATATCGGATTTGAGGCCTTGGCAACGACAAGCGCCGGCCTTGCTTTTTCAAAAGGAAAACGCGATTCCTGCTCGGAATTGGGCCGGGATGAGGTTCTGGCCAACGCCCGCGACATCGTTGAGGCTGTCACCCTGCCCGTCTCCGCTGACCTCGAAGGCGGTTTCGGCCGCGCGCCGGAAACCTGCGCCCAGACCATTCGACGGGCAGCAGAAACCGGTTTGGTGGGCGGATCAATCGAAGATGCCACAGGCGACCCGGATGCCCCAATCTATGACATGCATGAGGCGGTGGATCGCATTCAGGCCGCTGCCGAGGCGGCGTCAGATTTGCCCTTCCTTCTGACCGCGCGGGCAGAGAACTATCTTTGGGGCCGCCCGGATCTGGGGGATACAATCAAGCGTTTGCAGCTGTTTTCCGAAGCGGGCGCGGATGTTCTTTATGCCCCCGGCCTACCGGACTTGGACGCAATCAGAACCCTATGCCACGAGGTCGACAAACCCGTAAACGTCGTGATGGGGTTAAGCGGCGCGACATTCTCGGTGGCTGAACTGTCCGAGGCAGGCGTACGGCGCGTCAGCGTTGGCGGCTCATTCGCGCGGGCTGCGTTTGGGGCATTGAAGCGGGCAGCCGACGAAGTGAAATCCAACGGAACATTCAGCTATGCGCGTGATGCGATACCCGACGCCAAGATGGCCGGGCTTCTGGCCTCAAAGCGGCTGGACTGATCGCGTCTACCACCGCGTCAAAGCGTCTTCGTCCTCATCCTTTGCAGCGACCCATTCAGCACCGGAAGTCGTGATCTCTTTTTTCCAGAATGGCGCGCGGGATTTGAGGTAGTCCATCAGGAATTCCGCCGCCTCAAACGCATCCTTGCGATGTGGCGCGGCGGTCGCGACCATCATGATCCGATCACCCGGAACCAAACGCCCATGCCGGTGAATGACCAGAACATCGCCAAGCGACCATCGGCTTTGGGCCTCTTCTGCGATTTTGGTCAAGGCGCGTTCGGTCATGCCGGGATAATGCTCGATCTCCATCACATCCAGATCGCCGCTGGCCAGATCGCGCACCACACCGGTGAAGGTCACAATCGCCCCATTGGCATCGTCGCCATCCGCAAACGCGTTGGCCTCGGCCCCCAGATCAAAGGGGGCTTGCTGAACGACGATGCGCATATCAACCGCCTGTCATGGGAGGGAAGAACGCGACTTCGCGGACACCGGTCAGAGGCGCGTCGAAATCCGACAGCTCCTGATCCAGCGCCACGCGCAGGGCAGACAGGTCAGCAAAGGCGGCGGCATAGCGATCCTCGCGCGCGCTGAGTTCGGCGACCAAATCACTGACCGTTGCAGCCTGCGTTTCGACCTTTTCTTTCGGCAGACCGATGCGTTCGCGCACCCAGGCGAAATACAACACGTCCATCGCTCAGCTCTCCTTCAGGTGGGGCATGGCTTTACGTAGGTAGTCAAAGCCTGTGATCAATGTCAGCGCTGCCGCAATCCACAGCAGCCACAGACCGATACGACCCGACCAGAACATGCCTTCCAAGTGCCAGCGGATGTGGTTCACATCCTCTGCCTGCCCGGAAAGGACCTGATCGATGATCGTGGGATCCATGCCGAATGTGGCCATCACAAGATAGTGTTCGAAAATACCCTGCGAGAACAGCACCGCAATCGCCACCATCTGCGCCGTCGTTTTCCACTTGGCCAGTTTGGTTACTTTCAAGGTTCCGGCGGTGTCCCCCAGATATTCCCGCAGACCCGAGACAAAGACCTCGCGGAACAGGATCACGGTGGCGGGCAACACCAGCCATGGCGTCCAGTGCTCCGTTGAATAGCCCACGATGATCATCAGCGCGATCACCACCATCGCCTTGTCGGCAATCGGGTCCAGCATTGCCCCCATCTTTGTTTCCTGTTTCCAAGCACGGGCGAGGTACCCGTCGAACCAGTCGGTGATCGCGGCCGACAGGAACAGGATCAACGCAAACCAATCGGCATAGGGCCGGGTGAAATACAGAAACATCACGGCCAGACCGGGCGCCGCCAACAGGCGTAGCAGAGTCAGGATATTGGGCAGGTTCCACTTCATGAACCGACCCTACATCGCCGGTCCGAGACATAAAAGATGGCCCATTGAAAATCTGGCCCGATCACAGATGGTTGCGGCATTGCAGCCATAGATTCGCAATCACGAACACGCGCCTTGGCGGGCGTCGGGTTTGCGTTCAGATTGGCTGTTGGTTTCGACGGGGTGCACGATGAAGACTCATATTCAAACCGACGCCCGGTCGAACCTGGCCGGCAGCGCGTGGATGGTCGCGGCGATGGCATTGTTTGCGCTGGAGGACGCCTTGCTGAAAGGCGCTGCGGCCGTTCTTCCGATCTGGCAAATGCTGGTGCTGTTCGGCTCGGGCGGCGCGGTGATATTTGCAGCCGTGGCTGTGCTGCGCAGCACGAAGCTGTTTCAGGCGGATGTACTGTCATACCCGATGAAGATCCGCGTGGTCTTCGAAATCCTCGGGCGGTTGTTCTATGTGCTGGCCATTACTTTGACGCCGCTCTCTTCGGCTACGGTAATCCTGCAGGCAACCCCCTTGGTCGTCGTCGCCGGAGCAGCGCTGTTTTTTGGCGAAACCGTCGGATGGCGAAGGTGGAGCGCCATTCTGATTGGGCTGATCGGCGTGGTGATCATCATCCAGCCGACCGAGGACAGTTTCTCGATCCTGTCGTTGCTGGCGGTGCTGGGCATGTTGGGCTTTGCCGGGCGCGATTTGGCCAGCCGCGCCGCGCCTGCGTCATTGGGGACAGAGGTGCTGGGCTTTTACGGTTTCCTCTGCATCATCGTCGCCGGGCTGCTCTATCGCTTTTGGGAAGGCACACCGCTGCACCCCCTGAACCCGCATGTCGGCCTGCACATAAGCGCCGCAATCGGGATGGGCGTCATGGCCTATGCAGCGCTGATGAAAGCGATGCGCACAGGCGCGGTCTCCTCGGTCACGCCTTTCCGCTATTCCCGGCTTCTGTTCGGGATCGGGTTGGGCGTGGCGATATTTGGTGAACGTCTGGACCAAACGATGTGGATCGGGTCAGCGCTGATCGTAGCCTCGGGGCTTTACATCCTATGGCGCGGGCGACGGGCCTAGCCCTTGTCGTGGAAGAAATCATAAACCTTCTGTGCAAGCCCGGCTGAGATCCCCTCAACCGCTTTCAGATCCGCTAGGTTGGCCCGACTAACTGCTTTGGCGCTGCCAAAATGGGTCAGCAAGGCGCGTTTGCGCGCGGCCCCCACGCCTGGGATTTCATCCAGAGGCGTCGCCCCAACTGCCTTGGCGCGCTTGGCCCTATGGGTGCCAATTGCAAAACGGTGCGCCTCATCCCGCAGGCGCTGAATGAAGTACAGCACCGGGTCATTGCGTTTCAGGGCAAAGGGACGCTGGCCAGTTCGGTGGAATTCTTCCTTGCCGTGGTCGCGGTCGACACCTTTGGCGACGCCGACCATTGGGATGTCGTCAACGCCATGCTCGACCATGATCTCGTGCACTGCACTGACCTGCCCGGCCCCGCCATCGATCAGCAGAAGGTCGGGCCACATACCCTTGTCGCGATTGGGATCTTCTTTTTGCAACCGCGTAAAGCGGCGGGTCAGGACCTCTTTCATCATCCCGAAATCGTCACCCGGGGTCAGGTCATCGCCTCGAATGTTAAACTTGCGATAAGCGTTCTTCATGAACCCTTCGGGGCCTGCCACGATCATGCCGCCGACGGCATTGGTGCCCTGAATATGTGAGTTGTCGTAGACCTCAATCCGACCCGGAGGGGTATCCAGATCAAACGCCTCGGCCACACCACGCAGCAACTTGGCCTGCGTGGCGCTTTCCGACATGCGCCGCGCCAAAGACTCGCGCGCATTGCGCAGGGCTCCGGCGACCAGTTCTTGTTTCTCGCCGCGTTGCGGGACAAGGATTTCAACCTTGCGACCAGCCTTTTCCGACAGCGCTTGTTGCATCAGATCGCCGTTTTCGATCCCATCGGACAGGATCAGCTGACGCGGCGGTTCCTTATTGTCGTAGAACTGGCCGAGGAACGCCTCCATCACCTCAGCCGGGGACACATCCGGGCCGACCCGAGGGTAGAAATCCTTGTTCCCCCAGTTCTGGTTCGCACGAATAAAGAACACCTGAACGCAGGCCTGCCCGCTATCCATATAGAGGCCGATCACATCCGCCTCGGTCACGCCGCGCGGGTTGATGCCCTGACTGGTCTGAACCTGCGTCAGCGCCCTTATCCGGTCACGCAGACCGGCGGCGCGTTCGAACTCCATCGCCTCAGAGGCGGCCATCATCTGTTCGGCCAGATCCTCCTGCACCTTGGTCGACCGTCCCGACAGGAACCGTTCGGCATCCTTGACGCTTTCGCGGTAATCGCTTGCCGAGATCAACCCGACACACGGCCCCGAACAGCGTTTGATCTGATACAGCAGGCAGGGGCGCGTGCGGCTGTCGAACATAGAGTCCGAGCAATTGCGCAGCAGGAATGCCTTTTGCAGCTGGTTCAGCGTCCGATTTACGGCGCCTGCGCTGGCAAAGGGGCCGAAATAAGCGCCCTTCTCTTTCTTGGCCCCTCGATGCTTCTTGATCTGCGGAAAGGCGTGATCCTTGGCGACCAGAATATTGGGAAAGCTCTTATCGTCCCGCAGCAGCACGTTGTATTTGGGCTTGAGCTGCTTGATCAGGTTCTGTTCCAGCAGCAACGCCTCGGTCTCAGTGCGCGTGGTCAGGAACATCATCGAGGCGGTCGCGGCGATCATCTTCTCGATCCGCCCCGAATGGCCGGGCCGCGTATAGTTCGACACCCGCGCCTTCAGGTTACGCGCCTTGCCCACATACAGAACCCGACTGTCGGCATCGAGCATCCGGTATACCCCCGGAGAGCTGTCCAGCGTTTTCACGTAACGCTGTATGCATTTGTATCCAATGCGCTGGCTGTCGGGGTTCGGGTCGTTCTGAACGGTCATGGGCCTGAGATATGATTCCCTGACAATGGCTGCAATCTTGCGACCCTCAAATCAAGAGAAAACAAATCCACGGTTTCTGTGGATAACTGTGCAGATAAGTTTTGTAGGATCGCCATTTTCCCTTAATTTATTAAGAATTCCTGGATTTGCACAAAAATTAGGCAGCAGATTATACCGTTGAATTTGTTGGTTATTTTTTCAAGCTCATGACAAGTGCATGAAAAACAAGACAATTTTGTAACGCACATGTAACGGAATCGAGAGCGGTGTAAAACTTGCAACTGTTATGTCTATTCAATGCCCAAAACGTCCGGTGTTTGCCATCCGAGATGCTGGCCTCCATCCACGCACAAAAGCTGCCCCGTGACGGCATGCGCGTCTAGAAAATAGCCTAGGGCGGCAGTGATATCAGATGGATTTGCGCCACGTTCCAGAACGGTGTTGGCCCGCTGAGCACTAAAGTGCTCAGTACTTTGGCGGTGGCCTTGCAACGTCGGCCCAGGCCCAATGGCGTTGACGCGAATGGCTGGTGTCAGCGCCTGTGCCGCAGTTCGGGTCAGCGCCCACAACCCCATCTTGGCGATGGTGTAAGACATGAATTCGGGTGTCAGCTTGCGCACGCGCATGTCCACCATGTTGACGATCAGGCCGGTGGCGACCGGTTCGCCCATTTCGTCGATTTCGGGCCTGAGTCCTTGTTCCGCCATCGCTTGCGACAACACAAAGGGCGCGCGCAGATTGCTGTCGATATGCCGGTCCCAGCTTTGGCGTGTGGCGGTGCGGATGTTGTCGTACTCAAATATTGAGGCATTGTTGACAAGACAGGTGATCGGCCCGCCCAGCGCCTCAGCGGCGCGCGGCAGCAATTGCGTGACCTGCGCTTCGTCCAAAAGGTCGGCCTGCAAGGCGGCCGCGTTTCGGCCCAGAGTTTTGATCTCGGTCACTGTGTCCCGCGCGGGCTGACCGGAGGTCGCATAGTGCACGGCCACGTCATAGCCGCGCTGCGCCAAATACTGCGCCATAGCCCGCCCAAGTCGCGCTCCGGCACCTGTGACTAAGGCTCGGGTCATTGCAGTGTCTCCGTCATCTCATGCCAACAGAGACACGACATAGACCGCGTAAAGGATGGTCAACAAAAAACCCCATCCGCGCGTGATGTCTTTCTTGAAAAAGACAAACGGGATCAACAACAGAGACGCGCCAAGCATGACCCAAAGGTCGAACTGCAGGAATTCCGGATCGACGGGAATGCGTCCGAACAAAGTGGCGATGCCGACGATGGCCAGCAGGTTGAACATGTTCGAGCCAATCACGTTGCCCAGCGCCACGTCAGCCTGCCTGCGCAGCGCGGCCATTACGGTGGTCGCAAGTTCGGGCAGCGACGTTCCGACCGCAATCAGGGTCAGGCCAATCACAGTTTCACTGACCCCGTAGGTCAGCGCAATTTTCGTCGCATTTTCGACCAGAAGATGTGCGCCCATAGGCAGACCGATCAGGCCCAGGATCAAATACACCGTGACCTTCCAATAGGGCATATTCGGGTCGGCCTCATCCAGACCTTCCAGATCATCATCATCGGCGCAGGCCTCACCGCAGGCTTTGCGATGCGCATGTGCCTCGCGGAAGGCGTTCCACAAGACCAGCCCCAGGGCCGTCAGCAGGATCGCTCCGCTGAAAAGATTGAATACCCCGCAAAAGGCCAGCCCAATGAACAAAACGCTGGCCAGCAGCATGAAGACATAGTTTTTGCGGCTGTCGCACTCGCTTGTGTGCAGCGTGGCGAGCAGCGCGGGCAGGCCCAGGACCAGAAGGATATTGGCGGTGTTCGACCCAACCACGTTACCAAGCGCGATGCCCGGCGCGTTTTCCTTGATCGCGCTGATCGCAATCAACAACTCCGGGGCAGATGTCCCAAAGGCCACAATCGTAAGACTGACGATCAGCGCCGGAACACCCAGCCTGAGGCTGAGATTGACGGCACCGCGCACCAACGCATCGCCTGCCAGTAACAGGATCAGCAAACCCAGGCCAGAGAACAGCCATGCCGTCATCCACGGCCTCCCTTTTCGCAAGCGCAGGGGCCTGTACCGATCCTGAACCGTTTACACCGCGGACATCTTGCTGAACTAAGGCGCTTCTGCCCCGGAAAGCGCAGCTTGCCGAACATCGCCAGAACGGCCATGGCAATCAGGAACAGAGTGACGGCCTTGATAATCACGCTACAAACCGAAACGCGCGTAAGCGGCACGCTCCTCAATCCCGGAGATGGTGTCCTGTGCCAAAGATGCCCCGAACCGGGACCAGATCGGTTTGCGTAACCCGTAGCGGCGGAACCTGACCTTTTCGCCGAACCGCTCCTGCATCTTGGGCTTCAGATGCGCAATGCCTTCGATCAGACCCAGCTTTTGCGCGCGACGAGCCAACCAGACCTCGCCATTGAACAGGTCCGCGTCTGCATCCAGTTTGTCGCCGCGCCGGGCTTTGACATGCGCAATGAAATTCTCATGAATGTCGCCCAGCAGCACTTTGAGCCTTGCGACATCCTCTTTCTTTTCCGGAGCAAACGGGTCCAGCATCGACTTCGATTGACCCGCCGTATGAACCCGCCGCTCAACCCCTTGCCGCGCCAGAAACACATGCGCTCCAAAGCCAGCCGAAATAACCCCGATCGATCCCACGACCGAGCTTTCGTCGGCCCAAATCTCATCTGCAGCCGCCGCCAGCCAGTACCCGCCGGACGCGGCAACATCTTCGACGAAAGCGTAGACGGGGATATCAAGCTCTTCCGCCAACCGCCGGATACGCGCACCAATCAATGAGCTTTGCACCGGTGACCCGCCGGGTGAGTTAACCTCAAGCGCGACGGCGGATGGTTTTCCCTTACGGAATGCCTTTTCAAGAACCGGCGCCAGCGCCGTGTCGTTCAACGATCCGCGCCCCGCCATTCCAATCGCTCCGGACAGGCGGACAATGGCGACGGTAGGCTGTTTTTTGACGAAAGGCAGGCTGAGCTTCATGGATGCCGATGTAGAGTGCGGCCAACCGCGAAACAAGGGACCCACCGGGCCTTAAACGTTACGTGAACCAAATTCACAGGTGCAAACGACATAAATGCAACGCCTTAACTGCGGATGCGCCAGCCGGTTTTGAAGATCCAGCCGATGATGGCCAGGCAAACCCCGGTGAACGCGACGATGGCCAGCAAGCTCCAGAAAACGGGGACATCGGATATTCCGTAAAACGACCAACGGAAACCGGAAATCAGATATACAACCGGGTTGAATAGCGTGATCGTTTGCCAAAGCGGTGGCAGCATGGATATCGAATAGAACGTGCCACCCAGGAAGATCAGCGGCGTTACGACAAGCTGAGGCACCAGAGACATTTGCTCAAAGTTGCTGGCCCAGATGCCAACGATGAAGCCCAATAGGGAAAAGCTGAGACAGGAGAGGATCAGAAACGCCGCCATCGCAAAGGGGTGTTCGATACGCAGGTCGACAAAGAATGTGGCGGTGACAAGAATAACAAGCCCCACGAACAAAGCCTTGGTGGCGGCGGCGCCGACATAGCCGATCACAATCTCGATGAAATTGATCGGCGCCGAAAGCAACTCGTAGATCGTACCCAGAAACTTGGGGAAATAGATGCCGAACGAGGCGTTTGAGATCGACAGCATCACGACCGACAACATGATTAGCCCCGGCACGATGAATGCGCCATAGGATACGCCTTCAACCTCCTGGATGCGGCTGCCGATGGCGGTGCCGAAGACGACAAAATAAAGCGACGTGGACAGGACAGGCGACAGAAAGCTCTGTGCCAACGTGCGAAAGAACCGGGCCATTTCGAACCGGTAGATGGCGGCGATGGCGGACCAGTTCATGCAGACTCTCCGGATACCAAATTAACGAAAATCTCTTCCAGACTCGATTGCCGGGTCTGCACATCCCGCAACACCAGACCGGCCTGCGCCACGTCGTTCAACAAAGTGGTGATGCCTGTGCGATCCGCATGGATATCATAGGTATAAACCAGCGCATCGCCGCTTTCGGTCATAGTCAAGCTGTGCGCGGCCAGACTGTCGGGAATTGCCGAGATCGGATCGGTCAGCATAACCTCAATCTGTTTCTTCCCCATCTGTGCCATCAACGTGTCTTTGTCCTGCACCAACAGCAACTCGCCCTTGTCGATGACGCCGACGCGGTCGGCGATGGCCTCGGCCTCTTCGATGTAATGCGTGGTCAGAATGATAGTGACACCGGCCTGTTTCAGCTCGGCCACAATCGCCCACATATCTTTGCGCAGCTCGACATCGACCCCTGCAGTGGGCTCGTCCAAAAACAGCACACGCGGCTCGTGCGCCAGAGCCTTTGCAATCAGAACCCGCCGCTTCATCCCCCCGGACAATTCCTTGATCGCATTGCGGCGCTTGTCCCAAAGGGACAGTTTGCGGAGGATCTCTTCAATCCGGGCATTGTCGCTGCCATGACCGAAAAGGCCACGCGAGAACCGGACGGTGTTCCAAACCTTTTCAAACGGCTCCAGCGCGATTTCCTGCGGCACCAGACCGATCATTTTACGTGCAGCGCGAAAGTCGGTCTGAATGTCATGTCCACCCACGGTCACCGACCCCGAGGTTGGCGTGGTGATCCCGCACACGGTAGAAATCAACGTGGTCTTACCTGCCCCGTTCGGACCAAGCAGAGCCAGAATCTCACCTTCTTCGATGTCCAGCGAGACACCCTTCAGCGCCTCAAAGCCACCTTCATAGGATTTGCGTAAATCCCGGATGGATAGAATGGTTGTCATGCGTTCCCTCGCTCTGGCCGCGACACTATCCCGCCATCCGGCAAGAGAACAGGGCATTTCCGCACAGGTTTATGCGCATTTCCGTAGCGAAGGTCCCCTGCACGTCCATTGTCGCACAAGTCTGGCGCTCGTCACGAGTGACTGGTGCGCTGCATCTCCGCGATCCGCTTTTGCACAAGCTCCAGATGCAGACGGGCATCATATTGCCCTTGCCGATATGCGGCAGGCAGGCGCAGGGTCGCCAGACGGTCATCCAATTCATGCAGGTGTTCCTGCATGTCCGCCAGTTGCTCTGGACCCGGATTGTTTGTCAGTTCATTTTCAATATCCCGTATCTCGGGGTAATGCTGCCAGACGCGCCAGCGCATGAAATAGGCATAAGCCATGGGCAAAAGCCGCAGCAGCGGCACGACAATGAAAAAGAATGGCAACAGCAACAGCAGCACCCGGTTGATCTGGGCTGCCACCCAATAGGGCAACCAGTTGTGCCAGGTCGAAGGCCCCTCCAGTATCAATTGCCGCGCGGTGTTGCTGACTGTCAGCCCGGTGCCTTCCAAACTTGGAAAAACACCCGGGTCCGTGATGATACCTCTGGTGCGATGCAGTTCCAGCGCAGCCATGGTCAGGCGGTTGATCAGCGCTGGGTGCAGGTCGGGGCGGACGACCAGCCGCGCCTCGATCGCGATGAGATCAACCGGGCGCGGCGGCAGGACGGGGTCCAGCGACATGCCGCCCGTCGGCACGGTCACCACGGTTGCATATTCCAACCGACGCGAGATCGCCTCAACATGATCCAGATCCAGCACGCGCAGGCTGGGTACTTCATAGGCCGCTTTCAGATAAGGCGCCTCGATCGGAGCGACAAAAACTGCAATATCCAATTGCCCGTCCAGCAGCGCCTCAGCCGCGTCGGCGTAGGGAATCGAAAGGTGTTCGTTGTCGGATTCTGTCAGACCGACCGCGTTCTCAAAATCCCGAAAAGCTGCGGCAGTTCCTGATCCCGCCGCGCCACTGTTGATCCGCAGCCCTTTCCACAAGGCGGGATTGCGGGGGATCGTGGCGTCATCGCGGGCCAGAAAGATGATCGGTTCAAAGAACACCGCACCAACCGCTTCGGCCTTGCTTGGATCAACTCTGATGCCGCCCTGTAAAAAGGCCGCGTCTACCGCCCCTTGGTTCAGCAATTCGGCATTTTCGACCGACCCTGCGGTCTTGACACTATCCATCTGGATATCATCACGAGACAGAATGGTGCCATAGTCTCGGGCCACCTGCACATAGGCACCTCCGTCGGGGCCTGCCGCCAGTGACAGGCTACCCGGTGGGTGCAGGCGCACAATTATGGTCGCCAAAATGGCCACCGCAGTGACCGCGCACAACATTATCCAAAGGCGCATCCGACCCTCACTCCATCCCGCTGCAGAGGCTACGCCGCAAGCGGATGTCTGACAAGCGTCTGCTACCAACTCAAAGGGTTGCAATTCGCCTCGGTCCCGGAAAACTTGCAACATGAGGAGAGAGACAAAATGCTAAGCGGAATCCGCATTGTAGAAATCGAAGGATTGGGCCCGGGGCCTTTTGCGGCCATGCTGCTTGCAGATCTGGGGGCAGACGTCATCACCATCCACCGCAAGGGCGCGCCGGTGACCCCGGGCATGCCAGACCGCTCGCTGTTGGATCGCGGCAAGCGGTCCATTGCGCTGGACCTCAAAGACCCGCGTGATCTGGCGACCGCCAGACAGCTGATCGACACCGCCGATGCAATGATCGAAGGGTTCCGACCCGGTGTGATGGAAAAGCTGGGCCTGGGCCCAACAGATTGTCACGCCAGCAACCCGAGGCTGATTTATGGGCGCATGACCGGTTGGGGGCAGGAAAGCCCTCTGTCGCAGAATGCCGGGCACGATCTGAACTACATCGCCTTGTCCGGAGCCTTGTGGTACGCTTCCGAACCCGGCCAGCCGCCAATGACGCCAGCCACGCTGGTGGGTGATATCGGTGGTGGCGCGATGTATCTGGTGGCTGGTATCCTCGCTGGCCTGCTATCGGCCCAACGCACCGGCAACGGCACCGTTGTGGATGCAGCAATCTATGACGGCTCGGCCCATATGATGAACCTGCTTATGAGCCTGGGCCAGACCGGCAACCTCTCAACCTCACGCGGTCAAAGCCTGCTGGACGGCCCGCATTGGAGTCGAACATACCGCTGCGCTGATGGAGCCTTCCTCTCGGTCCAATGCCTAGAACCCAAGTTCTACGCCAGCTTCCTCGAAATACTCGGCCTCAGTGATGACCTGGATTTTGCCGAACAATATGATCGCACTGCGTGGCCACGCCTAACCAGTAAACTAATAGACATCTTTGCCAGCAAACCACGCGATCACTGGGCAGAACTTTTCCACGGAACCGACGCCTGTGTCGCGCCCGTGCTATCACCACAAGAGGCGCGAGATCACCCGATGAATACTGCGCGGCAAGTCTGGCTCACCCAAAACGGCACGACACAAGCCGCGGCCGCCCCTCGCTTCTCGACCCATTTTTGGCACCCAAAGCCTAGTCCAAAACGCGGAGAACACGCGCCAGAGATACTGGACGAACTCTCCGCAAACGCAAAATCCGCCCCTTCATCTGGCTAAAAATATCCCGGGGGTGAATTGGCCAAAGGCCAAGAGGGGGCTGGCCCCCTGCCCACTCACCGCCCGCGCACCGTATCAATCATCAATTGAACATTTTCCGGATTCGCGTCCGGCGTAATCCCATGGCCCAAATTGAAAATATGCGGTCCCTTTGAGAACGCCTCGACAATCCTGCGGGTCTCATCCACCAGCGCCTGCCCACCGGTCACCATATGGGATGAGGCCAGGTTCCCCTGCACACACCCATCCGCCTGAACGTGCTCTGCCGCCCAAGCAGGTGACACCGAGTTGTCCAACGCGACGCAATCCACGCCCGTTGCTTTGGCAAACCCCACGTAACCTTCACCTGCTTCCCGTGGGAAGCCGATGACAGGGGTTCCGGGGTGACGGGCCTTTATGGCTTGCGTTATTACCCGGCATGGTTCCACGGCATATTTCCGGAACGCGTCGCCCTTCAGCGACCCGGCCCAACTGTCGAATATCTTCACCACTTCGGCCCCGGCATCGATCTGGGCCGAGAGGTATTCGATCGTTGCAGCCGTGATGCGATCCAGAAGCGCTTCGAACAAGGCCGCGTTCCCTTCGCGCAGCGCATGCGCGGGTCCCTGATCCGGCGTACCACGCCCGGCGATCATATAGGTGGCCACCGTCCAAGGTGCGCCTGCAAATCCGATCAGCGTCGTTTCGGACGGCAATTCCTGCGACAGGATGCGCACTGTTTCATAAACCGGGGACAACGTTTCGTGAATTGCTTCAACTGGTTTCAGAGCATCGAACTCCGATTGCCGGGTAATCGTCGACAGCCGCGGCCCTTCGCCGGTCACAAACCAAAGGTCGGCCCCCAGCGCCTGGGGCACCAGCAAAATATCGGCAAACAGGATCGCCGCATCAAACCCGTAGCGACGGATCGGTTGCAACGTGACTTCGGCGGCAAGATCCGGGGTATAGCATAGCGACAGAAAATCTCCGGCCTGCGCGCGGGTCGCGCGATATTCGGGCAGATACCGCCCGGCCTGCCGCATCATCCAGATCGGTGGGATGTCCTGCACCTCGCCCGCCAACGCGCGCAACACTTTCTTTGTCTCGGCCATGCCTGCCCCCAGTCTTCCGGTGTGCCGCTACGCGTCGGCCCTCAGTGGCAATTTGTCAAGCTTTGCCCCCATTGTCAGGGCAATGTGACGCGATTAAAGCTGAGGCCATGACACTGACCCTGCCCTCCCCCGACTCACCGCTCAAGATTGGCACCCGTGGATCGCCCCTTGCCCTGGCGCAAGCCTATGAGACCCGGCAGCGGTTGAGCGTGGCGTTCGACCTGCCAGACGCAGCGTTCGAGATCGTGGTGATCAAGACCACGGGCGACAACCGCGCCATGATCGACGCCGATCGCCCATTGAAGGAAATCGGCAACAAGGGCCTGTTCACCAAGGAAATCGAAGAGGCGATGTTGCGCGGCGATATCGACATCGCGGTACATTCCACCAAGGATATGCCGGTCGAACAACCCGACGGGCTGGTGCTGGACACGTTCCTGCCGCGCGAAGATGTGCGCGATGCGTTTATCTCGCCCACTCTGAACTCGATCCACGACTTGCCCCAAGGCGCGGTGGTCGGCACCTCATCGCTCCGACGGCGGGCCCAGTTGCTGAACCGCAGGCCTGACCTGCAAGTGGTCGAGTTTCGGGGCAACGTGCAGACCCGGTTGAAAAAGTTGGCCGATGGCGTTGCCGATTGCACCTTTCTGGCAATGGCCGGGTTGCGGCGGTTGCAGATGAACGAGGTTCCGGCAACAGCGATCTCGCCCGATGACATGCTGCCCGCAATCGCGCAGGGCACGATTGGCATCGAAAGACGCAGCGATGACGCACGCGCGGCTGACCTGCTGGCCGCCATTCACCATTCAGAGACAGGCGACCGTCTGGCCGCTGAACGCGCGCTGCTATTGGGATTGGACGGATCGTGCGAAACACCCATTGCAGGGCTGGCGCAGATCGAAAATGGACAGCTGTCACTGCGCGGCGAAGTTTTGCGCCCGGACGGGTCCGAATCCATTGCGCTTGAGGCGTCGGGACCTGCCTCCGACGGTGCGGCTTTGGGTCAGAAAATGGCAGCGGATCTATTGGCACAAGCCGGACCGGGATTTTTTGATTGGCGGTAAACAACTAATTTTCAACGAATGTGATCTGGTTCACTGATACACCCTCGGCCATCGTGCAATATGAACGTGTTCCGATGAGTGTAGAAGGTCAGTCTCGAATATATCGAAAGTTTTAGCCCGTTTTTTTTTAGATAGTATTCGAGGGGGCGAGACTGAAACCTTTTGATCCACGGACAGGGGCCGCTGTTGAATTTCCAACAGTGGCCCCATTCTATTTCAGGACTGGCTGGACGGTTCGCTCCATTCTGCTGATTTACCTTTACCGTTATGGTGACTGAACATAATCCGCCCGGTTTTCGTGTCCGCCCTAAACTCGGCTGCGCGCCCCGGGATCGAGCGGTAGAAGTCGGCCAACCCTGGCTCAACCCCAACAGCCATATCCCGACATGCATCACAAAGTTCGGCGACCGCTGTCTGAGGTGCGCGGGTGCGAATGCCCGACAGCAACCTGTCATGCGCGGATTTCAGCGCTCGAAAACCCTGGCTGCGCGCAACCGCGCGGTCTCCGATCAGAATATAGACCGGTTCGGATTCGCTTTTGCCTTTCAGATCAACATACCCGGCCTCGAGCATTGCAAGATCCGACCGCGTTGCCTGGTAAACGGTTTGTGAAACGAGGATATCGTATTCTACGTGCCGACAGTTCTGTTCGATCCTTGCAGCCACATTCACGACGTCCCCGATGACGGTATAGTTGAATCGACTGCGCGACCCGATATTGCCGACGCAAGCCGTCCCCGTTGCACAGCCTGTCGCCAAAGCGACCGGTGGACGCCCCTCCATGATTGGGGACGCGTTGAACGCGCTCAGTGCCTGCCGCATCTTCAATGCCGCCAATGCAGCCCTGCACGGGTGGTCCGCTACCGGCAGCGGAGCGTTCCAGAAGGCCATGACCGCGTCGCCGATGAATTTGTCAATCGTACCGCGCTCATCCAGAATTCGGTCGCCGATTTCCGAAAACAATTCGTTCAATAGTGCCACGAGATCGGTTGCCGAGACCGTCTCGGACAGCGGGGTAAAGCCGCGTATGTCCGAGAACATCACAGTGATTTCCTGGGTTTCTCCACCCAATTGCAACTGATGGCCGTTTGCCTCCATCTCGTCGAGAATTTCGGGGGCGACGTAGTGCGAGAACGTCTGGCGGATCACACGTTTCTCTCGTTCCGTCGAAGCAAAAAGATAAGCGGCCAGCAGACCGAAATTCGCCATACCGCCCAGCAAGGGGAAAGTGGCATCAAACAGGACCAACTGATTTTGGAACGCAGCCCAACTGATCCCCATGACGACCGCCGCAGCAACGCCCCCGGCGACAAAGGATGCAACGGCACCATAGCTCGACATGACCACGGTCACCACAATGCCCAAAACTACAAAGGCCAATAGCTCAAGCGCAGCGGTCACGTCCGAGCGGCTGAGCATCTCGCCCAGCAAAATCTGCTCGATGATTTGCGCATGAATCGAAACGCCGGGAACGGATTCACCCAGTGCCGTTTCGCGCATGTCAAACAGACCTGCGGCAGAGGTGCCAATCAGAATGATGCGCCCCTCGATCTCGGACCGTAGGGCGGGGATTTCTTCGGTTTGCATGACATCATCTGCCGACAAATAGAGACCGGGATTGTCTCGCCTGTAGCGAACCCAAACTTCACCGTTTTCGGTCGTCGGCAAATCAAAGCCACCGACGCCAACCCCCAGCATGATTCCGGCTTCGTCCTGGGCCCCTTCTGCAAAGAACACAGGCTCATCCATCGCCACACGAAGCGCTTCGACGCCAAGACCAGGCAGGACTCCGCCCGGTCCAGACCACAGCACCGGGACACGGCGAACAACACCAAGGCTGCCGATTGGCGAAACGTTGACGCCACCGATACCGGACGCGTAGTCCTCTAGCGGATGGGCCAGCGGCGTCCAGTGTGCAACGCTCACCAGGCCCGCAGCGGGGTTT
This sequence comes from Ruegeria sp. AM2, assembly GCF_056540685.1. Lineage (NCBI taxonomy): Bacteria > Pseudomonadati > Pseudomonadota > Alphaproteobacteria > Rhodobacterales > Roseobacteraceae > Ruegeria > Ruegeria sp. AM2. The sequence continues at coordinate 125,292 of NZ_JBQFXE010000003.1, read as the reverse complement.
TCGCCGATTTCGACAAGACCGGCCTTCGGAGAAACCACCTCGCCACTGTCAGACAAGCGCGCGGCGACACCCAGCACGACAGGTAGGTTGGCGATTTCCGCAGCAAATTTCTGGTCATTATCCAGGTTCGCGGCACCCTGATCGATGTGCAAAATCCCGGACAAGGCCGGGTCTTGCAGTAACCGCGACGGGGAATAGCGGTCGGGTTCCACAAACAACATGTCAAACGCGATGGCCGCCGCGCCGTATTCCGACAACCGCGTCACCATATGCGCCAATTGCGTGCGTGGCCACGGCCACTGACCCCAGGTTGCCAGCGAGCGCTCGTCAATGTCCACGACCCGCACAGGCAAGCCCGGATCATACGCGCGCGGAGAGATGCGCTGTAGCACGTCAAAGTAAATCAGTCGCGACATCTGGACCGGATAGGGGTCCATGACGCGGATGAAGCAACCGAACATGATCAGCGCCAGACCGACCAGCCGAAACGCCAGCCATCGCGCCTTTCTGTCTGTTGCTTTACCCGCCACGTCAGCCTCCTGATCGCGAAGGCGAAAGAAATTTTGAATACACGCTACCCGCCAGCCTCGGCCGTGACATCGCCAGCCGTTGCTGTCGCCCTGGCGCCCCCGCCTCCGTCCCGCTCACTGGGCGAGCCCGCCGAAACACTCACTTCGCCCGCCGAAGATTGCGCGCCGGTGCCCGACTTTGCGCCGGCTTCGGACTTTGCCTCGGTTTGCTCACCGCGCTCGACCGGTGCGGATTTGGTCGCCGCCTGGCGTTCCGGTGCGGGCCGACGGGCCGTTCTGACCTCGGGCGCGTCCGACTTAATACGAGGGGCAGCCACAGAGTCACCGGAACATCCTTCGGCATCGACCTGGAATGCCGGTAGTAGCCGTTGTTGCGATTGCAGGAAAGGAAATCCGCCTTTCAATGCCTTGTCGTATTGCTGGCGATCTGCGGCGCGTCCAACCTGCCCGCCGGAATTGGTGGCAAAAAAGCTGCATTGGCGGCTGGCCGACCGGCATGATCCGCCTGTGCCACACATACGCACGGTACCCTCGATGACGATCATCGCGCTTTGGTTGCCAGAAGTGATCCACATGTCAAACGTTGTTCCCCGCACGGCCATCGTCGCTGTGGGAGTCTGGATCGAATACGCCCGCTTGCGGCTTTTACCCGAGATGAAACGGAAACTGCCGCCCAAAGCCTTGACAGTAAAGTTCTTTGCTTTGCGCCCGCCGCGCAGCATCGAGACATCCAGCACCATTTGCGCATTGGGACCGACCGCGATCTTTGTTTCGTCCACAAAGATCAACTGGACAACACCCGTTCGGTTGGTCGAGATTGTATCGCCCGAGGCGACTTCCATCCCTTCGCGCAAACGCATGGTTTTACCCGCACGGGTAATTTCAGCGCCCTGAGTTACACGAAGAACTTTTCCAATCGCAGCCTTTGCCGAAACCGGTAACGTCACAAGTGTCAAAAAAACCAAACAAACTTTTAACCAGGCCAACACCAAGTCCCCTTCCCCCAAAAGGTTCCTGTAGGGGTTCAATCCACCCCGCGCCCGAAATTTCACCTCATATTGTCGATTTTATTAGTCATTAAATTTCTTAAAACTAAACAAATATGCGCCGAAAACGGCCCTTTTGGCAAGCTTTCAGATTCCAGCTTAAGAGTCGCGCGGTCCCGACACGCCGTTTAGGGCGCAGGTTTCAGGCGCCAGACCTTTAGTGGCTGCCTTTGCCTGATTGGCCGTGAGGGTTCGGATCACGTAGCCGCTTTGCCGCGTTGAAGTGGTCGCAAAAGACGGGTCAACACGGTATTGTGCCCATTGTGAACCCCGATTTTGAGGCGCTTCAAATGCCAAAGATTCTTGGCCTGTCCGGAAGTCTGCGACGCGATTCCTACAACAGCGGCTTACTTCGCGCAGCGGCCACAATGATGCCAGATGACATTGACTTGATCATAGGCTCAATTGCGCAGGTCCCACTCTATAACGCGGACCTGGAAGCCCGCGGAGAGACACCTCGGGCTGTCGAATTGCTCCGTCATCAGCTGGAAGATGCGGACGGGTTATTGCTGGCGACCCCTGAATACAACAACGGCCTACCTGGCGTTTTCAAGAACACCATAGACTGGATGGCCAGCGGGTCTGCCGCCGATTTGTTTGTCGGAAAACCCGTTGCCGTGATGGGCGCGTCGCCCATGCGCTATGGTACCGTTTTGGCGCAGGATGCCTGGTGGCCCGTACTTCGCACCCTCAAAACCCGCCCCTGGTTCGAAGGCCGGTTGATGCTGGGCGGGGCAAGCGAGTTGTTCGACGAGACCGGGACACTGATCGATAGAGCTGCCATTGAGAGGCTGCGCAAGTTCGTGGCAAGTTTTGCTGCGCAGCTATAGTCGCAAGATGTCACCGTTCTGGGGCAGGCGATGGCCGGTGACACACACGTTTCCGCCCGGAACTACTTTGGCACCAACAGCGGCTCGATCTTTGCCGATCATTTGGGTGTCGGGGTCATGGCCGGTCAGAAGCAACCCGATTGCCCGCTTTCAAAGCCCGCCCGAACCCGGTTTCCGCCGCGCGCCTCTGTTGGATCATCCTTACACCAGCCGCGCAATTCATCTGGGGCAGTGTAAAGCACGCGGTGCGACCCCGATTGGATTTGCAGTGAATGAACGCCTCTGACGTTGGCCTGGCCGAGAATTTCCTCGCGGACCGGAGCGAATTGGCCTGCGTTAGCCAAGCCCAAGTGCCTTACGATCAGTGACGGTCCTGATCACGTCGGATTGCAGCGGCCCTGACCCTCACTGCACACACCCTTTTTTGAGGATGTTTCTTACATGTTTTCAAAAGGTTCCGAAGTTTCAATCAAAAGCGAGACAATTTGGAAAATTCGCCTTGTATTCCCGTTGCTTGCAAGGATATACCCGTCGGCGGAGACGTGGCCGAGTGGTCGAAGGCGCTCCCCTGCTAAGGGAGTAGGCGGGAAACCGTCTCGAGGGTTCGAATCCCTTCGTCTCCGCCATATATCATTGATTTTAAATGATATTTTTGCGACTTACCGCCGATATCCGCCAAAAAGCCCGCCATACCTGGAAAAATAGCCGAGACACAAAAGCTAGCAGAGGATTTGGGGGCAAACTTCCAGCAGGTGAAAATTGACGAAATTATGTCAGGCGCGAATATCCCATTGTCTGGGAAGACGCTAGTTGACGCGTCAGGATTGACAAAACCTGCTATTTTCAAGCTGGTTAAGAGTACATTCTCGCAGAGCAGTGAGGTTTGGGCAGCTATAACAGAACCAGAGGAGTATCAGCCTACCGAGGCTGATCTAAGTGCCGCGATTGGAGATGGTGTAGAGTTTTGGGGCGATGCCGGGGTAGATACGCTTTCGGACATTCTCAGCGGTGATAAATTACCTTATAGAGTCGTGATCGTTGAAGAGCTTCGTTCCGACCCATCACGAAACCGTAAGCTCTGTGCATTCTCTTCAGCAAAACACGGGCGACTACTACATCTGGTTGACGAAATTGCTTACGATGAAATTGATGTATTTGTTCCTTCAGGAAAGAGCTACCGCCACAAAGTAGCTCAAAAAACTGCCAGCATTGCTACTAGAAGCGGGGAATTGGGGTCAGCTATTGAGTTTTCAACGAGTGAGCCGGGTGGACTTGTCAGCGCTCTATTTGAGAACCACTTGGAAGCCTACCAAACACTTAGATCAAATTTCGAAATCGCACTGACTGGTGGTAAACTTGAAACAATAATATGCGGCTTGGCCGCTGCGGTTCTTCCAGTAAATAGGGTGGTCTACGTGCGGCCGGCTGAGTTTGATTCAAAGAATTTTTCAGTTGGTGTTGGCGACACAAAGGTCTTTAAGTTCTCGTTAGCTGAATGAGGCACAGACGCTATCTTCCTTCGCGAAGTAGCTCACACTGTGTAGAACGTATTGTGAACATTTTGCGCTTGGGCTAAACAAGGTTGCACCAGATTCCGCAACCTGTTGTATTGCACTGAGGAGGATCATCTACATGCTGACATCTCTGGAACTTTGTGCAGGAGCTGGCGGTCAGGCTCTTGGTCTTGAAAGGGCCAGATTTCGTCATCAAGCGCTGGTGGAGATTGACAAGCACTGCTGCAATACCCTGCGTCATAATCGTCCTAAATGGAATGTACTCGAGGAAGACATGCGTGTCTTCAAGGATGCAGCAAACCAGTTTCAAGGAATTGATCTGCTGGCTGGAGGGCTACCATGTCCGCCATTTTCCAAAGCTGGAAAACAGCTTGGGCGGGCCGACGAGCGCAATCTTTTTGATGAAGCCATTGACATCATTAGTGTTATGCGTCCGCGTGCCATCATGATTGAGAATGTACGCGGTTTCCTTGATGCGGTGTTTGAAGACTACCGGCTACATCTCAAGAAGCAGCTACGAAAGTTAGGCTATCACTCTGAACCTAAATTATTGAATGCATCAGATTTCGGCGTCCCACAGCTACGTCCGCGCGTTATCATTATGGCAGTTGAACAAAGCAGAGTAGAGCATTTTTCCTGGCCGGAACCATCAAAGCGGAGGCCTAAAACCGTCGGTCAAACTCTCAAGCAAATGATGTCTGAGAATGGCTGGAGAGGTGTCGATGCTTGGGCGAAGCAGGCAAATGAAATTGCGCCAACTATTGTTGGTGGTAGTAAAAAGCACGGAGGGCCCGATCTTGGGCCAACTCGTGCGCGTAAGGCTTGGGCTTCACTTGGGGTCGAGGGGAGGACAATCGCTCCAGAGGCACCAGGACCAGACCACGTGGGAATGCCTCGCCTGACGGTCCAAATGGTAGCCAGGCTTCAAGGATTTCCCGACAACTGGCATTTCACTGGTGCAAAGACAAACGCATATCGCCAAGTTGGTAATGCATTCCCTCCACCTGTTGCAGAAGCAGTTGGAAAACAGCTTTTTTCCGCGCTAACCGCGCGCGCCCTCCACGCAGTTGCTTAGCGCCGAGAAGCTACGTAATTTTTCAGTCGTTTCGACTCCACATCTGACCCGGTTGCCGACAAAAAAAATTTCATGAAGATGTTACCTTCAGTTGTAGATCAGTCGCATCCAGACTTCGAAGAGCTGGATCGAATACGATTGGGAATTCTCGATATCGCTGGTGGTGAAACGGCCATAAGAATGGCGTTTCCGCAGGCAGTCCGTGATGCCATCGATTTTGTACTTGACCCAATCCGAACAGGACGAACCGAAATCGGCGAACTCGACAACGTGGAAAAGACCTTTGTGGGTCTCAAGATTGAGCACTACGTTCGCGACTTTCTTGGCGCTCCGAAGGGGATCCGCGATCTTGTGATCGGAAATAGAGACGTCGACATCAAAAATACGCTGGACAACGCTTGGATGATTCCGCCCGAAACTTACCGCGACGAAGGGCCTTGTCTGGTAATTAACTCTAAAGAGGAAGAAAGCCAATGCTGGATGGGGGTAATGCTCGCCCGTAAGGAATACCTCAACGCTCCGAACCGCGACGGAAAACGGGGTGTGAAGTCAGGAGCAGTTGTTAATGTACTTTGGTTGGTCGAAGGTGCGAGTTATCCGACCTCCGTTTGGCGAGCGTTTGATATGAAAGCTTTCCGAGAGCTCCGAAAAGTTATGCCTGGTACTGCGCGCGCAGCTGAGTTTTTCCGTCGAAACCTTGACAAGCCTGTGCCGCGCGAAGTGGTTGAAGCGCTTCTTTTTGATCAAGATGATCCAATGAAGCGTCTGCGTAAGAATCAAGGCGCACGTGGTGTACTGGGGCCAGAAGGAATAGCTTTACTTTCAGATACCTTTGGTAACGCGCTGCTAGATGAGCTGGGGCGCGGTCGACTTCCCCCGCGAACATTCATGGCGATCATTCCTAAAGATGCAATTGAAAGAGAAAAGTTGCTCAAAATCGGCGCAATTGATCCTTAGTTTTATGACTTTAGACTTCTACTCCTGAACCACCTAGTCTTCAAAATGCTTGGCTCCAGCTTCCGGTAGTGTCGCAAAACGAATTCCATCAAGACCGATTTCATCTCTGAGTTTTGCCAGCTGCTTCAGGTCGTAGCCGGAGTCTTGAGGAACGACCAACAGGGCCTCGGGTAGTCGAGATTGGCAATACGAACGTCTTCACTCTGACCCAGTTTGCCCCCAATGCCTTGCGGAAGAGAAACCATATCGAGCGCATTACCGGTGACTGAGAGTATTTTGAGTTAGGGGCCTGGCGGCATACCAGGCCCTCTCTAGTCAAGTCCTGGCGCTAGAGACCTCGAAGTGGGTATTCACCACACGCAATAAGTGCTCATAATCACCCTGGACGGCTTCCTCCAGAAAAGTCTGAATTCTGGCTTGTTCGCCTCCGGCTTTTTCGGCTGCGGCCTGGCAGCGTGCCAGCACTTCAAATGCATTGGCGCTTGTCCTGGGTAGGTCGATTGTTGCAAGTTTTTTCATGTCAAATCCTCATGTAGAATACCGGGCAACCATTGCAGGTCGAAATTAATCTCACGTATAAGAAATGCGAATTTTGCCCCGATCCAGAGACTGTTCGAGATTTAACATAAGTCGCAATTATGGAGCGATTGGGCTCTCGCCAGCCAATCCCCCGCTGCATCCGAACATCGGTCGGTCGTGAACATTCCTTCAGCAGCAGCCATGAGCCCAAAGTTCAAAATGCTTCTTGGCACTCAAAGGTCAGTGATACGTAGAAACCGGACTTTGCAAAGTTGGGCGGTCGGCCCAAGGTAGTACTTTGTTCATAAGTTGAAAGGCTACTGTCGTGTCCCTTTGATCTGACCTTTACTGCATTGGCAAAAAGCTAAGCGCGGGCGTCGCCTTCCTTGAAAAAGCCGCTAGGGGACAGGCGTAGATCAGTTTTAGGGTGATCATATCGCAGCACATATAGTTGATTTGAAGGGCAAAACCCTAACTTCTAGATCGTGGTCGTTGCGACCTGTATAACTAGTCGAAAAAGTCAGACTAGCTGTATTTAATTGCTAACGCTGCATCTTCCCGATGGACCGGAGACCGGTCATGCACTAACAATCAAACTGGGCCACTTAGGTCGGTTCAATCACGGCGGGCAAAGCAAATTTTTGAACAAATGATAAAATGTATAGAAAGACTGATTGATGAGTGAGTGGTTTAAAAGAGTTTTTTTTCAATCTGCAATGATAGCTGGCCTAGTTTGCGCTGCTATTTTTTTTCCAATTTTTCAACCTGTTTCCGGTATATTCTTCTCAATAGTTGCTCTGTTTTTAATTTTGTATGGGTTCTCGGATCCAAAGTATATGTTCAGGCGACTTATCGCATCCCTCATCGCCGTACTTCTTGTACCAAATATTTTCACTAAAACTATTAACTCAATGAAAGATACTGTCGCTACATCCGACGGGACAAGCACCTACAAACTGATCATTTTAGATATCGCTTCGTTTGTAACCAACTCTGATAACGGCGGCCTTATCATATCAGCGATTTGTATTTTGGCACTTCTTGAGCTGAAGAATATGGCGGCAGATTTGTATTTGTCACTGAATATAAACGGGAACTCAACAATTTCCCCGTTGCCGGGCCGTCTCTCTGTTTCCAGGGACGGGGCGAGCTACTACAGCCGGTTAAATGTCCAAAACAATGGGCTCATGACCCTGTATATCAACAGTGTCGAGATGAAAATTTCATTTTTTAAAGTCACCAGTGCAACGCTACATTTGACCCAACATGAAAAGCCCTTGGAGTACGCAACACACAGCAATCCCATTCAAATTGCACCAGGTGAAATGGTGTGTATTGCAATCTTCGGAGAGTGCAAAAAGAAGCTCTTTTGCCTCAAAGTTTTACGGAACCTTAAATGGTTTTGCGAACTTGGATACGCTTCATCCGTTCGCCTCAACGGTAGTGGAAATATTTCAAAAATTGAAACGCCATTCACTATGATGGAAGAGCGAGATCAGTCTACGGGCCAGTAATGTCGTGAAGCACAACCAGCATCAACTCAGTATCGATTGATGCAGAAAAAACTTCCCCGGAAAAACTCATCGTGAATGCTCTATCCGGTACTCCCGTACCCGTTCTGACTTGTGATGCAGCCGGAAAACACCCGCTCTGAACATCAGCCATTATTGCCCGCCAGAGCTTTTTTTGAATTGCCTCCAAGGTTTCACCTTCTACTTCGGCAATCTTCTCCAGAACCATTTTGAACTGGGTGCTTTTTCGAGGAGTGATCATCAGATCATACTCGCCAGATTTAAATGTACTCATTTCATATTCTCAAAGAACAGCATCGGCTTTGCGCCTTTTGAAAGCCGATGCGTACTACGAAATCACAATATAATCTAGCGTTTTTATCGAGAGGAAAACGCCGCAAGCACATTTTGTTGCAGCCTCGTACCAAGGGCTTCCGCCGTCAGGTCGACCGCCGGAGACTTTGTCGTGCTACTCGCCACATCCCTGATCGCGGAGGCCATCACTTGCTGGAATCGGGCTTCCATCTCCGGGACGGCAAGCATCGATGCCAGCATGTGATCTACAACTGCTGCACATTCAACGAGCACCTCGTCCGACGCCTGGTCTGAACCAGCTTCGTCTTCGACAATTTCCATGAACTTTTGAAGCGAGTCGGCAGAAACATCCTTTTCAAATGTCAGTTCACCAGCCCTTTCCGCATCCCAAGCTTCAAGCCGCCTGAGATCCGCAAGGGGGACCACTGCAACAGCTGGCTTGTCATATCTTGTTATGACCGCACGAACGCCCGTGTCAGCAACCTGCTTGATTAACGCAGGCAAAGCTCGCCGGGCATCACTGAAGCCAACAGTGTGAGGCGGGCTGGCCTCCTCTAAAGAGACGCTCGCATAGTCAATTTTTTTCGATACTTGGTTCATTTTCATGCTCCACGCATAGAGTTCGACTGTTGTTACATTCGTAATGTTGTACAAGACTTGGCTGATGTCAAGGTTTGCAGGACTGTATTGTACAAGAATTAGTCAAATTAACCCGTATCGCAATCCTATTGTGGGTTCCCGGCTGTAATTTAACCACAAAACCCATCAATGGCTGAGTCAATCCTATTTCACATATGAACCCGGATATGCGTCGATGTTCAGGGGAACCTAACGGTAGATAGCGATAGGTATCGCTAATTTTCCAACAATATGTTACGTACACATGACCTGATTATAAAACTAAGTGTTTGGGAGGGGATGAAAAAATGGCTGGCAATCGAGCGTTCTTTCCATCACTCCACAATTTGAGAGAAGAGATGGGCAGAGGAAAAAATGAAATTTCCACCATTTGTGGCGCCCGTCCATCAGCGCAAACCTTACGAAAATGGGAATCCGGACAACCAGGCTCCTATACGCTAGTTTCCAAGGTTTTTAATGCAGTTTCAAATATTTACTCGACAGAAGTGGGTGTGAAGCTGGACAAGAGAGAACATGTCTTCCGGCTCAGTGAAAGATTGAAGGCAGATAATGGCCAATATTCTGCATATCCGGGGTTCGCTTCAGCGAGGGCCCAAATTGGGAAGCGACCATCAGAGGTTGCCAGAGAAATTGGGATTGCATCTAACGAATACAAGCTTATCGAAGGATACAACTCTGTCACCTGCCATGCAGCTCCAGTCGAATATGTAGAACGCGTCCTGAAATTCTACAGGGCTCGCATCGTCGTCGACGACGAAAGGATCCATTTTTTCCAGCACACGGTAGACTAGGCGGGCTTAGATGTGAGACTCAATAGCTTAAGTGGCTGAGAGCTCTGTTGCAAAGAACGCGTGACAGGATTCAATCTGTGAAACCAGTGTGATGGCTGGAGGGCGTGAGTAGACCGACACCTCCGACTTACAAGACCGGGAACTGGCCGAGCTACAACGAAGAGATCAAGCGGCGGAACTCGCGGACAATATGGTTAGACCCCGAGATGATCTGAGGCGTCGCGCCCTCCGGCGCGCAGGACCACCCTAACATCTCACCGGTAACGCTGGCAAACTCAGATGGCTATCTGCATCTCGGAAATTGCAAAGTCTTGTTGCGAATGTCGGCTGCTAGAAACCTATCGCGCACATTTCAAAAACCGGCGGCACTTACCCCTGTTAGACCTGCTTTGGGGCGAGTTCTCCCCACTCATCAGCGCTCATGCTTTTTCGCGTTGGCCCATCCTCTGAGGCGAACTGAGCTGCTTTGACGAGGAGAAAGGCCACCGTGATGGCGTCAACCTCGCAGCATTTCTCGAATTCTTCCGTAGTCTTATTGTGCCCTTCTTCTGACATTCTCATTCCCACTGTATCTGACGCTTTCGGGCAATTGGCTAACTTTGCATAATACTTCATCGCCCTCGGAAAGCCAGTTCTCGGGCGTGCGAGCGCTTCTTCAGGAGAGGCTCTAATGCTGCAAACAAGCTCGTCTTCCAGCGCGAGTAGTTTGCGATGTTGCAGAAGGACGGGAGACCAGATCCGGTACTCTTCATTGCTCGTTTTGCTGGGTGTCATCTGGCGACACATCGTGCTCATTGTCAGACTTTGCTTCAATCTCCCGTACAGCCAACTCGGCGATTTTCCGAACCAGATACCAAACGCTGCTACGGCGTGTGTGCCCTTTGATCCAGCCGGTCACATCCTTTGCCGGGATATCGAGATGCGGTGCTTCGTCTTCGAATACTCTGACCTTGTAGTCAGAAATATCCGCAAGCTCGCTCATGTTTCCAGCCCGGGCTTCCGCGATTGGGGTACGATTTACATAAACAACAACTCTTAGCATTTTTCGTCTTTATTATTTTGGGTGTTTCCATGCTTGGGCCGTCATGGACCCGCCTTAGTTCCAGGGGTGATTTTTGGTCTTTTGATGCAGCAGGCCCCGAACTAACCGTCTCAGAACCCGCACTGACTTGTGCCGCCCATAGGTGCCCACCAAAGCTTCAACATCGCCCAGATCAAGTCGAAAAAACTCAGGTCTCAACCCAAACTCAGCAGCAAATTCGCTCACCAGGCTTTGAATGATGGCAGGCAGTTGCTCCGGTGTCGGGGGTGGGATTTCATAGATCGAGCAGCGGCTGAGAAGAGGCGCAGGAACGCCACTCAGGTCATTTGCCGTCAGAATCCAGCTCACATGTGAGGCATCCACATCAGCAGCTAAGTACTTCTCTCGATATCGTCTGGCCTCAGAGGGCTCGAGCAACGCAAGAAGTTCGCCGGTGATATCTCCGTTGCGGCTCGCGTGCGTCTTGTCGATTTCGTCGAGGATGATCATTGGGTTAAGGACGCGTGACGTTGCCACGGCCTCCGTCATGATCCCTGCATGCGCGCTACTCCAACCTACCGAAAGACCAAACAAATGGTTCTCCGACTTGCCGCCGACATTTGCGCTCTGCACGTAAAGGCCTAGAGCTTTACAGGCTGTCTTTGCAAAAGCTGTTTTGCCAACGCCGGGCTCGCCAACCAGTAGGGTGGGTTGGATGTGAAGGATGTCAGATCCGATGCTCCATCGGCACTCGATGTCATGGGCCATCTCTTCGATGACGAAGTTGCAATGAGGGAACCTTTGGGAAACTGCGCGAAGCTCGTTCAACTCATCAAGTGAGGTCAGCCGGGCGAATTGATTGCTCCAGGTTGTGAGTTGCTTGATATGTTCCGGCATCTCGTTTCGGAGCGTGCGCGGCAGGTACTCATAGTCCACCTTGTCCAGAAGATACCGTGCGGCAATGGTCTTCTCACTCTTTGCGCGAGAGGCTTCCATGTTCATGTCGGCAGCATGACGTTCGGAGATGAGGCCCATGACCTCTTTCCAGCGCTTAACGCTCGTCATCTGTTCCACCATGTCCTGGGCGAAGATGGCGAGAGCAGGATCGATTTCCCTCAAACGGCTAATTTCCGTCTGCCGCCAGTTGTCAGGCTCATCGCTAAATCTTGCAGTTTCTTCAGATCTTTCATTGATCACTTTGAGGAGGTCTTCAGAACTGGCTCTTTCCAAAATCATTTGCTTCACGATTTCCCAGGACGCAAAGGAGTTGGCTGCGCTCAAAACAGGGCGGAGGATGTCTGCCTCGTCATGGCAAAAGCCAGCCAGCGCAAAAATCTCATCTTCTTCCCAGGTTGTTCCACTCATCGGGTTACCACCCTTTCGCCACGCAGGCGGGACATCGGTGACCCGATGCGCCCCAGGCAATTTGTCCGATATAACCGCAGCTACGACATTGAAGCGCATCTCGCTTGGCACGAGTATTCAAACGCACCGTGGGAAAGGTCTCCATCCGCTCACTGGCCGCCTCATGCGCGTGCCAACAACACAGGTTGACATGCCAGGCAGCGATGACCTGGACCGTAGAGGCGTTACCGCACCGCTCACAGGACATCTCAGCTTCCTGCATAGCTTGCTGCAACCGCAGTTGAATGAACGTGTCTTCCTGCGCGCCATCCAGGTAGATCCGAAGCGAGCCGAATTTCTGCTTGATATGGCCGACCGAAGGATAGCTTTCCTCACGCCGGTCGCAGTGCCTTTTGATCGCTTCAAAACACTCGGTGACAATCCGAACCCATCGCAGATTGTCTTTTCCCAAATTCTGTTCAACGGAGCCGCGGATGTCATCGTAGTCGAAGGCGTCAGTCATCCGTCGGATCCCCGGTTCTAGGGGGTTCGGATTCTTGCTCTGAAGCAATTTCCTCCAGCGCAGCAATAAAACGATGCAGGCCTTTTTCTGTCTCTGCCGCCACCGTCAATTTCAGAGCGGAGAAGTGTTCGTCCGGTAAGTCGAACAGGCATTCAGCGACGTTTCGATGCCTGATACTTTCAGGGTCGAATTCGTGCAAAGGGAATACCAATCGCAGAATGGCATCTGGAGGAAGAAGGCGCTTATCTTCCTTTCCAACGTCTGAGTACATCCGACCTGTAGCGCCATGGAACAGAAGCGTTTCTTTCAGCTCACCAGTCTCGATGCGCGTTTTAACTTCCGATAGAAGCTCGTCGTTGGCGTAGAGCTTCAGGCGTCTTTTCAGGTCTTTATTTGTATAGGGGTCTTTTGACATGGAATGCCTCCAGAGTTTGGTAGGAGGCGTCGGAATCGAACCGACTCGTGCACTCTTATCTGGAGCTATCACAGGGGTATAAGCCCCGCCCGCATACCAATGCTGCCTCCCACGTGTTTCGCGCGGGGTATCGACCTCAGGTCGATATTCGTTGGCAGTGGATGCGTGTGTTTGTCATGAGGCGAAGCTGACCCAGCGCGGGGCATCGTGTCAACATGAAGTATGAAAAAACGTTGTGATTCACCGCGTAGTTCCGGGAACTTTCTATCATGAGTTGTGTAAATTGCTGCCTTCCGACCGTCTCAGGCACACACGTTTCCTGCTCAAAGTGAGAATCGGGAGGTGATTCTGGTTTCATAAAGATCGCCAGAACGTCCGGTTTCTCAGTCGGCGCGAACTGGTTTGAAGCTTTCGTGTCTTTTCTGAAGCTGCGGATGATCAGCTCTTAAGTTACTCCGCACAACGCGATGAGGATCGCGATCTGGTTGGAGCCTACCTAGACCTCACCAGTCTTTTTTCACGCAGCAGGGGCATCTCCGCTTGTCATCGGAACGGTCAACATGTCCAACGTAACCGCAAACCGCGCAGACGAGGTGTTCGGGCGCATCCGTTTTTCGGAAATAGCGGCGTTTGTGCTCATTGAACCGCCTGGCCGCTTCTTCATGCGCGCACCAACAGCATAACGTCATGACCCAGCTTCCTAAATTCTGCGGGCGTGCCGCGTTCCCGCATCTCTCGCAACTCTGGTTTGCTCGGCTGATTGCCGCTGCGACCCAGCCGCGGATGCGTTCATCCTCGGATGCAATGCTGAAGTAGATCCGGAGTTCGCCAAACTTTTCCTTGATCTGGAGGACCTTTGGATACTCGATCCCGATCTTGTCACTGCGTGCTTTGATGTGCTCAAAAAGTTCAGTCACGATCCCTGACCAACCGTTTGGTGTAACTCCCAACTCATGCTCAACGCTTGCCTGGATATTGTCGTAGTCGACCACATTGATGGTGGCTTCGGTTTCAGACATTACGCGCCCTCCTGGAGTTGCGCCGGTAGGGGGTTCAGCTCCGATTGGGTTCCGGCAGTACTTTGACGGGACAACGGTCTTCGCTTAGGGTGTCAACTGCAAGTTGTAGTATCTATTACTACAGGAAAGTCGCGTTTCTTTGTGCTGGATTTGCAACTGCTTCTCGCCACCCATGACCACAGGAACTATCGGCCCGGCGGTGAGTTTTTTCCTAGAGCGCGTGCTTTTCCTGCCTTTGCTGTTCCAACCGTTCTATCTCGGCTTTCAACAGCGCGATCCTCTGCGATGTCTGATGTTCCGCGATCAGGTCGAGAAACATCTTGGTCTTGCCGCCATGCTTCATGCCGTAGCGCTCGTAGACCATCGAATTAAACTCATCCAGTTTGGCTTTTGGGATCCGAAACTGGATGTGCTCAAACTGTTCAGTCTCTGTTTTTGTCATCGAATCCACCATTGTTGTCTGATGATAGCAGACCGAAGCCAGTGATGTTGGCAAAGCTTCAGCCAGGACGTTGGCACTCAGACAAACTTCAGGACGTGTTGCCTAGGCTACACTGCGTAGCGGATGTGCTTCAAAGTTGTCTCAGCTCTTGGCCCCAGCAGCGGATTTACTCCGAATTCCGCAGAGGCGAAAATCGTGACGCATGAAATTCATGCTTTACAGTTTTTGATCGTCCTATGTATACGTGAAAAATGACTTTCACCTTTGTTGAAATTTACCTCATGAAGAAAATCAAACGGAATTACCAAAAGCTCTGTCAATCTGAGGGTGCATCCTTGATCGAAATAACTCACCGCAGGCGACACTACGCACTATGCTTCGAGCGGGGATTTGTAATTGCGCCATCTACGCCTTCTGATCGTCGTGCGTGGCTCAATCTCCGCGCTGACATCCGTAGATTGCACCGTTGAAGGACCTATCAATGAAACCCGAAACGTCTCCCGCTGCTACGACTGCCCAAGAGCGTCGTCATGAATGGTACTGCAACCAAGAGAATGGTCTGGTGCAATACCTGCGCGATTTCGAATTCCCGTTAAAGAGGTCACTAGATTACCATTTTCTTGCGATTGAGAGCCTACTAGGAGAAGAGATCGCGACTTCCAAGCTACTGGAGCTCCTGCCGGGCGATAGCAAAGATGAAGACCATTGGAACGGCGTTCTCAGCTCTTCTTCATTGTCGCCCATTAACGAGCAGTGGAAGAGTGCAGTTCTTTTGGATCACGCCGGATTGTATGGCTTGTACGGCGTTACACCTGATGAGATCAGCTTTGCGACACGCCGATCATGGGTCGCTATTTTGCCAGTCCGTCTGAATGAATGGCGGCAGAAAGCGCATCTGGATCCGGAGTTCAAAAATTTTGAGGTAGTGATAAATCTCGCACTTTCGCGCCATACAATGGATTCAGGTATGAGTTTGGAGTCCCTTACTAATGATGAAGAATCCATTGAAGGCCACGTAGATATTGGTTCGCTTTCGATTTTTGGCGGTGTTTCCGAGGGGCGCATCCGAAACATACTGTCGAGCGGCGAAAGCTGTCTTGTAAAGGCTGAGCAGGGTGTAACTGCATCGAGTGCTGCTCAATGGCTTAAAGGTAGGAAGGAATACTACCCTTCAATTTGGGAAAAGCCGGATGACGTTACACCAACCGTGCCCAGCATAGATTTCGAAGATGAAGTGGTTTTCGTTCCGGTGGCTACCGATAACTCTTATTTCCACCCTCGTCTGGCTCGAGGCGGTAAATTCACAATTGGGGCAAAGGGGGAGGAGATTCAGTATGACAACTATGACGAAGCGCTTGCCGAACTTCAGAAGATGGCCACTCCGCGTTGGCGTCGCCCTAACGGAGCGGGAAACTGGGGCATCGTTTCCGGACGGGATTGGAAGAGAGTCGAGCGTCGCAAACTGCCCGTAACATAGTTTGGCGGACTGGACGCTTCGCACTCGGCGCTCCGCCAATTCCTTGCAGTTTCGTGACGGCAAGAAGTCAGAAACCACCACAATTGCGCAGCATCAGGCTGCGACAGTACCACCATTGTTCACAAGCCTCGGCTACTCAGTGACAACGGTAGCAGTTACATCTCTAGTGAACTGGCGAGATGGCTTGAAGAACAGGGCATTGATCACTTTTGCGCTGCTCCAAACCACCCACAGTCACAGGGCAAGATCGAGCGATGGCACCAGACCTTGAAGAACCGCATCCTGCTGGAGAACTACTATCTGCTCGGAACGCTCGAACAAGCCATCGATGGCTTAATCGATCATTACAACCACAACCGATACCACGAAAGCATCGGCAACCTGACGCCCGCCGACGTCTACTTCGGTTGGGACGAAACCATCCTCCGACGCAGAAAGGAGATCAAACACCAGACAATCAAGAACCGCTGCATGCTCCATCAAAACAACGCGGCGTAAACTGAAACTACAGAGAGCTTGATCCTCCTAAACCAATCAACCGCTCCTGTTCCAAGTCATTCGACGGCGGACACTCAGCCAAAATAGATAAGACAAGCCACAGCTCCGTTTTGCACAGCCGTGAATCACGCCGCCCAGGGGAAATCAATGGTTCCTGTGCGTAGTGCGGACGAAAACTATAGCTCTTATTGGAGAAGTTTGTGGTAATTTGATATTGGTTTTTCGCACGATGTGATGACTCCAATTGAAAGAGTGATTTGATGCACTCACGCTGTTGGTGACTAGGATTCGGAGCCAGAAATCTTGACCCAAAACTGAATCTTGGGGAGCAACGATGTGCAGCCAATGTATTAGGTTGATAATTTAAAGGCAGGTAAGAAATCTATATCAAGTCAGTTAACCAGAGATTTAGTTACTGTGAGCCCACTTCACGAACATAAAGTGTAAAAAGTTGTCGCAACTCCCGAGACATTACAACATTACTTGGAAAGTTTTGTTTGAAGTACTCAGTTGCAGCACCGTTTTGAAACTGTTCGAAGATACTAGACTGAAAGTTCCGGAAAATTCGGTTTCCATAAGGTGACTCTACGAAATTAGGTTCAAAAACAATGCCGTACATTTCTCTTGTCAAGGTACGTGGTGCAACCACGAGTTCACAATTATCTGGGAGCTCTGATGTCATTAAAAAGCTGTTAAGAATATCTACGTCCCCGATTAAGTACTGCACGTCACCAGCACAAAGATCTATAAATCCCTCAACATAACTATCTACAATAACTACGTTTTCAAGCGTGTAGTGTTGATTGTCGCTGTCCCCTCTCAAGTATGCCAAATCATCAAAAATACCTTGCCCAGCCATACCAAAATTCTGAACCATAAGTTCCTTACTCGAACTCGAGAAAGCAGTTGTATTTTGTAGAATAGCTGCACGCGCCTTCCGCGGGTCTCCTGTCTCTAGGGCGGGGCGTAAAATTGTAGCGTAGGAGATACCAGAAACAAAAATGGGTATAGAAAAAATAAACTGTTTCAATCTATCTGGAGTCATGCTGACCGGACCACACAAAATGTGAGCGTCAGAATTTTCAATGACCGAGAACCTATTTTCCGCAGTAACTCCAATTCTTTGAAGGGAATCTTCCAGTCCAATATCACTGATCGCAGTCTCGCAAACATCAACGACGAAACCCGCATACCCTGCGTCAACTTTTTGGGAAAAAGGAGGGGCGTCTTCACGATAGGCTACTACAATGTCGGCACCTTCACTTGATGCAACAGTTCCTAACAACAAAGGTAGAGCTAAAATAATACTTGATCGTAGTAGATAAATCAATTCGAAACCTCCAGCTCAATTGATCTATACGTGGCCATGCTGATTAAAAAACCGCGAAGGGCTACAAAAGAAATCAGAGGAACAAAAAACGCCAAAATCAAGTACAACAAACTTGAATTAGTTTCGATATACCAATTTGGTGGATTCTGTGAGAATAGGTTGTGCCCAACAAAAATGGATGCAGCAGACATGATGGAAAAAAATCCAGAAACCAAATAATATCTAAAGCCAAAGGCTTTCCGTCTTCCGCCAGTTTTTGTTTTCATTCGAAAAATAATCCAAAAGAAAAGGACACCAACAAAACCGAAGGAAATGGAATCAGACAGTTCTATGGGATAAATGGACTTGAATGCTATGAGAGCGGAATTTAAGGTGTCTGCTTCCGGTAAATTGAAAGTGTACCAAAGAAGTAACCGCGAAATAAAAGCTATCGCCGTGCAAACTAAAAACGTTGCTGCTACATAATTCATAGGTAGATTTGGCCTTGGCTGCGCCAAGCTTTCTATTTGATCATCCCAAAGGCGCAGTAGTGCTAGTGAAGTTAATACACTAGCCATGCAGCCAACAAGGTAACCTGCCGCTTGTTTTAGACCAACTTTAATGCTTACAAACAGTGCTTCATTGTTCGGGGCTTCCTTCATTATTGCTTCTCTGTAGAAAATATAGCTTGTTGCTATAATCGCAGCGGATGCGAAAAAAAGTAGCAGTATTCTCACAATTAGATTTCTTGTTGCCTGAGAGCTGTAAGACCTAAGATAGCGCAGAACCGTTCTCAAAGCTGGGTCGGAGCCTTTGTCGTAGTTCGGAAATCTGTTTTGTGTGAACAAAATGGCAAACAGGTCATATAGCTCATCGCTAATCTCTGTTACTTTTTGTATCGCTTCATTGGCTCTATTGCCAAACTCTATGAGTTCGGAGTTGAATTCTTGCCACAGCGTTGTTGCCTGAACTGTCTCTTTAAGATCATGTGTGAACCCGTCTGGGAAAGCTCGACGAAACTGAACTTCAAAAGACTTTCCGTCAAATTCAGCGGTGTTTACTTCTACGATATAGTTCTCTAATTCGTTTTGTTGAAACGTCATTTTCTTGGATAGATCTCCAAGTAGTTTCTGTGCATTAGACTTCTGCGTAGTCCCCCAGTTGACGTTGCTGTGTTCGGATAAAGTCCAATAGTGCAACAAGTAACTATCAAGTAAAGCCTTTTTTGAGTGTTCTATCTGAGGCGGTGTCAACTTTTGCATAACCTGGACAAATTCTACCAAGCTAGTCTTTTCTTGGATGCTTTGAATGAATACTGTTTGTGGAAGTTTTGAGAATTGAATTTTTCGCAATTTGTCCCGTGTACCAACAACGTTTCGGTATATGCCGGCGGAATATCGAGATAGCCTACGAAAGAATAATTCTAACTCCTTCAATATCGGTGCGTCTGGGCTGAAACTGACTATCAGCATTGCAACGGTGAGAGGCCAAACACCGGATCCGCCATTGAACTCTGTTGTCGGATTTGATCCACCTTCTTTTGGTCCGAACACGAAGTTGAAAATATTTTCAGAAAAACAAAGAGTTATGTATAGTGCTACCAAGAAAAGTGAAAAATAGAAGTAGGCTTCAAAGAATAAAGTTCGACCAACGGTGTTAAGAACATTGCTTCCACGCAGTACTTCTATTCCTTCTTCTGAACTGGCGTTGGGCAGAGGTAGTTTTAGTTGTTTATATCCGAAATTCATTATCGCAGCGAGCCCCAATACTAAGCAAATGAGGTACTCGTTTCGATTGAAAAATAATACGATAGAAGTATTCAAAGTTCGAAATCCAACTGAAAAATCAGGAGCAAACTTCCTTTTTAGGATCGCAGGGCGCGCTTGCGGCTAAGTTAGGAGTCGAAACAAGAGACGCCATCGCCAATATTAGGAATGCTGTAGTTATTTGGTGCGCTAGATTGGAAGACTTTTTCAAAGCAAGGTCTCCGACAAAAACTTAACTGAAAACGAGAGCCTTTATAGAGTACTTTAGCGGATTTGTCGAGCTTGTGGGCTGTTTGACGTTTTTCTGAGCGTCAATATTTCTTTTAAGAGTTATCTTGCCGCGTTTGTACTGTAATCGCCGCCGGCAGGGGGCGGCAATAGAATTGGGTATAAGTACCCGTAATGTCTATATAATACCATTTTGCTGGTTTGGAATGCAGTTCCAATTGTACGACTAGGGTCAGGTTTCATAGCCAATAAATGACCGTTACAGTGAGGGCGATTGCGGACAGGAATACTTTGGGGCAGCGGTCATAGAGGGTTGCGACTCGCTTCCAGTCCTCGAACCTTCCGAACATGATCTCGATCCGTTTGTGGCGTTTTTACCTACGCTTGTCATGTTTTGTCGGGGTCTTGGGTTGTTTGCGGCCTAGGGTGCAAGCGTGTATCCCTGTGTCTTTTAAGGCTCCTCGGAACCAGTCGACGTCTAAGCCACGATCCCCGAGCAGCCAGTCAGCTTTTTTCAGGCTGCTGAGTCATGCCCGCGCGCTGACGCCTTCGCTGACCTTACCGGCGGTTACGAACGGCTCGAGCGGGCACCCTTGGCTGTCGCAGATGGCATGCAGTTTGGTGTTCAAGCCGCCTTTAGTTCGACCGATCAGGCGACCGCGCGCCCTTTTTTGGCGGCCATGCTGGGCGCCGTTCGATGTGCTTTCATGTAAGTCGCTTCGATTATCACGGTCTTCTCTTCGCCGTAATCAGCGGCCAGACCAGCCATCTTACATGCGAAGATGCGCTTCTCGCTCGACCACTTCCACCGACTATGCTTCCACCGACTATACAGCGTTTTGTGCGGGCTATAGGCCGCAGGGGCATCGTGCCATCTGAACCTATTGCGGTTGATGAAGATAGTTCCACTCAGCACCCGTCTATCATCAACCCGAGGCTCGCCGTGCGACTTCGGGAAGAAGGGCTCGAGCTTCGCCATCTGCTCGTCGGTTAGCCAATAATGATCGCTCATGTCACCGCTCTGTTTTCGGAGCCGTGAATCACCCGGCGCGGCAGAAATCAATGCATCCTGTCCCTAGTCAATTGGACAAAATGCTCAATTTCTGATAACGTTAAACTTTATTTGACTTTATTTATGGGAATGTTGAGGTGCCATCATGCTTTTTGTTACAAATCGATTTCCAAAGCAAAGCATTGAGTCCGAGAATGGGCGTAAATTCAATTTCGATTTAAAGAATAATGCACCCAGCAACTCAGTATTTTTTTGTGAAAAGGGTAAGGGTAAAACTCATAAGGAAATTGGAAGTTTGGAGTTTCTGAGAAGAATCAAAGAGAGTAAATATCGGCAGATTCTTCTCTTCCTTCACGGCTTTAGTAACCTGCCAAAAGATGTGTTCCGTATGGCCGCAGAATTGCAGAAGCTATGCGATGATAAAAGAAGAAAAGAAGTACTGGTCGTGCCACTTATATGGCCGTGTGATAAAGATCTAGGTATTGTAAAAGACTACTGGGATGATCAAAAGTCTGCTGATCAAAGTGGCTATTCTTTTTCTCGAGTTCTAGAGAAATTCCTGGCATGGCGTAATTCAAAAGAGAATAATCCAGAAGTTGCTCCCTGTTTGAAGCGCATCAATCTTCTCGCCCACTCAATGGGGAACCGTGTGCTTCGGCAGACACTTGCTAGTTGGAATAGGTATGATTTGGCCGCCGGAGTGCCTCTAATTTTTCGCAATACATTCTTGGTGGCTGCCGATGTAGTAAATGAATCTCTTCAGGAAGGTCAAGCCGGCGAACTCATCTCACACGCCTCACGAAACGTCATCGTTTACTATGCTTCGGACGATTTAGCGCTTCGCGCAAGCAAGGCTGCCAATTTAAAAAACAAGGTTGCATCTCGCCGTCTTGGCCACACGGGCCCGGAGAATATGGCTCGCACTCCGCGCAATGTTTTTAAAGTTGATTGCGATGATATCAACACGGAATACGACTTTCCGAAGGGTCACAACTACTTTCGCTACGGCAAAACTCCTGGCAAATCAGGACTAGTGTTCGATCATATTTTTCAATGCATAGATGTTGGGCGTGTGTTCCCCGATGACCCACATCAGCGTTCCATCATATTAAGGTGATGGATTGCACCAAAAAGAATGTTTCAGAGTAATGCCTGGCATCTAGTGTCGCTGGCTACGTCCTTTTATGATCCCATCTTTCATAGATATTTTTGAAATGAAGTGAGTGTGTACCATGACAATAATAAATCAATCAGAGCTTAGAGGAAAAATTAGAGATCAACCGATTGGCGAGACGCTCCGATCTCTGCTTTCGAAGGCAGGTTCGGTATCGGGAATAGATACCATTTTTGTGGTATCCGGCGGTCAACCTGGAAGCACCGGTCGAACGACTGGTTCAACCAGGCACAATAATGGTCAAGCCGCAGATCTCTACGTCGTTGTTGACGACAAGAAGCTGGCGTTCTCCGATAAGAAGGCTCCGGAAGTCATCCAAAAATTTATTACAGCATGCGCAGCTTATGGTGCAAACGGTATCGGCGCAGGTGTTGGTTACATGGGCCCGAACACATTGCACGTTGGCTTCGGCGTAAATGAAAGCGATAAGCGAAAAATCGTTTGGGGTGCGAACGGACGGGCAAAAAACGCACCTCAATGGCTTCGTGAGGCAGCCAATAGTGGTTGGTACAGTCCACCGGGCTGGGTTTACGAACTGGAAGACGATGAAATAGAGGACCTTCCGGAAAACGCAGATGTAATTCTTGGGAGCCCGGCTAGCGCGTTAGTTGATGTTCCGGCGCGTTTCAATGAAGAAGTCATCCTTGCAGCACAGGAGAGCCAGAGGGAATGGGGTATTCCCACTTCGGTTACATTGGCTCAGTGGGCAATAGAAAGCGCATACGGAACGCGCATGCCGCCTGGTTCAAACAATCCATTTGGCATCAAGGCTAGAGCCGGAGAAGCATCTGTCCAGGTTTGGACTACAGAGTTTGTTGGCGGTCGATTTCGGAAGGTCCTGGCGGAGTTCCGTTCATTTCCAAGCCTTGAGGCCGCATTTAGTCGGCATGCAAGATTACTGGGAAAAGGTAGCCCCTACGCAGATGCTCGCAAATTCCTTGATGACCCGGATAAATTCGCGGACGCTCTCACAGGAGTTTATGCGACAGATCCTCAATACGGAACAAAGCTGAAATCAATTATGAAATCCAACAACTTATATGCATTTAATGTCGAGGGCGGAGTGAGCTCCATTAATGCCAGTGCTAGTTTGGAGAAAGTTATGTCTAATTATTTGTTTGAGGGACATCAGGATAAAATGGCCGTGGAGGGATTGCAGAGGAAACTAACGTCCCTCGGCTACAAACTTGGCAAAATAGATGGACTTTTTGGGCCACTTACGACCGAAGCTTTACTGGCATTTCAGAATGAAAACGGTATCCCGACAACCGGTGTTGTCGATGACGTCACACAATCCGCACTAAATTCGGCACAACCGCGCCGCTTTGGCAAAGAGCGCGAAGCTATGACGGAAAAAGAGCTAGCACTCGCCGGTTCGCGGACAATGGTAAATGCGCGACGCGGTAGATTCCTAAGTTGGGTCTTAGGCACATTCGGTGTGCTCGGCGTTGGAAACAGCACGATTGTTAACTCGGCGCCGGAAACTGCAAGTACTTCTTCTCCGGTTCTGGACAGCTTGCCTGCTGATTTTGCGACACAGTATCCAGGGTTAGCAGCTTTAATCGAGTCTCTAAGCAACTCATCAAATGTCACACAACCACAGATGCGAACTGTATTCGATTTACTGCCACAATTTTTCGCCAACGATACTGTTTTGCAAACGGCTATGCAGGGCGTTGCAACTGTCGGAGCAAGTCTGTTGCCAGGCTTTGGTGGATCAGTTGGGGTTTTGGCGGCAGGGTTGCTTGGACGTTTGTTTGCTAACAAAGTTGCGGATGCACGCCTTGGTGACCACCGGAGCGGCGGTAACCTCAACCCATTAGAGTAGGCTAATTGAAGGATCAGATTGCGTGGACGTTTGCTACCGATCAACGCCTTACACAAACCGCTGGTATCTTGCGTTCCGTCCGTGGGATCGGACCCGTTGCAAGCACTATTCTGATCGCGCAACTGCCGGAACTCTGACAACGGACAGGGAGTCCTGAACGCAGCCACGCTGGTTCATTTTGGTGACGACAACCATTGCCGTTTGCAGAATCAAGCACAGGCCGCATAGTCAGAAACAAGATGGTCGGAACTTTCCACTAGCCATGACCGTCGACTGGCCCAGATTATCTGACAACGGACATGATGCGCCGCAATCTTGTCTTGGTGCCGCAGCCAGACACGCTCCACCAATACACCTCGCGCTGACCAGCTGTCAAAAGTCTTGGGTTGTGAAAACGTACGCGGATTGATCCAGAACCAGGCCAACAGCAACCCATGCCCAGCCGCTAATCCACGCGCGACTCCAGATCGCTAACGCCAAAAGAGGCAGCGGCGCAAGTACGCGAGTCCAGACAGACCAAGGGTTTGTATGTCGCAACCAAAGGGGCCTATATACTTAACTAGCCAAGTTACCCCTTGAATTTGTCGGCCAGAATGGCTAGTTATCTTCCATCCAACAAGGAAGTGACTGATGCCGCAGCCGAAACCCGAAACACTCTCTACCTTCGAGTTCTTTCAGAAGTTTCCAGATGAGGAAGCGGCGCGCAAGTTCTTCGAAGCTCGCCGTTGGGGTGATGAGCCGGTATGTGGTCACTGTGGTTCTGTCAGCGTGACAGAGTGCAAAGACCACAAGCCTATGCCATACCGCTGCAAAGATTGCCGGAAGCATTTCAGCGTCCGTACGGGTACGGTGCTGGCCGAGAGTCGCCTTCCCTTGCAAAAGTGGCTTCTGGCTATCTACATGCTCACCAGCGCCCGCAAGGGTATCCCCAGCACTCAGATGGCCCGTGAATTGGGCATCACTCAGAAATCCGCATGGTTCCTTGCACAGCGCATTCGCGAAACATGGCTGAAAGGTCAAGGCGGCGGCGATATGGGCGACCAAACCCAAGTTGACGAAACCTATGTCGGTGGCAAAGAGCGCAACAAGCACGCCAAGAAGAAACTGCACGCCGGTCGCGGCACAGTTGGCAAGACTGCCGTTGTTGGTATCCGCGATCAGCACGGCGAGGTTCGCGCTACGCCCGTCAAGAACACGACAGGCGAAACCCTGAAAGGCTTTGTGGGCAAACATGCCCCAAAAGGCGGAACGGTGGTTACAGACAGCCACAAGGGCTATTTGGGCCTTGATCAGCAAGGTTACACCCACAAGCGCGTCAATCACTCAGTAGGTGAGTACGTCCGAGACATGGCCCACACCAACGGAATAGAAAGCTTCTGGGCGCTACTCAAGCGCGGTCACTACGGCATCTATCATTACATGAGTGCCAAGCATCTGCATCGCTATGTCAACGAATTCTCGTTCCGTCATAACACGTCGCAAGCTGGCACCATGAACTTCATCAATATGACAATCGAGCGAATGGCCGACAAACGGCTTACATACAAGGGGCCGATCAATGGCTGACAAGAAAAAAGATGTAATTGAACCAATTGACGCTGACTTTGACGAGGTGGTGAGCGCGATCACCCCTAAAGTAAGCAAAAACAAAAGCTTAACCGCCGCTCCGGGTGGTTTCGCGATCACCCCCGGTCAAGGGATGCTAAATCTTCAAATTGAAAAGCAAATTGAAGTAGATGGCGTGGGTATGGGGGTCCTAACAGATGGCACCCCTTTTCTTACTGGTCGTGGACTTGCTCGCTTGTGCGGAATCAGCAATGCCAGGATTGTTGAGTTAAGCGCAGACTGGAAAGATGAACGTCGCGCCCTAACCAAGCGGGTGAAAGAAATCCTAGCGTCTAAGAGCATCGTGGTTGAGGCTCCACACATCGAAATCAACCAGCGAAGCGGCGCGTTCTACGCTTACCCGGATGCTCTGTGTATCGCGGTTTTGGAATACTACGCCTTTGATGCCGGCGATGGTATACGCGAAACAGCCATTAAGAACTTCCGACTGCTCGCAGGAAAAGCCCTGCATGACTTCATCTACTCACAAGTTGGATATGATCCTGAACAGCATGTTCCAGCAGTTTGGCGGCAATTCCACGACCGCGTATCGCTGACCTACAACTCAGTGCCAGCCGGGTACTTTAGCGTCTTTAAGGAGATCGCGGATATGATCGTTACACTTGGGCAGGCTGGCTTGGCGATAGACAGTTCTTTCGTTCCCGATGGCAGCGTGGGTATTCATTGGGCAAAGCACTGGAAAGACAATAACCTCAAAGATCAATTTGGTGAGCGGATAGAGTGGGATCACAATTTCCCAGATTACTTCCCACAAGCGAAGTCAAATCCTCAGCCCGCAAAGGCGTACCCAGAATCTGCATTGCCTGAATTTCGCCGCTGGATGCGGGAAAACTATATTGGCGACGGAAAATTCACCAAATACCTGAATACAAAGATCAAACAGAAAGAGCTTCCCGCCTCGTTCTCCCAGATTGTCATTGAGGCCTATGATCTGGATAGCTAATGCCAATCTGGACCGTCGTAGTCGTGGGGCGGTTCAATGTCGTCCCAGCGGGCTGCGATCTCGGCGCAAGCGTCGGTCAACCTCTCTCTGAGTCTTTGGTGGCTGTCGCTGGCCCTCACTATATTCTTCTCAGCGAGGTCCACTGACATACATAGTCTCGGTAGTGGCTCCATCTGTCCGCCTTCAAGCGTCCACAATATTAGGCCCGCAGAGGCCAACAGCCTGTCCTTCATCGGGCCACGTTCTGCTGAGAACGCGTAGACGAGGGAAATCCCGCCTGAATGCACTACGCCATCTTTCTCGGCTGTAACTGTCGCCTCAAGTGTAACGTTGACCTTCACTCCTGCTATGGTCCGAACAATTGTCGAAGGCGCTGCGCTTATTGAGTATTTCGCGAAGGATCTGGGATTGAATGTCTCTTGAAAGCACTTGATCGCCTTGGCTCTAAGTCTAGCGTTGTTCTTGGCTTGCCCTCTTTCCCTACGCTCCTCGGCTTCGTACTTAGCAATCAGGAACTCAAGACCGTCACGATTGAAGTCAGGTGCTGTAAGGGCATCTTTTAACGGCTTGCGTATCGGCGAATAGGTGGACATATGGCCTTTTTGAGGAAACTTCGCTTTTTGTATCACGCGTCTACGTTGTGTCGCATTTTGGCAAGCAAGATAATCGCCCATAAGGTTGACTGACATTTGTGGTTTGCGATTGAGCTTGAATATGGGAGAATCTGGCATGGATGATATCACTTTGGTTGCAAAACTGGATAATGACACAACGCTATACGTGTCACCCATGCATGACCAGACATACGATGAATTTGTAGAGGCGGATAACCTCGGCGGGCCACGCGGTTACTTCATCGCCAGAGAGCGTCGTAACCAGTTCGAGATACTCGCGAAGGCCACAAATCTTGATGCGGCTAGAGAAATATTTGGGATGCTAACAACCGCGCACCGGGTGGCTAGCTAAGTATATAGACCCCCAACCAAACATAGTCTTTCATGCCCATAAAGCGTTCGGTCAGTCGGATTATGTCCATCGAGTCACTCCAGAAACTGTAAGTCCATTAGTGAATTTGGATTCATCCAATGCTGACCACAACCGCTTTCAAGTCTCGTCCTCTGGTTAAGATCAGGCATTCATCGATAGAATGAGAAAGCATATTACATCGCAAGGCCTTCCACCGAGTATTTTTACTGCCGCCGGGTTCCGACTCTGCGACTTTCCGCAACGCTCGAATGAGTATCCTATCTTCGGATAAAGGTTGAAATTTGCCAGCCAGAATGCACTTTTGATTGAGCAACAGCGCTTCAAAGTTGACCAAATCGCACGGCATAAACCATAACTTGAGTAGGTTTCTTGAAAAGCGCAAAGTTATGGGCAAATCGTGCAAAATTATGCGCAAACGTCGCGCAAAGTTATGGGCGAGCACACTTGAATTTCATGAATGAAATCAATGACTGGAACGCAGCGTTATGCGCACGCCTATACCAGCTTAGAAATCCAGATTCTCCACACTCAGCGCGTTTTTCTGGATGAATTCTCGGCGGGGTTCGACGACGTCTCCCATCAGTTTGGTGAACAGATCATCGGCCTCAACCATATCATCCACACGCACCTGCAACAGCGTGCGCGCATCGGGATCCAACGTCGTTTCCCACAGCTGGTCGGGGTTCATCTCGCCCAACCCCTTGTAGCGCTGCAGCGACAGACCCTTTTCGCCCTCCTCCAGTATGGCGCGCAGCAGGTCCAGCGGACCGTGGATGGCCTGCATCCGGTCACGGCGGATCAGGGTGGCCGGCGTGTTGTAGATTTCTTGCAGGCTTTGGGTGAAACTGCCGGTCTTGCGCGCTTCGCCAGAACGCAACATGGGGCCGTCCAGTGTGCGCACCTCTTCGACGCCGCGCAGGATGCGGGCCAGACGGATACCGTGATCTTGCGTGATCCGGCCCTGCCAGCCGCGCTCATATTCCAGTGCGATCAGGTCCAGACGGGCGGCAACCTTGTCGGCCACGCCTTGCAGGTCGGCATCCACAGCACCGGGCACAAAGGCCCCGGCAACGGCGGCCTGTTCCAGAATGTGACGCGGATAATGCGTCGGGAAAGCGTCCAACACGCGTTTCAACTGGCGCGCCTCATCCACAACGCGGGTCAAATCCTGACCGATGATTTCCTCACCAGAACCCAGTTTCAGCACCGCACCTTCCACCCCCTGATTGATCAGGTAGTCGTCCAACGCGGCCTGATCTTTCAGGTAAACTTCTGACTTTCCGCGTGAAACCTTATAGAGCGGAGGTTGCGCGATGTAGAGAAACCCGCCTTCGATCAGCTTCGGCATCTGACGATAAAAGAACGTCAGCAACAGCGTCCGGATATGCGCGCCGTCCACATCTGCATCAGTCATGATGACGATCTTGTGGTAGCGCAGCTTTTCGATGTTGAACTCATCCCGGCCAATGCCGGTGCCCAGCGCCATCACGAGGTTGCCGATTTCCTGAGACGAAAGCATCCGGTCAAACCGCGCCCGTTCGACGTTCAGGATTTTGCCGCGCAGGGGCAAAACAGCCTGGGTCAATCGGTCCCGGCCCGTTTGGGCAGAACCACCCGCCGAGTCACCCTCGACCAGGAAGACTTCGGTTTTGGACGGGTCTTTCTCGGAGCAGTCCTTCAGCTTGCCCGCCAGATAATTCACGTCCATCGCCGTCTTGCGGCGCGTCAGCTCCCGGGCCTTGCGGGCAGCCTCACGGGCCAGCGCAGCCTCGATTATCTTGCCCACAATTCCTTTGGCCTCGCTGGGGTTCTCCTCGAACCACTCGGCCAGCTTTTCATTCATCAGACTTTCGACCGCCGGGCGCACCTCGGAACTGACCAGTTTATCCTTGGTCTGAGACGAGAATTTCGGATCCGGCACTTTGACCGACAGTACGCAGGTCAGACCTTCGCGCGCGTCATCACCTGTAAAGCTGACCTTCTCTTTCTTCGCGATCCCGCTGGATTGGGCGTAATTGTTGATGGTCCGGGTCAATGCACCCCGGAAACCGGCCACATGGGTGCCGCCATCGCGCTGCGGGATGTTGTTGGTGAAGGGCAGAACCGTTTCGTGATAGCTGTCATTCCACCACATCGCGATCTCAACCCCGATATCGTCGCGCTCGCCCTTGATATAGATCGGTTCAGGCATTGCGGGCGTTTTTGATCGGTCAAGGTATTTGACGAACTCTTTGACGCCGCCCTCATAGAACAGCTCGGTTTCCAACCTTTCCGCAGGGCGTTCGTCGATCAGGATGATCCGCACGCCCGAATTCAGGAACGCCAACTCGCGGAGGCGCTTTTCTAGCGTTTCAAACGAATATTCCAAGTTCGAGAATGTTTTGGTCGAGGCCAAGAACCGCACCTCGGTCCCAGTCCGATCCCCGCAGTCACCAACGACCTTCAGATGCTCCGCCGTCTCGCCGCCTTCAAACCGCGCCACATGTTCTTTTCCCGCGCGCCAGATACGCAGTTCAAGCCAATCCGACAGGGCGTTCACGACCGAGACACCCACACCGTGCAGACCACCCGACACTTTGTACGAATTGCTGTCGAATTTACCGCCCGCGTGCAACTGGGTCATGATGACCTCGGCGGCTGAAACGCCTTCTTCGGGGTGAATATCCACCGGAATCCCGCGCCCGTTGTCGCTGACCGAAACGCTGGAATCGGCGTGGATTTTCACCGTCACATGGTCCGCGTGACCGGCCAACGCCTCGTCAATTCCGTTGTCCACAACCTCATACACCATATGGTGCAGACCCGAGCCATCATCCGTGTCCCCGATATACATGCCAGGGCGCTTGCGGACAGCCTCTAAACCCTTGAGAACCTTGATGGAATCTGCGCCGTATTCCTGCGGAGCCTGTGCGTCGTCGGACATGCCGTTGGTACCTATATTATTTTGGTATGTTATACGTTTTCTGGTAGGGATTGTCACGCCATCCCCCAAGATTTTGTGTTTTTCTTTGCGTGTTTTGACCGGTTACAGCCGATCAAGATCGGACGCGATGTCGGACGCGATTTCAGACGCATTCACATCGCTGCGTTCTGCCGACAATCGCAGGCCCAGAATGTCTGACTGGTAACGTGCGGCCAGCCGGTTCGGGTCATGGGTCGGCCCAATTTCCCCCGCGTCTTGCGCTTGTCGAAAGAGCGTCGCAAAGCACTCCTTCATCTCGACAATATGACAGTTCGCCTTGTCCGCCAGCTCATGCCCCTTGGCCTGCAATTCCGCATATGTTTTCGCCAGCATACAAGCCCGCGCAGGCATCTGACTATCATCAATCACCACATGTGGTTGCGCCTTCAGTGCCCGCAGCGGACCCATTTCTTCGGCCATCGCCATCAGACGCGCGACGCCATCCTGGGCATAACGTTCCAGAGTGAGCGCATAGAGCGCATCTTTGGATCCGAAGGCCGCATAGAAACTGCCGGGTTTTAGCCTCAACTCCCGCTCCAAATCCTTCAGAGACGTCCCGGCCCAACCCTGACGCCAGAAAAGATCTCTGGCTTGCACGATCAACGCGTCGCGGTCATATGAGGGTTTGCGGGGCATCGGGCTCACCAATTCTTGAACGTTCGCTCAAATATATACTTGAGTGATCACTCAATAAACCCTAAATATGGCCCAATGCGCCAGAAACAGGAGTTTTGACATGGCAAACTTTCCCTCACATGACCTAGAAACCGCCCCGGAAGGGTCGAAACCGCTGCTTGAAAAATCCCAGGTCGCCTTTGGCCGCCTGCCCGGCCTGCACAAGGTCATGGCCGAAAGCCCACAGCATCTGGAAGGCTATCAGGTTCTGCACCACCTGTTCATGCAGACCGATTTCGACAATGACGAAAAAACCGTCGTCTGGCAGACCATCAACGTGGAAAACGAATGCCACTACTGTGTGCCCGCCCACACCGGCATCGCCAAGATGATGAAGGTTTCGGATGAGATCACCGAGGCGCTGCGCAACGAAACCCCGCTGCCATCGGCAAAGCTGGAAGCTCTGCGCACGTTTACACTGCAAGTGATGGAAACCCGTGGAAACCCGACCGAGGAACAGCTGCAGGCATTCTTTGACGCTGGCTACTCGCACCGTGCGGTTCTGGATGTGATCCTGGGTCTGGCGCAAAAAACCATGTCAAACTACGTCAACCACATGGCGCATACCCCTGTTGACGAGGTCATGCGCGGCTTCCTGTGGGAACGTAAAGTCTCTGAACCCGCCTAAGCGACGACCGAGCCCTCGCCGCTGTCGTTGACCGTCAGCGTTTGGGCTCGGTCCCCCAATTCCGCAAACAACTCAGGCCCGGTGCCCGTCATCCAGGCCTGAGCACCCAACGCGCAAATCTCGTCATAAAGCGCCGCCCGCCGTGCCGCATCCAGATGTGCGGCCACCTCATCCAACAACACGATGGGCGGAGCGCCAACCATCCCGGCCAGCGCCCGTGCATTCGACAGGATCAGCGAAACAAGCAACGCCTTCTGCTCCCCGGTGGAACAATCCTTGGCCGGAACCCCTTTGGCCGCAAACACGCCGTGCAGGTCCGACCGGTGAGGGCCGACCAATGTCCGACCCGCAGCAAGATCGCGAAACCGGCTTTCGTTCAGCGCCTCTCGCAGGTCCTCAACCGTTTCCGGCATCGCGCCCTCGGTCTGCACTAGTTCCAGATCGGCGGATGGGAAAGCAGTTTCTGCCTGTTCCTGTGCGGCCCTCAGATGTTCCAGCGCGGCCAGGCGTGCAGCGTGAATGCGGTGGCCCGTTTCGGCCATCTGACCCTCCAATGCCGCATACCAATGGGCGTCGCGCACTTGCTCTTTCAGCAAGCGGTTCCGTTCGCGCATGGATTTTTCGTAAGTCAAAGACGCTTCGGCATGGGACGGATCAAAACTCAGAGCCATGCGGTCCAGAAACCGCCGCCGCCCTTCAGCGCCTTCTATCCAAAGCCGGTCCATCGAAGGGATCAGCCAGACAACACGCGCCAGTTTGCCAAGATCAATCTGGCTGGCGGCCTTGTCGTCGATCCGAACCTGACGCGCAGTTCCACCTTCGGACCATGTTTCAATCTCAAAATTCTGGTCCTGAACGCTCAGTAAGCCGGACAGCTTCCATCCCAAGGCCTCGGGCCGCCTGGTCATCTCAGACGCGCTCGCCCGCCGCATCCCGCGCCCGGGCGAAAACAGCGACACGGCCTCCAGAATGTTGGTTTTGCCCGCCCCGTTCGGCCCGTGAATCGCCACCGGTCGGCCGTCCAACGACAACCGCGCCAGTTTATGAGACCTAAAATGCGAGACCGTCAGCTCGGTCAGGGCCAATCCCATGACCCCTCCCTTCATCTTTTTGAAAATACTCCCGCCGGAGGCATCGCGCGTCAGCTCGATCAGACGCGCATCGGCATGACCACATAGACCGCGCTCTGATCCGTTCCTTCGCGCATCAACGTCGGATCACCTGCCGAATTGAAAAGGAACACCGCGTTTTCCCGATCGACCTGAGACGCTATTTCAAGCAGGTATTTCGCGTTGAACCCGATCTCCAGCCGCTCGTCGCCATAGGCCACGGCCAGCTCCTCTTCGGCAGCCCCACTGTCCGGAGCATTGACCGACAGGGTCAGCTTGTCCGCGTCCAGTTGCAGCTTAACCGCGCGCGACCGCTCGGACGATACCGTCGCAACCCGATCCACAGCCTGCGCAAACTCAGCGGCATCCACTTCCAACTGCCGCGTATTTCCCTGAGGAATGACACGGGTGTAATCCGGGAACGTCCCGTCGATCACCTTGGATGTCAGCGTGATGTCCGGTGTCGCAAAGCGTACCTTGGTTTCGCTGACGGAAACCGCGATCTCCATCTCATCATCTTCCAGCAGCTTGCGCAGTTCACCCACGGTTTTGCGGGGCACAATCACGCCGGGCATGTCCGCCGCACCATCGGGAAGGTCAGCATCGATGCGCGCCAGCCGGTGCCCATCGGTGGCCACACAGCGCAGTACCTTGCCTCCTTCCGAGCCGTCGGCCACATGCATGTAGACGCCGTTCAGATAGTACCGCGTCTCTTCCGTTGAAATGGCAAATTTCGACTTGTCGAACAGACGCCGCAGTAGCGCCGCCGGCGCCTTGAAATTCGATTGATATTCCGAGGATGCCATCACCGGAAAATCCTCTTTCGGCAGTGTTGCCAGAGAGAAGTTCGATCGCCCGGCCTCGACTGTCAAACGCCCCGCAGCGCTGTCCGCGGTCAGCGTCACCAAAGCACCGTCCGGCAATTTGCGCACGATCTCATGCAAAGTCGTCGCGGCCACGGTTGTTGCGCCCGCCTTTTCCACCTGTGCCGGTGCCTTGTCGACCACTTCGATATCCAGATCGGTGGCGCGGAACTGGGCCTGGTTGCCCTCGGCCTCGATCAGCACATTGGCAAGTATGGGGATTGTATTGCGACGTTCGACAACAGACTGGGCCTGCGAAACGGCCTTGAGAAGGGTGCCGCGTTCGATGCTGATCTTCATACCCTCATTTCCTTTGACTTACGTGCCGAAACAGGCGGGACTGGCACGTTAGCGGCTCTGACCCGAGGCACAAGGACTTTTTACCGTTTTCTCAGCCGGAATGACCTAAGCGTCAAGGGGTTGGCACACATGCACCCGAAGAACGTGGAAGACCGTGGACAATAGCGCACAAGAAAACGCCCCGAACTTGGCAGTCCAGGGCGGTTCGTGAGCGGTAAAGGACTTTGGTCAGGCTTCAAGCGCGCGGCGCAGCATTTCCACGTCTTCGGCGATCTGACCATCGGTCAGCTTCAACTCTTCGATACGCTTGACGCCGTGCATCACCGTGGTGTGGTCACGTCCGCCGAAACGACGACCGATCTCGGGCAGCGACCGGCTGGTCAACAGCTTGGACAGATACATCGCCACCTGCCGCGGGCGGGCGTAAGATCGCAGGCGCTTGGGCCCGATGATGTCACTGAGGCGGATGTTGTAATATTCCGAAACCTTGCGCTGAATTTCTTCGACCGTGATTTTGCGCTCGGACATGCGCAGCACGTCGGCCAGACAATCCTGCGTCAGTTCCATATCAATTTCGCGGCCTACCAGCGAGGCAAAGGCAAAGAGCCGAGTCAGAGCGCCTTCCAGCACGCGCACATTGGTCGATATCCTGTGGGCCAGGAATTCCAGCACGCCATCAGCAATGGTCAGATCCGGATAGTTTTTGCTGTAGTGCTGGACCTTGTTCTGAAGGATGCCCAGTCGCAATTCGTAGTCGGTCGGGTGCAGGTCCACGACCAGTCCGCACTGCAGACGCGACTTCACACGGTCCTCAAGATCCTTGATCTCGCCGGGCGCACGGTCGGCCGAAATGATGATCTGCTTGTTCTGGTCCACAAGTGCGTTGAACGTATGAAAGAACTCTTCCTGCGTGGAATCCTTGCCCGCGATGAACTGTACGTCATCAACCATCAGCACATCGACCGAGCGAAACAGGTGCTTGAAATCCATCATCCGACGCTCGCGCAGGGCCTGTACAAACCGGTACATGAATTGCTCGGCCGACAGATACAGGACATTCAGTTCAGGGTGTTTTGTTTTCAACTCCCAAGCGATGGCGTGCATCAAGTGGGTTTTACCCAAACCCACGCCACCATAAAGGACCAGCGGATTGAACGTGACCGGCCCACCTTCTGATACGCGGCGCGCGGCAGCGTGGGCCAGTTCATTGGGCTTGCCGACAACAAAGCTGTCAAAGGTAAAGCGCGCGTCCAGCGGCGCGGCTTGTAGAGAGTCCTGCGCAGCGCCACCCAAGTCCGGATCGGTGGGCTGATCCTGCGGCGGTTCCATTTTGGTTACCTCCTGCGGTACAGCGGGACGGGCGGTCGAATTGGCAGCGGTCCGAAATGTCAGGCGTTGAACGGCCTCACCTGACGTTTTTAGTTCATAGAGAATATGGTCCGCAAAATTTTGGCTGACGTAGTTTCCCATAAAATTGGTCGGCGCAGAAAATACCGCCACCCCATCTTGCAACTCCTGAAATTCCAGTGGTTCGATCCAAGTGGTGAAATTGTTCCGTCCAACGGCTTTGATCAACTTGCTACGCAGTTGTCCCCATTTCTCTTGTGTCATTCAGCGCCTCACGCATCCCATTCTTTATTGGCCCTTCGGCCTTATTCATATATTCCGGTTTCCCGGTTTTTTTGCGATCACGCACAAGGGTAGCGTGACGCCAAACCACATGGTTTGGCGGGTGCTTCACAGAGATCAGGATCGCGAACGCCCCGACCTTGCCCCAACAGGGAACAGGCCCGAAAACCGGACGCGCGTCTCAACCTCAATGTCTGACAGGGCCAAGGTCAGCGGAAATCCGTGACCCGTAGCAGATCGTTCGTCCGGCGGCAGCCGACTTACGAACATTCGTCTCTGAATCTCGCTGATGCCCGTCAGTTCGATCACAGAGACAGCCTGTCCCCCCAAGCGAGTGAATCGCTGACTAAGTGGTAACAAGACCCAGAGGGCTGCGGCAACGAAACTCTGTTATTGACTCGAAGATCGGTCGAACGAATCTCTCGCTTTCGTGAAGGCGCGACTTTCGGGCAACATAAGACAAAGACGCCGCGCATGGCGGCGTCTTTCAAAGTAGATCAGCTTTAATTGCTTGACGCAAGGTCAAGCCAAAGATTAGCCCAGCGCTTTGACGCGGGACGACAGGCGCGACATTTTGCGCGCTGCAGTGTTCTTGTGGAAAACGCCTTTGGTGACACCGCGCATCAGTTCAGGTTGAGCGGCGCGCAGGGCTGCGGTTGCCGCGTCCTTGTCCCCGGACTCGATTGCTTCTTCAACTTTGCGCAGGAAGGTGCGGATGCGTGAACGGCGTGCTTTGTTGACGGCAAAACGCTTTTCGTTCTGACGGGCGCGTTTCTTTGCCTGGGGCGAGTTAGCCATGTGTTTGTGACCTTTGTTCGGTACGGTTATCTAGGGTTGCGCGCCACGGGTTTGTCCGCACCGGATCAGGAATCACGAGTGTGAGTCGGGCCAAGCGGGCCGCACGCGCATGTATGACGGCGCTTACTATCCAAGTTGCCCATGTTTGCCAAGCGGATTCTTTGAACGACTTATCCGTCATGAAAAAAGCGGGCCAGGGCCCGCTTGGTCTTGGTCGTAAGCCCCGGTCACTTGTCCCGGAACTGTGCCGCGCGCTTCTCCAGGAAAGCGGCCATGCCTTCTTTCTGGTCTTCTGTGGCGAACATCGAATGGAACACCCGACGTTCAAACAGCATCCCCTCACTCAGCGGGAGTTCATAGCTGCGGTTCACCGCTTCTTTAGCGGCCATCGTGCTCAACTGTGATTTCTCAGCTATCTTCTGGGCGGCGCTTACCGCCTCTTCGATCAGCTTCTTGGCAGGGACCACCCGGCTGACAAGGCCCGCGCGCTCGGCTTCTTCGGCATCCATGAAGCGACCGGTCAGGTTCATGTCCATTGCTTTGGACTTGCCGACAAACCGGGTCAGGCGTTGCGTACCACCCAGTCCGGCAATGACACCCAGATTGATTTCGGGTTGGCCGAACTTGGCGGTATCGGCGGCGATGATGAAATCGCACAGCATCGCCAACTCACATCCGCCGCCCAGTGCGTAACCGGCCACGGCGGCGATGATCGGCTTGCGGATGGCAGACACACGGTCATTCGCCTCGGCGAACAGGTTGACGTTGAACACGTCAACAAAGCTCATCTCGGACATTTCCTTGATGTCCGCGCCAGCCGCAAATGCCTTGTCCGAGCCGGTGATGACGATGCAACGCACCTTGTCGTTGGTATCAGCCTCTTCAAGCGCGGTGCCCAACTCACCCAGCAACTGGGTGTTCAGCGCGTTCATCGCGTCCGGACGGTTGAGTTTGATTAGGGCGACGTGGTCTTCGATTTCGACGATGATCGTCTCAAAAGCCATGAGGTGTAAGCTTCCGGTTGTTCCGTTCAGATACGATTCATTATCACGCGAAAACGCTGGATCAAGCTATCTTTGGCATTGCGCACAATAGAAGGATGAGCGTCCGGATTGGGTGATTCTCTTGATCGCCGCACCGCATCCTTCTGTCCGGCAGGGTTCGCCCTCACGCCCGTAGACGTCAAAGCTGTGCTGAAAATATCCAAGTTCTCCATCGGCTTGGCGGAAATCACGCAGCGACGATCCTCCGGCCTCGATGGCGTCCTGCAACACCTGCCGGATGATCGGCACAAGAGCTGCGACGCGGGGTGCAGAAATTTGCCCGGCTTTGCGACGTGGCGACACCTTGCCGCGAAAAAGCGCTTCGCAGACATAGATATTGCCCAAACCGGCAACGATTCCCTGATCCAGTAGCGCCGATTTGACCGGAGTGTTCTTGCCCTTGAACGCATCGATCAAATGTTGTTCGTGGAAATCGTTACCCAAAGGCTCTGGCCCCAGAACGGACAGCAGTTTGTGGTCTTCAGCAGTGGCCGTGGGCAACAGATCCATCGCCCCAAACCGGCGCGGGTCGTTGAAGGTAATGCGTGCACCGTTGGCCATGTGAAATACCACGTGGTCATGTTTTTCCGGCATCGGGTGGTCATGCACAAACTGACCCAGCGGATCGCCCGACACCGTCATCCGCCCCGACATACCCAAGTGGATCAACAGGGTCTCGCCACTGCTGAGATCGGCCAAGATATACTTCGACCGCCGTCGCAGGCGATCCACACGATGTCCGGTCAGCCGCTCGGCCATCCGTTCAGGAAACGGCCAGCGCAAATCCGGGCGGTTCACATCTGCCTGCGCAATCACCACCCCCTCCATCGCCGGAGAAAGGCCGCGTCTTACTGTCTCGACCTCGGGCAATTCGGGCATTAGATGGCTCCTATTCCAAAGGGCCGCATTGTGCCCGCCTCTTATGGCCCTATAACAGAGGCGAAATTCGACGAACGGCAAGGCAAATGTCCGACAACAGCGACAAGACCACTCATTTCGGGTTCGAAACCGTGCGCGAGGCTGAAAAAGCCGGGCGCGTGCAGGGCGTATTCAACTCGGTCGCCTCGAAATATGACGTGATGAACGATGTGATGTCGATGGGCATCCACCGGGTCTGGAAAGACGCGATGATGGACTGGCTCGCCCCCCGCCCCGGTCAGCGCCTTCTGGACGTCGCAGGCGGGACCGGAGACATTTCCTTTCGCTTCCTCAAACGCGCGGGGCACGGCCATGCCACCGTTCTGGACCTGACCGAGCCGATGCTGGTCGAAGGTCGCCAGCGCGCCGAGGCCGACCAGATGGCCGATAGTCTGAACTGGGTCGTGGGCGACGCAATGTCCCTGCCGTTCGAGGACAACACCTTCGACGTCTACACCATATCCTTCGGCATCCGGAACGTGACCCGCCCGCAAGTTGCGCTGAACGAGGCCTACCGCGTGCTGAAGCCCGGTGGTCGCTTGATGGTGCTGGAATTCAGTCAGTTGCCCAATGATGGGCTGCAGAAACTCTACGACCTCTACAGCTTCAACGTCATCCCGCGCATGGGCAAGCTGATCGCGAATGACTACGACAGCTATCAGTATCTGGTGGAGTCGATCCGCAAATTCCCCGATCAGGAGACATTTCTGAACATGGTCCGCACCGCCGAGTTCGAAAATGCCAAATACCGCAATCTGAGCATGGGCATCGCGGCACTGCATTCCGGTTGGAAAATCTAGATGCGCGGCCCTCACAACATCATCCGCCTGATCCGCACAGGCGCCACTCTGGAGCGCACGGGTGCCATGAACGTGGTGCTGGATGCGTTCGAAGCGCCGCGCGCCCTGCGCATCGTGGCACATACCCTCGGCAAGCCCTTCCAATGGCTGGGCTACAAGGGCGACCCCGAGATGCCTCCCGCGACCCGCGCGCTGACAGCGCTGGGACCGGCCTACATCAAATTCGGCCAGGTGCTCTCCACCCGCCCGGACGTCGTGGGCAATGAGCTGGCCGAACAACTGCGTGTTTTGCAGGACAAACTACCCCCCTTCTCCAAGGCCGAAGCCATGGCCGAGGTTGAAAAGGAACTGGGCCAGCCCGTCTCGGAAATCTTCAGCGATTTCAGCGAACCCATCGCCGCCGCGTCCATCGCACAGGTTCACAAGGCCAAACTGACCAGCAGCGGGGAAGACGTCGCAGTCAAAGTCCTGCGCCCGGGCATCGAGCGCGCATTCCGCAAAGACGTTGACGCGTTCTACTTTGCCGCCCGCATTGTTTCCCTCTGCGCCCCCGGCGCACGCCGGCTGCGCCCGATGGAGGTGATCGAACATTTTGACGGCGTGGTCCGCGGCGAGCTTGACCTGCGCCTCGAAAGCGCCGCCGCGTCGGAATACGCCGCCAACACCAAGGATGACGCAGGTTTCTGGTTGCCGCCGGTTGTCTGGTCTCTGTCCGCCCGCCGCGTGATGACCCTCAGCTGGGCCGATGGCATCCCACTCGGCGACAATGATGCGTTGGACGCTGCAGGCCATGATCGTCGCGACCTTGCAGAACGCGTCCTGCGGATGTTCCTTCTGCACGCCCTGCGCGATGGCTATTTCCACGCCGACATGCATCAGGGCAACCTGAAGGTCGCCGCGAACGGAGACATCATTGCCTATGACTACGGGATCATGGGCCATATCGACGAATACACCCGCCGGGTCTATGCCGAGATCCTCTTCGGCTTTATCCGCCGCGACTACAAACGTGTGGCCGAGGTCCATTTCGAGGCCGGATATGTCCCCGCCGACAGGGACGTCGACGAATTCGCCCGCGCGCTGCGTGCCGTCGGAGAGCCCATCTTTGGGATGGACGCCACCCATATCTCGATGGGCCGGTTGCTGAACTACCTGTTCGAAGTCACCGAGCGCTTTGGCATGGAAACCCGCACCGAGCTGATCCTTCTGCAGCGGACGATGGTCGTGGTCGAAGGCGTCGCGCGCTCACTCGATCCGCATATCAATATCTGGCAGGTCGCCCGCCCGGTGGTCGAAGATTATATCAAGAAATCGATCGGCCCTCGCGCCGCGCTGCGCGATTTGGGCAAAACGGCATTGGTTCTGGCCCGCTTTGGCCCCCGCCTTCCGGCGCTGGTGGAAAGCGCGCTCATATCCCAAACCAAGAACGACACCCCCGAGCCCTCATGGTTTCGATCCGCCGCCCTGCCCGCGACGATCGGAGCGGTCGCCGGCGCGGCCATTGTTCTGCTCCTCTCGGCCCTCAGTTAAACCCGATCCGCGCCTTCATCTGGCCAAAAATATCCTCGGGGGGAATCGCGCCACTGGCGCGATGGGGGGCAGACAGCCCCCCAACAAGGTCTCGGATTAAAGCCGCTCAAACGCGATCGCGATACCCTGACCGCCACCGATGCACATCGTCACCAGCGCCTTCGATCCACCAGTACGTTCCAGCTCGTACAAAGCTTTCAACGTGATAATCGCGCCGGTCGCGCCCACCGGATGTCCTAACGCAATCGCACCACCGTTCGGGTTCACCTTCGCGCCATCCAGACCCAGCTCCTGATTGACCGCCAGCGCCTGAGCCGCAAAGGCCTCATTGCTCTCGATCACATCAAAGTCACCCGCCGACAGACCCGTTTTGGCCAATAGGTTCTGCACCGCCGGAACCGGGCCGATGCCCATCACCTCGGGGCGGACGCCGGCATGAGCATAGCCCAGAATACGAGCCTTGGGTTTCAACCCGGCCTTCTCGGCCGCATCCGCCGTCGCCAGAACCATGGCCGCCGCGCCGTCATTGATGCCCGAAGCATTGCCCGCCGTAACACGGCCGTCTTTCTTGAAAACAGGACGCAACCCGGCCAGAGCTTCGGCGGTTGTCGCCTTTGGGTGTTCATCAACCGCGAAATCTACCATGTCCCGTTTGACCTTCACCTGCACCGGCGTAATCTGGCTGTCGAAATACCCCGCCTCAATCGCCGCTGCGGCGCGGGTCTGGCTGGTCATGGCAAAGTCGTCCATCTGTTCGCGGCTAATCTGATGCTCATCCGCCACATTCTCGGCGGTCACACCCATATGGCCGGTGCCGAACGGACAATTCAGTGCACCCAGCATCATGTCCAACGAGGTCACATCCCCCATCTTCGCGCCCCAGCGCGCCTGAGGCACGATGTAGGGGCTGCGCGACATGCTTTCGGCACCACCCGCCACTGCAAATTCGGCATCGCCCAGCATCAGCGCCTGAACCGCTGATACAACGGCTTGCGCACCCGAGCCGCACAACCGGTTCACATTCATTGCTGGCGTTCCGTGCGGGATGCCTGCCTGCATTGCGGCCACGCGCGACAGGTACATGTCGCGCGGTTCAGTGTTGATCACATGGCCAAATACCACATGCCCGATCTGCGCGCCCTCGACGCCTGAACGTTCCAACGCCGCCTCGGTGGCGACGGTGGCCAGATCAATTGGTGCGGTCGAGGCCAGCGCGCCGCCAAAAGTGCCGATTGCCGTGCGCGCGCCGTCCAAAATTACGATGTCAGTCATTGACCTGTTCCTCCTGCATTTTGCGGCAGTATGCACCCGCCGCGCAGGTCTGTCCCGTGGGACGTCCCGTCACGGTTGGAATTGACAACCGCCTGCGCAAAGCGCATGGATTCCGTCATGACGGACAACACAGACGATATCCTGACGCGCCTTCCCGCCCGCCTGAAAGACGCGCGCAGGGCCAAGGGCCTGTCGCTTGAAGCGGTCGCCAACCTCAGCGGCGTCTCACGGTCAATGGTCAGCCAGATCGAACGGGGCGAAAGCAGCCCGACAATTTCGACCCTGTGGAACCTGACCCGCGCGCTGCAGGTGGATTTTGCGGGGCTGTTGGAAGATGCCAACAGCGCCAACCAGATTGAAGTTCTGCGCCGGGCCGAAGTGCCAAGCATCGACAATATGGGCCAGAACTGCCGCATTCGCATTCTGTCCCCGCCCGAAGAAGCCGGTGGTCACGAGGTCTATGACATCCGCTTTGACGAGGGAGGTGCGCTGAACAGCCAGCCGCATGCGCGTGGGGCACGCGAGCAACTGACCGTGTTGGAAGGCGCGGTACGGGTCACCTCCGGCACCGCCCAATCAGAACTGAAGCAAGGTGATACCGCCCGCTATGCGGCGGATACGGTTCACGCGATTTCTTCCATTGGGCCTGCGCGTGTGTTTCTGATTGTCAAAAACGCCTGACGGCAACTTTCCGCCTTTACGGATTTTTTTCTTTTATATTGCAATTCCCCTATTTGGGAACTACATCCGCTATGTTAGATATGCGACTCAGATCAACGGAGACCGCCATGGCTGATGCATTCCTGTCCCACATCTCGGATACACTCGCTCAGATTGAGGCCGAGGGCTTGTACAAACGCGAGCGAATGATCACCTCGCCCCAGGGCGGTGAGATCACAGTGGGCGACAAACAGGTCATCAACCTATGCGCCAACAACTATCTGGGTCTGGCGGATCACCCCGCTCTGATTGACGCCGCCAAGGGCGCGATGGAGCCCAAGGGCTTTGGCATGGCCTCAGTCCGGTTCATCTGCGGCACCCAGGACATTCACCGTGAATTGGAACAGAAGCTGGCCGCGTTCCTGAACAAGGACGACTCGATCCTGTTCGCAGCCTGTTTTGATGCCAATGGCGGGCTGTTCGAACCCCTGCTGGGACCAGAGGATGCCATCATCTCGGACAGCCTGAACCATGCCTCGATCATCGATGGTGTTCGACTGTGCAAGGCCAAGCGCTATCGCTACCTGAACAATGATATGAACGATCTTGAGGCGTGGCTGAAACAAGCGCGCGAGGACGGGGCGCGGCATATCATGATCGCGACAGACGGCGTGTTCTCGATGGATGGTTATCTGGCCAATCTGCCTAAAATTCGCGAACTGGCGGACAAGTACGACGCCATCGTCATGGTCGACGATTGCCACGCCACTGGCTTCATGGGGCCAAACGGTGCTGGCACGCCGGATCATTTCGGCGTCGATGTGGACATTCTGACGGGAACTTTGGGCAAGGCACTTGGGGGGGCAATCGGCGGCTATATCGCCGGGCCGCAGCCAGTGATTGATCTGCTGCGGCAGCGGGCGCGGCCCTATCTGTTCTCAAATTCGCTGCCACCCTCGATCGTCGCCGCCGGGCTTGAGGCCATTCGTCTGGTCGAAGAAGGCGACATGCTGCGTGCACAGCTGTTCGGCAACGCCAAATATTGGCGCGCTGGGCTGGACAAATTGGGGTTCGACCTCCTACCCGGCGAACACCCGATTATCCCGGTGATGCTGGGTGAGGCGCAATTGGCGCAGGACATGGCGTCGCGTTTGTTTGAAGAGGGCGTCTATGTCTCGGGCTTCTTCTTCCCGGTCGTCCCGCGCGGGCAAGCTCGGATCAGAACGCAAATGAACGCCGCCCTGACCCGGGGCGAATTGGACCGGGCGCTGGCCGCATTTGGTAAGGTGGGCAAGGAACTGGGAGTAATTTCGTGATATTGCCCTCTGCTATCGATGCGATTGGAAACACCCCGCTTGTTGAACTGTCGCGCATTTGCGAGCGGTTGGAACTGGACGGA
Organism: Ruegeria sp. AM2; assembly: GCF_056540685.1. NCBI lineage: Bacteria > Pseudomonadati > Pseudomonadota > Alphaproteobacteria > Rhodobacterales > Roseobacteraceae > Ruegeria > Ruegeria sp. AM2. The sequence goes on along the minus strand of NZ_JBQFXE010000003.1, from coordinate 81,367 downwards.
CGTATTCTGGCCAAGTTGGACTATCTGCTGCCAGGGTTTTCAAAAAAGGACCGCGCTGCGAAGTCGATTATCGAACTGGCCCGTGCAGACGGAGGCCTGTCGCCGGGGCAGCCTGTCGTTGAACTGACCTCGGGCAACATGGGCACCGGGCTGGCGATCGTCTGCGGTATTCTGGGTCATCCTTTTGTTGCCGTCACGAGTGCTGGGAACTCAGTCGAACGGGCGCGCATGATGCGCGCCTTGGGTGCCGAGGTCGTCATTGTTCCCCAGGCCGAGGGCAGCAAACCCGGCGAGGTTTCAGGCGAAGATCTGAATTTGGTTGATGAGGCCGCGCAACGCATCACCGCCGAGCGCAATGCCTTTCGGGCCGATCAATTCGGCCACTCCGGTAATCCCAAAGCCCACGCCACCGGTACCGGACCTGAGATCTGGGAGCAATCCGATGGCACCGTCACGGCTTTCTGTGACTTTGCAGGTTCCGGCGGCACTCTGGCCGGAGCCGCTGCCTATCTGACACCGCGTGGGGTACACTGCTATGCCATCGAGCCTGAAGGCGCACGGGCCATCGCCGGAGAACCCATCTCCAACCCCGATCATCCGATTCAAGGCGGTGGCTACGCGATGGGCGATCTGGTTCATCTGAACGGTACAACCCTGGCTGGCCATCTGTCCGTTTCGGGCGACGCGGCACGGGATGGCGCACGAATGCTCGCCCGCACCGAAGGCATTTTCGCTGGCTTTTCGGCGGGCGCAAACCTAGCTGGGGCGATCGAATTGTTGCGTGGCCCGGAAAAGGGCGGCTGCGTGGCCATTGTGATGTGTGACAGTGGTTTGAAATACCTTTCGACCGACTTGTGGGAGTGATCTGATGCGACACAACACGATGAAAGCACTTGAGAAGTCCAAACCCGAGGAAGGTCTGTGGATGGTGCAGGCCCCGGTGCCAGAAATCGGGCCCGAAGAGGTTCTGATTCGGGTCAACAAAACGGGTATCTGCGGGACAGACATTCACATTTGGAACTGGGACGAATGGGCGGCGCATACGGTGCCTGTCCCGATGATCACCGGCCATGAGTTTGCTGGTGAGATTGTCGAGATCGGTCGCAACGTGACCGGGCTTGAAGTTGGTCAACGATGTTCCGGCGAGGGGCATCTGATCACCAATGACAGCCGCCAGAGCCGCGCGGGCAAATTCCATCTGGACCCCGGAACACGCGGGATTGGTGTGAACGAACAGGGCGCTTTCGCGCAATATCTGAAACTGCCTGCCTTCAACGTCGTCCCCCTGCCGGATGACATTCCGGATGAAATCGGCGCGATCCTCGACCCGCTCGGCAACGCTGTTCACACCGCGCTCAGCTTCGATCTGCTGGGTGAGGACGTGCTGATCACCGGCGCGGGCCCTATCGGCATCATGGCAGCCGCCGTCGCGCGTCACGCGGGCGCGCGGCATGTGGTGATCACGGATATCAACCCCGACCGCCTGAAACTGGCGGAACATGTGGTACCCACGGTGCGCACAGTCGATGTTTCCAAAGAAGACCTGCAGGACGTCATCGCAGACCTTGGAATGAAGGAAGGCTTTGACGTCGGGCTTGAAATGTCTGGCTCACAAATCGCCTTGGACCAAATGGTCGAGGCGCTGGTGATGGGTGGCAAGATCGCTTTGTTGGGGATTCCGCCGGGGAAATCTCCGGTTGACTGGTCGCGCATCGTGTTCAAGGCCATCACCATCAAGGGCGTCTACGGGCGTGAGATGTTTGAGACCTGGTACAAGATGATCGCAATGTTGCAGAACGGCTTGGATGTCAGCCGCGTGATCACGCATCGGTTCAAAGTGGATGACTTTGCCCAAGGCTTTGCCGCCATGAAATCCGGTCAATCCGGCAAGGTGGTTCTAGACTGGACCTGACCCTCTGGCGTTACACGGACTCTGGCCCTACACATGGGGCAAACCCGGCGTTTGGAGGAGCAGATGGGCGACAAGGACAGGTATCTGGAACGCGGGATCGAAGACTCTCTGGTCACCGATTTCGCGGAAACCCACCGCAAAAGCTACGGTGATTTCCTGCAACTCAAGACCCTGCTGAACCTGCAGAAAACCTTTCAGGACCCGGCGCAGCCGGATGAGATGCTGTTCATCATCATCCATCAGGTCAGCGAGCTGTGGCTCAAGCTGATGCATCACCAACTGGTCGAAGTTCGGCGGTTCCTGCAGCAAGACGACTTTGGCCCGGCGATGAAAAACCTCGACCGGGTGAAGGCCATCCAGCGGCAACTGATCACCTCATGGGAAACGCTGCTGACCATGACGCCCGCGGACTACATGACCTTTCGGCAGGCTTTGGGCAGTTCCTCCGGGTTCCAAAGCTATGGCTACCGCCAGATCGAGTTCATTCTGGGCAACAAAGATGCCTCGACCCTGAAGGTGCATGCCCATGATCCCGAAGTGATGGAAACGTTAAACGCCGCACTGACCAAACCTTCGCTTTACGACGAGGTGCTGCACATGCTGGCGCGTCAAGGGTTTGACGTACCGCAGGACCTGCTGAACCGCGACTATGCGCAACCTTATTCCGGCGACCCCCGCGTGGTGAAAATCTGGGTGCAGGTGTTCAGCGACACAGATCGGTATTGGGACCTCTATGCGTTGGCCGAAAAGCTGATGGATGTGGAATCCCTATTCCAACGCTGGCGCTTCGACCACGTCACGGCGGTAGAGCGGGTGATCGGAAACCAGCCCGGCACCGGTGGCTCCAGCGGCGTGTCCTTTCTGCGTAAGGCCTTGGATTTGCGGTTCTTCCATGATCTCTACGACATGCGCACCGAACTGATGTATTCCGAGCAGGAGTAAGCAATGCTGTACCGAGGTTTCACTCAGGAAGAACTGGATCAGGAATATTCGCCCCGGTCGATGATCGGCGGCGACCTGACGCCTTATGTCGAAAGCTACGCCGCGCTCAGCGCGCAACACCGGGCGCAGATGGAATGCCGCGAGAATCTGGCCTATGGCGACGGTCCTGCGCAGGTTCTGGATTTCTTCCCGGCGAAAGGCGCAGGCGCGCCGCTACACGTGTTCATTCACGGCGGTTATTGGCAGGCTCTCAGCCATCGCGACTCGGCCATGATGGCCCCGGCGCTGATCGAGGCCGAGCACTCATTCGCGACGTTGAACTACACCTTGGCCCCTGATGCGCGCATCGGAGACATGATCGACGAATGCCGCAGCGCCTTGCTTTGGTTGGCCGAAAACGCGTTCAACCTAGGCTTTGACCCGTCCCGCGTCACCCTGTCCGGACACAGCGCCGGCGGGCATCTGGTCAGCATGGTCATGGCCACCTCAGCCGATGCGCTGGCCCGCGCGGGGCTGCGGGTGCGTGACGTGATCCTGATCAGCGGCGTCTACGATTTGGAGCCGATCAGCCTGACGCCCGTCAACGACCCGCTGCAACTGACCCCAGTCGAGGTTCATGACCTGTCCCCCATCCTCCACCTCCCCGCCCCCGGTCCGCGCTATCGCGTGACCGTTGGAGAGCGCGACACACCCGAGTTCATCCGCCAGAGCCGACACTACGCCGAGTTGCTGCGCAAGGGCGGGCATTCGGTGAGTTTCGATCTGCAAAAGGGCGTGAACCACTTCGACATCATCATGCACGCGGGGACGTTTTTGGCGGGGTCGCGATAGGCACAGGTTTGGGAAATCAAACTGGTCCGTTGTCTGAGGCGCAAAGCTACGCAGCCAATACAAGCCGCACTTCTTTTACCAACTCCTATCCGGTTTGAACCCAATCTGGACATTCGCGAGCGGCTATGCGCACCGTGAAACATGTCGTTGACGGAAGACCTGGACCTAATTCTGGAAACTGTCCTGCCAATCGATCCAAGCTTTCGGCGGATCGAAAAGGCCGTGATAGAAAACTGCATTAGTGAATGCCGGCGATACGCGTTGGAGGGCTCTGTCGAAGCCTTCCTGATGTCGGCGATGCGCCTATTGGCGCTTCCCGACAATGGGCACACGCGGCTGATTCCGAATGATGCGATCTCGGTGCTGCCGCTGAGGTTGGTGAGCGTGGGGCGTTCTGTGCAAGTCATCGGCACCGCGCCGGGCGTAACTGCACCCCTCGGAGAGGTGATGGCCGTCAATGGTGTGGCTTTGAGCCGAATTGCAGCCGCTGCGAAAGAATTTCTGGCAGGAACGAGCCAAAGGAAACGGGTCATCGGACCGATTCTGCTGGTGTGGCCGTATGCTTTGGCACGTTTGGGTTTTTCGTCAAACGACGGAACGACCGAGTGCCGTGTGAAGGACAAACACGGGCGGATAACCAATCTGAAATTAGCTAATGAACAGACTGTTCCCGGATCAATGCTCTACCCTAGAAACGAGCATGGCAACGCTGATCCAGACTGGGAGCCCGAGACCTTTGCGGAGATAAAGGACTGGCAAGAACTTGGACTATCAATCGCGTTGCCAAGCTTCTTTGATCCGAACGAAAATGCTCTGTCCAAAGCGATCTCAACCGCAGTTGAACATGTGCGCGCTTGTCCGAACAAAACACTCTTAGTTGACGTGCGGGGAAACACTGGTGGCAACTTTCTTCTAACGATGCCCTTGATCGACGCGATCTCGGAAAGCTCAGGCAAACAGGTCGTTGTGCTTGTCGACAAATTCACGTTTTCCGCAGCGATAGTGTTCGTTGCCATACTTAAACATCGTTTGGGAGAAAGGCTCGAACTCGTCGGGGAAGAAATGGGGGACGGGTTGACGTTCTTTGCCGAAGGAGGGTCGCTCGATTTGCCGACCAGCGGAGCGGTCGTTCGATACTCATCAGCCTTTCACGACTGGAAGAACGGAAAGTCTGATGAAACCACACCGCCCGAGATCGCGCGGCAAGTCGTACCCGTGGGAGCACTGAATATGGATAAGGAATGGGTTGTCAGACCAAGCGATGAAGATACGCAAGGCGCGTTCTATCAACGAGTGCTCAAAACTGTGCGCGATTGGACGACCCACCGGTAAACCCACATAGCAGTCGCGCCTGTTGGCACACAAAAAAACAGCGGCTCAAATGAACCGCTGTTTTCCATCTTTTGTCGGACCCAGATCAGTCCAGCGTCCGCGTAACCTCTTCGCGCTCGAAGATTTCGATCACGTCACCGGCGCGGATATCGTCGTAGTTCTCGAACGCCATACCGCATTCCTGACCCGACTGAACCTCGGTCACTTCGTCTTTGAAGCGCTTCAGCGTCTTCAGCGTGCCTTCGTGGATCACCACGTTGTCGCGCAGCAGGCGGACACCTGCGGAACGACGCGCCACGCCTTCGGTGACCAGACAGCCTGCAACCTTGCCGACGCCTGTGACCTTGAAGACTTCGCGGATCTCGGCGTAGCCGATGAACTTTTCGCGGATCTCGGCACTCAGCAGGCCAGATGCGGCCGCTTTCACGTCGTCCACGAGGTCATAGATCACCGAGTAATAGCGGATCTCGACACCCTTCTGGTTCGCCGTGTTCCGCGCCGATGCGTTGGCCCGCACGTTGAACCCGAAAATCGGTGCGCCCGAAGCTTCGGCCAGACCGACATCCGTTTCGGTGATCGCACCCACACCCGAATGCAGCACGCGCACGCGCACTTCGTCGTTGCCGATCTTTTCCATCGCCTGAACGATGGCTTCTGCGGAACCTTGTACGTCCGCTTTCATCAGAATCGGCAGCTCGGTGACGTTTTCGTCTTCCTTGGCCTTCTGCATCAGCTGCTCAAGGGTGGTCGCGGCACCGGCGGCGGCGCGTTTGTCCTTGGCGGCTTGCTCACGATAGGCAGCAATCTCACGCGCCTGCGCTTCGGTCTCGGTGACGTTCAGAACGTCACCGGCCTCGGGCGTGCCATTGAGACCCAGAACCTCGACCGGAACCGAGGGCCCGGCTTCCTTGACGCGGTCGCCCTTGTCGTTGATCAGCGCACGGACCTTACCGTATTGCTCACCCACGACGAAGATATCGCCTTGGCGCAAGGTGCCGTTCTGAACCAGAACCGTGGCAACGGGGCCGCGGCCCACATCCAGCTGCGCCTCGATCACGGCACCCTGGGCGGCGCGGTCGGGGTTGGCTTTCAGTTCCAGAATTTCGGCCTGCAACGCGATGGCTTCCAGCAGTTCATCAAGGCCCTGACCGGTGATTGCGGACACTTCGACGTCCTGAACCTCACCAGACATTTTCTCGACGATCACTTCATGCTGCAGCAGATCGGTGCGCACCTTGTCCGGGTTTGCATCCGGCTTGTCGACCTTGTTGATCGCCACGATCATCGGCACTTGGGCCGCTTTGGCGTGGTTGATCGCCTCGATCGTCTGCGGCATCACTGCGTCGTCGGCGGCAACAACCAGGACCACGATATCCGTGACCTGAGCACCGCGCGACCGCATCGACGTAAACGCCGCGTGGCCCGGAGTATCCAGGAAGGTCAGCGTGGTGCCGCCATCGGTTTTTACCTGATAGGCGCCGATATGCTGGGTGATGCCACCGGCCTCACCGGCCACAACGCGCGCGTCGCGGATTGCATCCAGCAGCGAGGTCTTACCGTGGTCAACGTGACCCATGATGGTGATGACCGGCGGGCGCGGCTGTAGATCATCATCTGTGTCTTCGACCTCTTTGATGACGTCCTCGACATCCGAATCGGATACGCGGGTCACCTTGTGGCCAAATTCCTCGATGATCAGCTCGGCAGTGTCGGCGTCGATGGTCTGGTTCTGCGTGACCATCATGCCCATGTTCATCAGCGATTTAACAACGTCAGCCACACGCTCGGCCATACGGTTGGCCAGTTCCGAGACTACAATCGCCTCGGGCAACTGAACGTCACGGATCACCTTTTCGCGTTCGACCGAGCCGCCCATGGCTTTCTGACGCGCACGCTCTTGCTTGCGCTTCATCGCGGCCATCGAGCGTTGGCGGTTGCCTTCACCACCGGTCGCCTGACCCAGTGTCAGCTTGCCCGAGCGGCGATTGTCATCACGGCCCTTGCCACGACCACGCTGCTCACGCTCACGATCTTGCTTGCGCGGGGCAGCAGCCGGTGCGGGCTTGCTGGCCGGGCTGCGCGCGGCTTTGGGTTCTTCCGGAGCAGGCGCGGCAGCGGCACGCTTGGCGGCTTCTTCCGCCTCTTGGCGCTTGCGCTCTTCCTCTTCGGCCTTGGCCCGGGCCTTTTCTTCGGCCTCGCGCTGTTCGCGCTCCTTGGCCTCTTGCTCGGCGCGGCGACGGGCGCGTTCTTCTTCACGCGCCTTTTCCTGTGCCTCGCGGGCGGCGGTCTCTTCGGCCTCGCGCGCCTTGGCGGCCTGCAATGCCTTCATCCGGCGCGCCATTTCGGCGTCGGAAATCCCGGCTGGGCGACGCGACGGATCACCCGAAGGCGTTGCACCGCCACTCGGCTTTCCGGCACCCGGCTTGGGGACCACCACGCGTTTGCGTTTGGTTTCCACCACGACATTCTTGGTGCGTCCGTGGCTGAAACTTTGTTTCACATTTCCGGGGCGTGCCCCGCCACGAAGACCCAATGTCTTTTTGCCGTCAGTATCGCTCATAAAGCTTCTTACCCTTCCGTGCGGCCCTTGCCGCCGTCATCCGTTTCGCGCAAGCCACGCAGGCGCTGCGCTTCCTCTACAACACGTTTGGCGAGTCCGCCAGAGGCCAAGGCCGCATGAATCACGGTTTGACGCCCAAATGCCGCCCCAAGCTCGTCCGCGGTCAGCCATCCGATGTATTTGCCGAAATGCGGCGTGCTGAGTTTCGACTTACCGCGCCCCGAGCCATCGCTGGCCTGAATCAGCACGCTTGCCTCTTCGCGATCCAGCCACGTCTTGACCTTTTCATACCCGGCAACCGCGTCACCGGACTTGCGCGCCAGGCTGAGCAATTCAACCACACGGCGCGCGACCTGTTTTTCGACCTCGTCCGTCAGGTCCTTCGACGCGCTGACCTGCGCCTTGAACCCGCGCGAGAACAGTTTCTTGCCAACGGCCTTGTCCAGCGCCGCGCGATCCGCCGCCACATAAACCCCGCGCCCCGGCAGTTTCGCCGCGACATCGGGATAGACCTGACCGTCCGGCCCCGTCACAAAGCGGATCAGCCCGTATTTGGGCTGAACCTCGCCCGTGGCGATGCACTTGCGCTCGGGTCCATCAGACCGATCCTTATGGACGCCACCGCGACCCATTTACGACCTCCGAGGCCCTGAAATCAGGCCTCGGCCTCCTCTTCAATTTCGCTTTCTTCTTCGGCTTGCTCAAGCTCGGCCGGATCAACCCAGCCCAACATGATGCGTGCCGTCATGACCAAGTCCTGAGCCTCTTCCAGCGTGACGCCGAAAGGTTCCAGTACACCGTCATCCTTGATGCGCTCACCATCAACCGTGGTCCAGCCACCGGCCAGTTCCCAGTCGGCGCAGGTTGCGAAGTCTTCCAGCGTCTTCACGTCGTCCTTGGCCAGCGCTTCTACCATCTGGGGCGTCAGGCCCTCAAAGTCAATGAGGCTGTCTTCGGCACCCAATGCACGCGCCGCATCAAGCGCCGCTTTGGCCTGCGCTTCCAGGAATTCGCGCGCGCGGGTCTGCAGTTCCTGCGCGGTGCCTTCGTCCACACCGTCGATGACCAGCAGTTCGTCAATCTCGACATAGGCCACCTCTTCAAGGTTGGTGAATCCTTCCGAGACCAGCAATTGTGCAAAGAACTCGTCCAGATCCAGCGTTTCCATGAACAGCTGGGTGCGGGCTTCGAATTCCTTCTGACGGCGCGCCGATTCTTCGGCTTCGGTCATGATGTCGATGTCCAGACCGGTCAACTGGCTGGCCAGACGAACGTTCTGACCGCGGCGGCCAATCGCGAGCGACAGCTGTTCTTCAGGAACAACAACTTCGATCTTGCCGGCTTCTTCGTCCAGAACCACCTTGGAAACCTCGGCAGGTTGCAGAGCGTTCACCAGGAAAGTCGGCTGATCTTCGTTCCACGGGATGATGTCGATTTTCTCACCTTGCAGTTCGTTAACAACGGCCTGCACGCGGCTGCCGCGCATACCGACGCAGGCACCAACTGGGTCAATCGAGCCGTCATAGGAAATCACAGCGATCTTGGCGCGCGAGCCGGGGTCACGGGCCACGGCCTTGACCTCGATGATGCCGTCATAGATTTCCGGCACTTCCATCTTGAACAGCTCGGCCATGAATTCCGGCGCGGTGCGCGACAGGAAGATCTGGTGACCACGAACCTCGCGGCGAACTTCCTTGATATAGGCGCGAACGCGGTCATTCGGGCGATAGCTTTCGCGGCCGATTTTGTCGTTGCGACGCAGAACGGCCTCGGCACCGCCCAGATCGACGATGACATTGCCGAACTCCTCGCGCTTGACCGCACCGTTGATGATGGTGCCTGCGCGATCCTTGAATTCTTCGTACTGACGATCACGTTCGGCTTCGCGCACCTTCTGCAGGATCACCTGCTTGGCGGACTGAGCAGCAATACGGCCCATTTCGACCGGCGGAACTTCTTCCACGAAGACGTCACCGACTTCGGGGTTTTCCATGTACTGCTTGGCTTGCTCGACAGTGAACTCGGACTGGTAGTTCTCAAGCTCTTCATCCTCGACCACGGTACGGACGCGGGTAAAGGTCGCCTTGCCGGTCTTGCGGTCTATGGACACGCGGATGTCCATTTCCGCGCCATAGCGGCTCTTGGCAGCACGAGCGAGCGATTCTTCCATCGCTTCGACAACCAGACCGGGGTCGATCATCTTTTCGCGGGCCACTGCCTCGGCGGTCTGCAGCAGCTCCAGCTGGTTGGCTGAGGTGATTGCCATCAGTTCGTCTCCTCTTCGGACCCTTCGGTCTCAATCTCGTCGAAAGCGTTTTCGTTCAGGGCACCGGCGTCTTTGCGCTGGCGCAGCATTTCCTTGATCAGATCATCGGTCAGGACCAGCTTGGCGTCGCTCAGCCAGTCAAATTGCAGACCGATGGTGATCGTCTCATCCCCCTCGGGGATATTGATCAGAACCTCATCCCCTTCGATCCCGGCCAGCTCACCCTTAAAGCGGCGGCGGCCGTCGATCAATTCAGCGGTTTCGATCTTGGCCTCATATCCCTCGAAGGTCTCAAAATCCTTGAGACGGGTCAGAGGCCGGTCGATACCAGGGCTGGACACTTCCAGCGTATAGGCATCCAAAATCGGGTCCTCGACATCCAGCGTAGCGCTGACCGCGTTGGAAATCTCGGCGCAGTCATCCACTTCGATGCCACCATCGGGTTTGTCCGCCATGATTTGCATCGTGGTGGTCTTGCCGCTCATCAAGCGGATACGGACAAGCTCATACCCCAGATCCTCGATCACGGGGGTGATGATCTCGGCCAGTCGCCGGTCGATGGCTGCTTTGGCTATCAGGTCGTTTGTCATCAGGTTCTCTACCCTGTCATCGGGCACAAAAAAACGGGCGCGCGGCCCGTCGTATTTTCCGGTGGAGCCCCGGACCGGAAGTCCAACGCGCCGCTGTTGCAGATGCATATACGCAGGGTTTCCCGAGTCTGCAACCCCCGGCGAAAATCGTGATCTAATTTAAGCCAACCACCACCGTTCGGCGATCCGCCCATCATCCAGCATGGCCTTTCCAATCTGACGTGGCATCCCAACCTGGGCGGCCACAGCCAGCGCCATATCGGCCTCAGACGGGTGATAGCGCAGGCCGCGTTCACCTTTCAGGTCATTGCCGTCCGGCAGCGCGGCAACATCCACATAGCCATCCCGCAAGGCTTCGGCACGAACGCGCGCATCCGGGATCACGATGATCTCGATGGCGTCGGCCCATCCGGGCTGTCCGTTTTTATAGTGCCCCGCCACCTTCCGCCCGAGGAAATGACGGCCATCTTCCGCGCGTTCGACCCGGTAGCACCCGGTGCCATTGGCGGCGTGCAAGGGCGTTACGTCCTGACCGTTGCGCGTGATGACAAATTGGCTTTCCGCCAGAAGAAACGGCAGGCCGGGATTCGCCACGGGCAATTCCAACCTCAAAGACTTTGACGACAACGCCTCTGCCGTCCCGAGGCGTTCCAGAACGGCCAAAACATCCGCAACATCCAGCGCCGAACCGTCATGAAACAGGACATCATCGCGCAAATCGAACGTCCAGACCTTGGCTTCGGCGTCGGTTTGCCAACCAGCGGCGAGTTCACTGCGCAGCGTGCCGTCCGGTGCAATCTCGGTCAGCGTGTCGAAGACCGCCCCGCGTGCCACCTGTTCAAGGCTGTCATCTCGGGGCACCGCCAGCCTCAGCGTTCCACCTGACTTTGGCGTATCCGCCAACGATACTCCTGTGGCCGCAAGCAAAGCCGCTGCGGCACCTGATGCAAATAGGGCTCGACGGTCGATCCGGGTCATACGACGCCCTCTGCCACACGGTCCATGATGCGGACAAGCTCCGCGCTGATACCGGGCTCGGACAGGGCGTGACCCGCCTGACGCACCATTTTCAGATCGGCATTCGGCCAGCGCTCGGCCAGAGACCACGCGGCCTGCGGAGGGCAGATCATGTCATAGCGCCCCTGCACGATATGACCGGGGATATGCGCAATCCGATCCATCTGATCCAGAATCTGGCCGTCATATTCCAGAAACGCTTTGTTGGTGAAATAGTGATTCTCAAGCCGCGCAAATGTGCGGGCATACTCGCCAGGGCTTTCGCCCACCGACCCGTTGGTATGGATCGAGGCCAGAGCATTTTCCCAATGCGACCAGGCACGAGCGTAGAGGATCTCGGTCGCGCGATCCCCCGAAAACAGCCGCTTGTTGTAGGCCGCGATCGTGTCTCCAAGTTCCGATTCGGACAGCAAGGCCGTGAATTTCGCCCATTGCTCGGGCCAGAACTTGCCCGCGCCGCCACCATAGAACCAGTCCAGCTCGGCCTGCGTGGCCAAAAACACGCCACGCAGCACCAACCGGCTGACCCGGTCAGGGTGTGTCTGTGCATAGATCAGGGCCAGCGTCGCCCCCCAACTGCCGCCAAAGACGATCCATTCGTCGATATCGAACAGAACCCGCAGCCGCTCGATATCCGCCACAAGGCCCCATGTCGTGTTATTCTCGACCGACGCTGTGGGCCGCGACCGACCACACCCACGCTGATCAAATAGAATCACCCTGTAATGGCGCGGATCGAAGTATCGCCGCATCGCCGGGCTGCATCCACCCCCCGGACCTCCATGCAGAATGACCACTGGAATACCGTCAGGATTGCCGCATTGTTCCACATAAATACGGTGCCCATCGCCCATATCGACCATCCGCTGATCGAACGGGTCGATCGGCGGGTACAGATATTGAACTGCGCGCTTTTGGTCCGGGTACTTGTCCATTATGGCCCTATATAGTCCTTAAGACGTAAAAGAGCATACGGAGACAGGAATGCAAGCGCATCCGAACACGGTGGACCCGTCCGAGATCGCAAAATTTGAGGCGATGGCCGCAGAATGGTGGGATCCTCACGGGAAATTCAAGCCGCTGCACATGCTGAACCCCTGTCGTCTGGACTATATCACGCAGCAGATCGCGGGTGAGTTTGACCGGGATCTGACCGCGCCGAACCCGTTTGAGGGCCTGCGCCTGCTGGACATCGGCTGCGGCGGTGGGCTGCTGAGCGAACCGATGGCGCGTCTGGGCGCGACGGTCGTGGGCGCGGACGCCGCCGAGGGCAACCTGCCCGTCGCGCGCATCCATGCGGAACAATCGGGTTTGCAGATCGACTATCGCCACACCACGGCCGAAGATATGGCCGCCGCAGGCGAAAAATTCGACGTGGTGCTGAACATGGAAGTGGTCGAGCATGTGGCCGACCCCCTCGGCTATCTCACCGCAACGCAACAATTGCTGAAACCCGGCGGGTTACAGGTGTGTTCCACCATCAATCGCAACCCGAAATCCTATGCCATGGCCATTTTCGGGGCCGAGGTCGTCATGCGCTGGCTACCGCGCGGCACGCATGAATGGAACAAGTTCATCACCCCGGACGAGCTGTTCGACCTGCTGCGCCAGGCCGGGCTGGAGCCGGTGGACCGCAAAGGGTTCGTCTTCAACCCGATTCTGTGGAGCTGGTCGATCTCGGACAGGGATTTGAGCGTAAACTATGTGACGGCGAGTGTGAAGCCGGGGTAGGATGGGTGTTTACGCCTTCCTTCCGTCGCCAACTAATAAGAGGGATGGGCCAAACACCCATCTCGCATTATATCAAAACAATCTCTTCAAAGTTATTTAGATGAAGTTTGACCCGCCAGAAAACACGCCAAAGCCACGCGAGAGTCTTGGCTCGATTCTTGCTTTTGCCTTCGTAGTATTATGGCTGTTTGGGATGTTTGTTGCAGCACTTGGTCTAGCGTGTCAGTCACATCGTTTAGAAGGAAAGGCTAAGCTGGGCTTTTGTAACGCCGCTCTAATAAGCAGCATAGGGCTTCGTCTAACGCCTGCGGGGCGAGCCCGAGGATCATTGATGAACCTTGAGCGAGGTATCGCACTTTCGCAATTGGGTCGCAATGACCAGGCGCGAGCAGCTTTCGAACGCGCACTTCAGTATTCGCGCGCAGTCCCACAGAATTGGGGGCGAAGGCTCGTAGAAAGAATGAGCAAAGTTGACGATAAAGGTGCTGTGGATCTTTGGGAGTCGGTCGTCTCGGCTACCAAATAGTCGCGCCCCTACTCCCCTTCCAACTGCAACCGCAAATCCCGCAGCACGGGCAGCGTGCTGCGGACCCGCTCCAGCCCCAGCTCTCCGACCACGCGGTTGATCAGGGGGGCAATCGAGGAAATCGCCTGATCGCGGGCGCGGCGGCCGGCGGGGCTGATTGCGACCATCTTGCGGCGGGCGTCGTCCCAGTCGGGGCGGATGTGGATGTATCCGGCCCATTCCAGCTTGGCCAAGGTGTTGGTCATCGCCCCGCGCGTGACGTGAAAGGTGCTGGCCAGTTGCGCTGGTGTGCGCTCATCCCCCACGAACACCAGATGGTTCAGCACCGAAAAATGTGAGATTTCCATGCCCTTGGGCAGCACCCGGCTTAGCCGGTTGCGCAATAGTTGGTCGGCGGTCAGGATCTCGCTGAACAGCGTGACCGCAAGGGCATTGGTCTCGTCCGTCATGGGTCCGGCTCTGGTCAGGGGCCGTCAAAAGCCCGCAGGTGAGTCAAAGAGGGCACGCGGCGGCGCGCCTCGGACACAGAACTATCATCCAAATCGAAAATGTGAATGCCCGGATCGGTGCCTGCGTCGATGACGACCTCTCCCCACGGGGCCACAACCATGCTGTGGCCGTGGGTATGGCGCGTTTTGCCACGGGTCTTCGGGTGTTCGCCCGTCTGGGCCGGGGCAAGCACCCAGGCACCATTTTCAATCGCTCGTGCCCGCAACAGCGATTCCCAATGCGCCTTGCCCGTGACCGGAGAGAACGCCGCCGGAACGGTCAGAATTCGCGCGCCGCCCTGCGCCAAAGTGGCAAACAGATGCGGAAAGCGGATATCATAGCAGATGGTCAGGCCGACCTTGCCGAATTCGGTCTCGGCAATCACGGCCCGGTCGCCGGGGCGGTAGTTTTTCGATTCGCGGAAGGTCTCAGAGTCCGACACTTGCACGTCAAACATATGAATCTTGTCGTACCGCGCCACGATCTGACCCTGCGGGTCGATCATAAAGCAGCGATTGGCAAAGCGCCCATCCGCGTCGTGCGTCTTGACGGCCAGAGACCCGATCAGCAGCCACACGCCCAGCGCGGCGGCCTCATCCCGCAGGCCTGCCAGCGTCTGGTCGTCTTCTTCGTGCTGCAGAACCTCGCGTTGGCGCGTGGTCGAGGTGGAAACGCAATTCGTCACCTCGGGTGTCAGAATGAACTGCGCGCCCTGCGCGGCCGCTTCGGCCATCAGGGCGCGCACCATGTTCAGATTGTCAGACGGATCATCCGACGACGTGATCTGCAGCAGCGCAGTCTTCATGCCGCCAGCAGGCGGTCCAGCTTGCCCTGACGGTCCAGCTCATACAGATCGTCGCAGCCGCCCACATGCTGCGTACCGATGAAGATCTGCGGTACAGTGCGCTTGCCGCCCGCACGTTTGATCATCTCGGGTTTGCGTTTGGGATGCATCAGTACGTCGACCTCTTTGAACTCGACGCCCTTCTGTTTCAGCAGGCGTTTGGCCGCATGGCAGAAGCCGCACAGAGGCGATGTGTAAATCTCAACCGGTTTCATTGTCCGTCCCTTCGGGTTTCGCGTAATCTTGGGCGAATTAGGCATCCTTGGCAACGCGCGCTAGGGTCAACACGAAAATATGATTTGCCCCTGATGCAAGGCAGACCCGTGCACAGGCCGCAAGCGTCGCGCCCGAAGTCATCACATCATCCACCAAAAGCACGTCACGCCCCTGCATTTTAGGCCGCCGCTTTGGATGAACTGCGATCGCGTTTTCCAGCGTTTTGATGCGTTCTGCTGCAGTCTTGCCGTCCAGTACCGGGGTTTTGACCCGACGGGTCAACAAATCCGGGCAGACCTTTAGCCCGGTTTGCCGTCCCAGGTTCTGCGCCAGCAGGGCTGACTGATTGTAGCGTCGTTTCAAAAGGCGCGACCAGTGCAGCGGCACCGGCGCCACCAGCATGTCATCCCGGAACATCTCGCGCCCGGCCATGGCCATCCATCGCGCGGCGGGGCGCGCCAGCTCGGGCCGATCACCGTGCTTGAGCGCCAGGATCAACGTGCGCGCCTTGCCATCGTACAGCAAGGCCGATCGCCCATCCCGCCAGGGACGTGGCGTTTTCATGCAATCGTCGCATTCGATTCGGTTGCCGTCTGCCTCACCGGGCAGAGGCATCCCGCAGCTTTCACAGACGACCCCTCCGATGAACGGCGTGCCGCGCCAGCACGTGGCGCAGAGACCAAAATCGGATTCCGTCAGCGCTCCGCATCCCATGCAGCGTGGCGGGTAGACCAGTTCAACGGCGGTTTGAATTCGCTGCCGGATGCGATACTTGCGCCCTATGAAACTGCCTGACTCCACTGCACCCTCATTGTTCGACCGTCCGGCCCTTGCCCTGCACCGTGCCCGCGCGTGTGACGAGGCACTGTTTCTGCACCGCGCCGCCGTGGACGAAGTGCAGGATCGGCTCGCCATGGTTAACAAAACCTTTACGGCGCCTGCGGTGGTGACGCCGTTCGCGCCCATCTGGCGCGATGTGTTACCCGGCGCGCATATCATTCCCGATGAGGATGTACTGAATCTGAAGCCCGGCGCGCATGATCTGGTGATTCATGCGATGGCGCTACACTGGGCAAACGACCCCGTGGGCCAATTGATCCAATGCCACCGCGCGTTGCGGCCCGACGGGCTGCTGTTGGTGGCCTGTCTGGGCGGTGAAACGCTGAACGAACTGCGCGCCGCCTTGGGGCAGGCCGAGGTCGAGATCACCGGCGGCCTCAGCCCACGTATCGCCCCGATGGGCGAACTGCGTGATCTGGGCGGTTTGCTGCAACGCGCCGGGTTTGCGCTGCCGGTGGCCGACACCGCGCGACTGCCGGCAGAATACCGCGATCTGCCCCACCTGATGCACGACCTGCGCGCGATGGGAGAGACCAACAGCCTGAGCGCACGCGTCAAACGCCCCACCCGGCGGCGGGTGTTTAGCCGGGCGCAAGAGATTTACGCCGAACATTTCGCAACGTCCCAGGGACGCCTGCGCGCGACGTTTGAGTTGATCTGTCTGACGGGTTGGTCGCCGGACGACAGCCAGCCAAAACCCCTGCGTCCGGGATCAGCACAAGCGCGCCTTGCGGATGCGCTGGGCACGAAAGAGGGCAAACTGTCCGATTGACGGCGCGCGATTTCCCGTTATCTCAGCCCGAAACAAGACTGGTTCAGGAATTAACACATGTTTGACGCCATCCGCCCTGCTCATGCCGCCGCAGACCACCCCAAGGTCAAGATGGGGCGCGTCGGCATTCTGTTGGCCAATCTGGGCACGCCAGACGACTATTCCTACTGGCCCATGCGCCGGTATCTGAACGAGTTTCTGTCGGATCAACGTGTGATCGATTATCCGAAATGGAAATGGCAGCCGATCCTGCAAGGGATCATCCTGAGCAAACGCCCCTTCAGCTCGGGCGAGGCCTACAAATCGATCTGGAACCACGACAAGGGCGAAAGCCCGCTGATGACGATCACCAAGGATCAGACCGCCAAGCTGCGCGGTGCGATGCAGGACCGCTATGGCGATCAGGTGATGGTCGATTTTTGCATGCGTTACGGGAACCCCTCGACCAAATCCAAAGTGCGCGAAATGGTGGCCGCAGGCTGCGATCGCATCCTGTTTTTTCCACTGTATCCTCAATATGCAGG
Source organism: Ruegeria sp. AM2 (assembly GCF_056540685.1). Lineage (NCBI taxonomy): Bacteria > Pseudomonadati > Pseudomonadota > Alphaproteobacteria > Rhodobacterales > Roseobacteraceae > Ruegeria > Ruegeria sp. AM2. The sequence goes on along the minus strand of NZ_JBQFXE010000003.1, from coordinate 63,975 downwards.
GGCCACGACCGCTACGGCCAATGATCAGTTTTTTCGCGCCTTGATGGACGAAGCCTGGCAACCCGCCAGCCGCACAGTACCAGCCTATTTCGACGAGCCCGCCTATATCGACGCGCTGGCCGGGTCGGTCGAAGCGGCCTATGCCGCGATGGAAACCAAACCCGACATTCTGGTCTGTTCTTATCACGGCATGCCCGAGCGGTATTTGCAGCAGGGCGATCCCTATCACTGCCAATGCGCGAAAACGAGCCGATTGCTGAAAGAACGGCTGGGTTGGAGCGATGATCAGTTGGTTTCAACCTTCCAGTCTCGGTTCGGACCCGAGGAATGGCTAAAACCCTATACGGTCGATCACGTCGCTGAACTGGCGCGACAAGGCAAGAAGAACATAGCCGTTATTGCCCCGGCCTTTTCAGCCGATTGCATCGAGACGCTGGAAGAGATCAACGAAGAGATCAAGGAGAGCTTTGAAGAGGCCGGTGGTGAGCATTTCACCTATGTCCCCTGCCTCAACGATGACGACGCTCACATTGCCGCGCTTGGAAAAGTTGTCGAAGATAACCTTAAGGGCTGGTTGGACTAACCCGCCCCGAAGAACAAAAAAAGGCGGTGGATCGCTCCACCGCCTTTTTGATTCGATTGAGTCTCGTCGACTTAGCCAGCTGCGACAGCTGCGGCTACAACAACCAGCAGGATCAGCGGCAGGATGATGCCCTGCGACGAACCTTGGGTTTCTTCGACAACAACAGGTGCTTCAACAACCGGCTCTTCCAGGTTGCCAGCATATGCGGTCGAAGCAGCAGCAGTCAGTGCAGCAGCGAGAACGAGTTTCTTCATAATTAACCTCCAGAATTTGCACGATTCCAATTGCCGAAACCGTACATCTAAGACTTACCTCGTGGGTTTTTCTAATCAGCTATCCCGATGGAATGCAATTGTAACTTGCGCCGCAAGCGGGTTCGTGCGCGAAAATGTCGTCAAATAAGCAACACCTGCGTACCAACCTGTGCCATTGCGAAAAGTTCCTCGATATCTTCATTAAAAAGCCCAATGCAGCCGTTTGACGATCGCCGCCCGATTTTGCGCGTGTCGTGGGTGCCATGAATGCGATAATATTTCCAACTCAGATATAAAGCGTGCGTGCCCAAAGGGTTATCGGGACCCGGCGGAATATGATCGGGCCACTCCGGGTTTCTCTTTTTCATCGACGGCGTGGGCGACCAGCTGGGCCCTTCAACCTTGCGGATAACGCTTGTACGCCCTCGGCGTGTCAATTCTTCGGTCAGGGGCACCGAAGATGGGTAAAGCTTGTAGACGGATTGGTCTTCTGACCAATAATGCAGCGCCCGCGATACGGTATCGACCAGAATTGCGCCGTTTTTCGTATCCGAAAAGTAGGGTGTCCAGCTTTGGGCCTGAAATCCTGACACATTGCGCCGCACCGGAGCCTCGGCCTCGGGCGCGGGACGCAGTGGGTCGCCCGGAATATATTGCGCGATCGCGGGCGTGGCGAGGCTGGTTGCGGCGCCGATCAGAAATCCGCGGCGCGTCGAAGTGATAATGCGGGGTTTGACCATGGTTACGTGGCCCTTTGATAAGAAACAGAGCAGAAATTAGCCGTATTCTATGGCCAGAATGCTTCAGTCGCAAATCAAACCGGCAGAATCATGCAAGCACGCGCCATTGTGCGTTTGCCCCAAGCGGTCAGGCAGGGTATTTGCGATGTCGACACAAGATTTAGGCCCATCATGACCCGTATTTTTTCTCTTTTGCTGATTTGTCTGACCGCGCTGGCCGCGTGTACTGATTCGGGAACCACCGCCCTGGGGGCGGACGGACGGCCTTTGCCAACCGTTTACAAAATCCGCGGTAACCCTGAAAAACTGCAGTTCCGGATGCTGGATTCGGTCAATGCGCTGCGTCAGGCTTCAGGCCTGCAACCGGTGCAGTTGAACGCGCAGTTGAATGCGGCGGCCGCCACCCATTCCAAAGACATGGCGCGGCAGAATCGACCCTGGCATTTCGGTTCGGACGGATCATCGCCGTTGGATCGCGCCACGCGCGTCGGGTATTTTGGTACGTTTTTGGGCGAAGCCATTTCCGAAACCTACGAGACCGAGACCGAAACCCTGGCCGCCTGGATGCAGGAACCTGGTCCACGCGCTGTTATCATGGACCCCAAAGCCACGCAGATGGGGTTTGCCTGGCATCAGGAAAACGGCGGCAAGATTTGGTGGACGCTGGAAATGGGCTCTGGCGGCTGAAACAACGCGCATCCCAAAGCAAAAGCCCCCAGAGATCGGGGGCTTTTTTTATGCGGCTTGCATTGACTGCGCTTCGGTCAGGATCGCATACAGCTTGACCGGGTCCGGATTGGCACGCAGCTTGGCACACACGCTCGAATCCCGCAGTGTCCGCGACACCAGAGCCAAGGCTTTCAGATGATCCACGCCGGCCTCTTCCGGGGCAAACAGTGAAAACGCCAGATCGACGGGCTGGCGATCGACCGAGCCAAAATCGATCGGTTTTTCCAACATGACAAATACCCCTGCGACGCTGTCCAGATCAGACAAACGTGCATGCGGCAACGCTACACCATGGCCAACGCCCGTGGGACCAAGGCTTTCACGTTCAAGCAGACTGTCTACGACCGTCTGCGCATTCAGCCCAAGGGTTCCCGCGGCAACTTCGCCGATTTCCTGAAACAAACGTTTCTTACTGGAAGCCGCGGACAACACACGCACCGCCTCGGGCTTCAAAATGCTCGAAAGCTCCATCGTTTCGCTCCTGGGCGATGCCCCCGTATCCACCGGGGGCAAGCCAACTCTTCTTGCCTGTTAAGGATCGATCCAGCCGATATTGCCGTCTTCGCGGCGATACACGACGTTCAACCCGTCCTTGTTCTCATTCCGGAACACCAGCACCGGGGCGCCTGCCAGTTCCATTTGCATGACAGCTTCGCCGACACTCAGCGACGGGATCTTGGTCTCCATCTCGGCCACAATCATAGGCTGCAGAGATTCGGGTTCGTCAGCTGTCTCCGATTCGTCCGAAGCGAGGATATATGCCGATGCCCCGAAGAGTTCAACCGGCTCGGACCGGTCCTTGTGGTGGTCCTTCAACCGGCGCTTGTAGCGGCGCAACTGGGTTTCCATTTTGTCGCAGCACCCTTCGAATGCCGCGTAGATTTCGGTTGCGTGCGCCTTGGCCTGAGCTGTCAGGCCTGTGGAAAGATGCACGGTGGTTTCGCAAACATATTCATGCGCCGAACGGGAAAAGATAACGCTGGCATCTGTTGGGCGCTGGGCATACTTGCCAACTACTTCGCCCAGTTCGGTCTGCACATGGGTCTGCAAGGCCGCACCGATGTCGATCTGTTTTCCGCTGATTTGGTAACGCATGTGATCTCCTTCACAATTCACACCCATTTTGACGCCAAGTGCTTTGGCGCGCTTGTTTTTTATCGGGTGGGGGGTCGAGGCACTTTTTGCGGTTGCCCCAGTTCCGGCCCTTCGACGAAGGGGCATCGAGATCCTGACTGGAACCGAAAAATTGCCATGACCCAATTGAGGCAAGAGACAGAGGAAGAGTCAATCAAAACAGACGTGTATATACGCGATTTCCGCCATGCGCCCAGCGCAATTCCGCGCAAGCTCATGAAATCCGGAAGTTTTCGCCCAGGTAAACCCGGCGAACGTTTTCGTTTTCGACAACTTCGTCCGGAGTTCCCGACATCAACACCTGACCGTCGTGCAGGATGTACGCCCGGTCAACAATTTCCAGAGTTTCGCGCACGTTGTGATCGGTAATGAGAACCCCAATGCCACGTTTCTTGAGATCCGCGACCAGATGACGGATATCGCCAACGCTGATCGGGTCAACGCCGGCAAACGGCTCGTCCAGCAACAAGTATTTAGGGTCGGCGGCCAGACAGCGCGCGATCTCAACACGGCGACGTTCACCGCCTGACAAGGCCAACGCGGGGGCCCGCCGCAAATGTTCGATCGAGAAATCGGACAACAGCTCTTCCAGCCGCTCTTTGCGACGGTGCGCATGGTCGACGGTGATATCCAGAACGGCGGCAATGTTGTCTTCAACGCTCATGCCGCGGAAGATCGACATTTCCTGCGGCAGATACCCAATGCCAAGACGGGCGCGGCGGTACATGGGCAGGGTTGTCACATTCTGACCGTCTATCGTCACGGTCCCTGCCTCGGGGAAAACCAGCCCGGCCACGGAATAGAAGGTCGTTGTCTTGCCCGATCCGTTCGGCCCCAAAAGCGCAACCACCTCGGACCGGTCCAATGTCATCGATACGTCGCGGATCACCGTTTTCTTGCGATAGGATTTCCGCAGCTTTTCAATCTTCAGGCCCGAAGAACCCGGGGCAACGGACAAATTGGGGCGGGCCATCAGTTCTGACCCTGTTGCAGGATGGTTTTGACGCGGCCCGACATGGTCGCTGTACCGGTTGTCAGGTTCGCGGTCATCTGGTCGCCGCTGATAACGCTGGGCCCCTGGGTCAGCAGAACATTGCCCCTCATCTCGATCACGCCCGAGTCGATGGTGTATTCCGCAAAATCTCCCTCGGCAGCATCAGGTGGGCTGACCAGAACGACGTTTTCCCTGGCTTCCATCCGCTCGATGGCCGAGCGGTCCTGATTATAGATGACAAGCACTCGTTCTGCCGTCAGGCGCATTTCGCCCTGAATGACGATCACGTTGCCAATAAACTCGGCCGATCCGTCTTCCTGGTTCACGTTGAGCGTCTCGGACGTCACCTCGACAGGCAGAGTGGGGTCTGCCTTGACCGACCCGAATGCAACCTGCGCCTCTTGCGCGGACGCCGGCAGCGTGGCGAAGACAAAAGCGAACCAAACAAAGACGATACGAAAATAGAACACAGGTTATCTTTCAGCTTTTTGAGGCTCGTATATCAGCTTCACACCATCTGTAAAAAGAATATGGACCGGTCCGTCCTTTTTTTCTGTTCCGAACGTCATGCGCCCGGCAGTGAAATCTCCGATCGGCCCGATTCCGTCTATCTGTCCGGGTGTATCGCCGCGAATTTCGTCCAGCGACGTATTCAGCAACTCGGTCGTGATCTGAATACCGTCTGTCGTCGTGATGACCACGTCGCCGACGAAGGTTGCCGTTCCTTTGTCGGGCCGGATTGTACCGCTGTTGGAAACCAGTGTGATCTCGCCGCCATTGCGCAAGCCAAAGCGGCCCTGCAGGTCTGCCGCAGTTGGGTTGTCACCTTCACTGCCCTGGCGTGCATTCAGCGCCTCGACCTGAATTTCTTCGCCATCTGCGGTTACACCCCGATAGTTCGGCTGCGTGACAACCTGATCCGACAAACGCTCGTCAATGTCCTTGCTGGAAAACGGCACCGAAACGTTGTTATCAACGCTTCGTGACAACAGAAACACTGTGGACAAAAGCAATATCGCGGCCAGCGGCAGCAGTACCTTGAGGAACTGCACCATGCGCGAATAGCGATCCACCCTGTCCACCTTCAGCCCAGACCAACGCGCAGGCAGTCGTGGATATGCAGCAGACCTTGCGCCTGTCCTTGTGTGTCCGGATCAACTACGAAAAGTGAGGTGATCTTGCGATCATTCATGATACCCACGGCCTCTTCTGCCATAGCGTCGGGACCGATCGTTGTTGGGTTTTCGGTCATCACCTGCTCTGCTGTGTTCTCCAACAATCCGTCCAGATGCCGACGCAAGTCGCCATCGGTGATGATCCCGGCCAAGTGCCCGCTTTCATCGGTGACGCCTGCAACACCGAACCCTTTCTGGCTTATTTCGATCAGCGTGTCGCCCATGGGCGTGTCCGCGCTGACCAAAGGCAGCGCAGCGCCCGTATGCATCAGATCGCGAACCGTGCTGAGCCGCGCGCCCAGCTTGCCGCCGGGATGAAAGGCACGAAAATCCTCGGGCTTGAAGTCCCGATGTTTCATCAGCGCAATGGCCAGCGCATCCCCCATCGCCAGCGTCAACGTGGTCGAGATTGAGGGCACCATGCCAAAGCCACAGGCCTCACCCAGCGACGGGATCAACAGATGCACGTCGGCCTGTTTCATCAGCGTGCTCTCGGGCTTGCTGGACAGGCCGATCAACGGGATGCCAAACCGGCGCGTAAAGGCCAACAGATTGGCCAGTTCAGGTGCCTCACCCGAATTCGAGATGGCCAGAACAACGTCGCCTTTCGACACCATGCCCAGATCGCCATGGCTGGCCTCAGCCGGGTGCACGAAATAGGCCGGTGTTCCAGTGCTGGCCAGCGTGGCGGCAATCTTGTGGCCGATGTGGCCGGATTTTCCGATGCCGCTGACAATCAACCGGCCTTTGACCTGCAGGACAAGCTGCACGGCTTCGGCAAACTGCGCGTCCAGGCCGGCGGCCAAAACATCCAGAGCTCGGGCTTCGTCAGTGACGACTTGTCTTGCGGTTTTCAAAAAAGCGTCGATATCGGTCATGAGTGCGCAAAAATATCCGTTTCGGGCCAACCGGCCAAGTCCAGTTTCGCACGCATTGGCAGAAACTCAAAACACGCCTGCGCCATCTCGGTGCGCCCCTCGCGGGCAAGGCGGCCATCCAGTGCATCGCGCAAACGGTGCAGATACAGAACATCCGACGCCGCATACTCCAGCTGCGCGTCCGAAAGCGTTTCCGCGCCCCAGTCGCTCATCTGCTGCTGTTTCGAGATATCGACACCGATCAGTTCCTGACACAGGTTCTTCAATCCGTGCCGATCCGTGTAAGTGCGGACCAACCGGCTGGCAATCTTGGTGCAATATACCGGTGCGGCCAATGCGCCGAACGTATGATACATCGCGGCGATGTCGAAACGCCCGAAGTGAAACAGCTTCAGAACATCCGGGTTTTCGAGCATCGCGCACAAGTTGGGGGCCTCGGTCTGGCCCTGTTCGACTTGAACAATGTGGCTGTTGCCATCTCCACCGGACATCTGGATCACGCACAGGCGATCACGGTGCGGGTTCAGCCCCATCGTTTCGCAATCAATGGCCACAACGGGACCCAGATCCAGCCCGTCCGGCAGGTCGTTTTTATAAAGATGGTTTGCCACGCGGTGTTCCTTTGTGCGTCTTCGACCCCGAAATAGGAGGTTTCGCCAGCAAACTCAACGCCAGCAAACCTGCGGCAGAAACAACCCGCCGGGTCGCTTGACCATATCCCCATGGGGAGGATAAGGATATTCCATGACTCAATACGCTCATCAATCTCACCCGCAGATCACGGCGCGCCTGAAGCGTGCGCATGGTCACCTTGGCAAAGTCATCGCCATGCTGCAGGACGAAGCCTCCTGCGCCGACATCGCACAGCAACTTTTTGCCGTTGAAAAAGCGATCACAAATGCCAAGCGCGCATTGATCCACGATCATGTGGATCACTGTCTGACGGCGACGGGCACAGAGATTGAGGACTTCAAGGCGATAACCAAGTATCTTTGAGCCATGTTCAGTGTTCTAAGAAACCGCACGTACCGACACCTGCTGGCCGCGCAAATCGTTGCTCTGACCGGAACCGGGCTGGCAACGGTGGCGCTTGGCCTGTTGGCCTATGATCTGGCCGGAGGCGCAGCGGGCATGGTTCTGGGAACCGCGCTAACCATCAAGATGGTGGCCTATGTCACAATCGCGCCTCTGGCTGCTGCCTTTGCAGAACTTTTGGACAGGCGCAGAATGCTGGTTGCATTGGATCTGGTGCGTGCGCTGGTCGCCATTTGCCTGCCTTTCGTCACCGAGATCTGGCAGGTTTACGTACTGATCTTTGTGCTGCAATCCGCCTCTGCCGGGTTCACACCCGCGTTTCAGGCCACAATCCCGGATGTTTTGACGGATGAACAGGATTATACAAAGGCGCTGTCCCTGTCCCGTCTGGCTTATGATCTGGAAAGCCTGCTCAGCCCGATGCTCGCGGCAGCGCTTTTGCTGGTAGTCAGCTTTAACAGCCTGTTTTGGGGCACCGGGTTTGGCTTTGTGGCGTCCGCGATACTGGTGGTATCGGTTGCATTGCCCTCACCCCGACCGACCAAACGACGCGGTGTTTACGACCGGACGACTCGCGGGATTCGCATCTATCTCAAGACCCCGCGCCTGCGCGGCCTGCTGGCCCTAAGTTGGACCGCAGCAGCGCTGAGCGCGATGGTCATCGTCAATACGGTTGTCATCGTCCGCGCGCAGTTGGGTCTATCAGAAAGCGATGTTGCCATTGCTTTGGCAGGGTTCGGAGCTGGATCGATGCTGGCGGCCTTTGCCCTGCCGCACCTATTGGACCACATCCCTGATCGGCGGGTCATGCTGGGCGGAGCCGTTTTGGCAACCGGTTCCATGGCGGCATTCGCCGTCGCCTCAGCAATACTCCCCCTTTCCCTTAACCTGCTGACCGTCGTTTGGGCAATGGTCGGGTTTGGATACGCGGCGACACTGACGCCCTCGGGCCGTCTGCTGACCCGCTCGGCACATCCCGAGGATCGCCCAGCCGTCTTCGCGGCGCAATTCACTTTGTCCCACGGCTGCTGGCTGGTGCTATATCCACTGGCCGGGTGGCTGATGACTCAATTCGGATCAACGGTCGCGATGGCTGGGCTGTCGACTGCGGCGACGCTGGGGTTTGCCTGCGCGTTGATTGCCTGGCCGCGCGGAACGAAGGATGCGATTGTCCATGACCACCCCGACCTTCCCCTGGATCATCCCCATCTTGCAGGACCGGCCCCGCATGCCCATCCGATTGTGATCGACGACCTGCACCCGCAATTCCCAAGACAGTCTTGAGCCCACCTGCCGCTCTGCCCTAAACCAAGGTGTGACCAGTCAAAACCGGAGCGTGAATGGACCAGCTCGACCGCCGCATCATCGCAGCCCTGCAGCACAACGCACGGGATTCGACCACGCGCATCGCCGCAACGCTCGGGGTGGCGCGAACAACCGTCCACGAACGCATTCACCGGCTTGAAGAACGGGGCATCATCCAGGGCTATTCAGTGGTTTTGGGCGAAACCGAGGATACGCCAAAGGTCCAGATCATCGTTTTGTTAGAAGTTCAGCAGAAAGAAACCACGCGTATCATAAAGCGGCTGGACGCCTATCCCGAGGTCAAACTGTGCCTGTCGATCAACGGCGAGTTCGATCTGCTGCTGACCGCCGAGGCGCCAAGGATCGAGGATCTGGACATTCTGGTCGACGAACTGGCCAAAGTCCCCGGTGTTTTGCGCACCAACACCAGCGTCGTCTTTGGCCGAAAGATCGACCGGACCTGAGCCACGCTAACGCTCTGTAAACCGAAATCCGGCTAGCGTTGCGGGAAGCGAAAGAATCCCGGACCGGCAGAATGCCAAAACCCTTCCTTCCTGCAATATTTTTACTGGTGCAGTTTTTGAATGCGCCGGTTGCCTCGGCGATGTCAGATGTTGCCACGCTGTGCGACCGCGCCGCAGAGCGGGCGGCTCTGGCTGAGGGTGTGCCGCTCAACGTTCTCAGGGCGATCACCCGCGTTGAAACCGGGCGCACGCGCGGTGGGGTTTTTGAACCCTGGCCTTGGACGGTAAATCTGGAAGGAAAAGGGTATTGGTTCGCTTCTGAGGCCGAAGCCAAATCCTATGTTTTCAACGTCTTCAAAGACGGTGCACGCAGCTTTGATGTCGGCTGCTTTCAGATCAACTACCGTTGGCATGGCAAGGCCTTTCGCTCCATCGACGCGATGTTTGATCCCGATGAAAACGCAACCTATGCAGCGCGGTTCTTGAACCAGCTCTATTCCGAACTAGGCTCCTGGCCCGCCGCCGCTGGCGCGTATCACTCTCGCACACAGTCGCTGGCGCAGGCGTATCGGGGCCGGTTTCAAACCATCCTGGCCGGGTTGGAAGACCCGGTGCCCAAAAGCCCGAATAAGACAACAAACACTCTGTTCTTTGTCGCCGCACCTCTGGTCCCGTCTTGGGACAGGGCCTCGCCATCCGTCGTTCGGGGTTCGCTGGTTCCGAACACGGGCGCCACCACCGCCTTCATCCCCTTCAATTAGGAGCCCGCAGTGCCAAGAATCGACATACGCGCCCTGTTTTCGCCCACAGTTTTGCTGGCGATGGCCCTGATGGCGATCATCGTGATGATGATCCTGCCAATGCCGGCCTGGGTGCTGGATGTCGGTCTGGCCGCGTCCTTTGCGTTGGCCATCCTGATCTTTACGCTAACGCTTTTCATTGAACGTCCGCTGGATTTTTCGTCCTTTCCAACGATCCTTCTGGCCTCTTTGATGTTGCGCCTTTCGCTGAACATTTCGTCGACCAAGCTGATCATCGGTCAAGGGCATACTGGCACCAATGCCGCAGGCAACGTGATCGAAGGGTTTGCCCAATTCGTCATGGGCGGCAGCATCTTTCTGGGCCTCGTGGTCTTTGGCGTGCTGTTGATCGTGAACTTCATGGTCATCACCAAGGGGGCCGCCCGCATGGCCGAGGTCGGCGCGCGATTTGCACTGGATGGTATGCCCGGCAAGCAGTTGGCCATCGACAGCGATATGTCAGCCGGGGCCATCGATCACCAGCAAGCCAAAGAGCGGCGCGAGCGGGAACAGCAAGAAACGACATTTTTCGGCTCATTGGACGGCGCATCCAAATTCGTTAAAGGCGATGCAGTCGCCGGGTTGCTGATCACTTTACTGAACCTTGTGATGGGGTTGGTTATGGGAGTGATCGTGCACGGAATGCCACTGGGCTCGGCGTTCGAAACCTATGCGATTCTGACTGTTGGCGATGGTCTCGTGTCACAGATCCCAGCTGTCATCATCTCGATTGCGTCGGCCCTATTGTTGGCACGTGGCGGCACGCAAGGGGCCACGGACAGCGCGATTTTTGCCCAGCTTGGGCGGCATCCGACGGCCTTGGCTGCGGTTTCGGTGCTGATGGCTCTGTTCGCGCTGGTTCCCGGGCTGCCCTTTGTGCCGTTTATCCTAGGGGCTGGTGTGCTGGGCTTCGCCGCTTTCAAAGGGCTGCAAAAGCAGAAATCGCAACAAGCCGCGGCCGAAGTCCCGAAGGCGGACACAGACACTCCTGTGTCCCAGGCCATCGGCGATATCCTCGATTTGGACGACGTGCATCTGGAATTTGCACCTGACCTAGTCAGCATGGTTTTGAATCCAGGCACTGGGCTGGATGCGCGAATTGCCAATATGCGCACCTATGTGGCGTCGAGCTTTGGCCTGATCCTGCCCGAGATCCGACTGACCGACCGCGCGGATCTTCCGACCGGAACCTATGTGATCAAAGTACACGGGGTGGAGCAGGCCCGGGGGGTGCTGAATTCCGACCTCGTGCTGGCGTTGGTCCAGGATGGCCAGGACATGCTGCCAGATGGCAACGACGTCACCGAGCCCGTGTACGGAGCCCCGGCGCGTTGGATATTGCCAAAAGACCAGGAGGCCGCCGCACTGAACGGGGCCACTATCGTCACGCCGCCCGAAATTCTGGCCACGCATCTGCTGGAGATCATCAAACAGAATTTCTCGCGCCTACTGACCCTGAAGTCCCTGCGGCGTCTGCTATCCGAGATGACACGCCTCAGCGATAGCGCCCGGGCCGAGGCAAACCGAAAACTGCTGGATGAACTCATCCCCGACAAAGTGCCGATCGATACGTTACACGCCGTGCTGCGCCTGTTGCTGGACGAAAAGGTCTCGATCCGCAATATGGCGCTGATCCTCGAAGCCGTGGCCGAGGCGCGTCTGACCACCACGCAGCCCGAAGGCATCTGCGAACTGGTGCGCCAAAGGCTGGGTTTTCAGCTTGTGGCAGATATGAAGCGCGAAGATGGCTCGATCCCACTCATTCAGCTTGCCCCGGAATGGGAAGACACCTTCGCAACCTACCAGATCGACGCGCCCAATGCCGGGCTGGATGTGGCGCTGCCCCCAAATCTGTTCAACAAGCTGGCGGATGGTGTAACCAGCACTGTGGCGCAGTCGGCGGATCACGGTTTGTTCCCTGCGGTTGTGACCTCGAGCCGACGGCGCAAGCTGCTGCGCACCATCATGCACGCACGCGGGGTTTCGAACCCGGTTCTGTCCTTTGAGGAAATCGGGCTGGAGGCGCGCCCGGCGCTGGTTGGAACGGTGCCCGCGTGATCGCCCTACCGCCAGAGTTTCTGCCCCAACTGGGTGAGGGGGTCTGGCACCTTTTTGCGGTGTTTCTACGCATCTCGGCACTGGTATCCCTGATGCCCGCTTTCGGGGAACGCAGCATACCGACGCGTGTGAAACTCGGGGTGGCGATCGCATTTACCCTGATCGTGGCGCCAGCTGTTCCAGCGGACGCCATAGCCACTAACATGCCGTCATTGGCCGGGCTGATCGTGGTCGAAATTCTAATCGGTCTGGCCCTTGGGATCGGTCTGCGGCTGTTTGTACTGGCCTTGCAGACCGCGGGTTCGATCGCCGCGCAGGCGACGTCCCTTTCGCAGATCCTGGGCGGAGCCGCGACCGAGCCTGTCCCGGCGATGGGCTATCTTCTGACGTTGGCCGGTCTGGCTTTGGCGATGTTGATGGGGCTGCATGTCCGCGCGGCCCAGTTTCTGATCCAAAGCTACATCATGCTGCCCATGGGAATGACGCCGACGGCGTCCGATATGACCCAATGGGGGGTTGGCCAGATTGGTCGGAGTTTTGGCCTGGCCTTCGCGCTGGCAACACCGTTTGTCATCGCCTCTTTGATCTATAACCTCGCCCTTGGTGTGATCAACCGCGCCATGCCGCAGCTTATGGTTGCCTTTGTCGGTGCCCCGGCGATCACCTTCGCTGGGCTCTTTTTGCTGTTCGCCGGAACTCCGCTGATCCTGTCGGTCTGGTCTGACGCCCTGCTCAGCTTTCTTCATAATCCGTTGGAGGTTCCACATTGAGCGCCTCGGATGATGACAGCGAAAAGTCCTTTGAAGCAACGCCTCAGAAACTGGAAAAGGCACGCAAAAAGGGTGAGATTGCGAAGTCCAACGATTTGTCGGTTGTGGCCGCATATTCAGGGCTACTGATCGCATTGTTTCTGGCCGGTCGCTACACGGCGGAAAAGCTTGGCGCGGTTTTTGTTGTTTTGATTGACCAGTCCGATCACATCGGCGCGTTATTGGTCAACGGACCCGCGTCCAGCACGACGGCAGGGCTTTTGTCGTCCGCTCTGCTTCCGATCTCAGCCCTGTTTGTCCTGCCTGCAGCGGCGGTCTTGCTCAGCCTGATCGCGCAGCGGGCGCTGGTGTTTGCGCCGGACAAGCTAAAACCCAAAGCCTCTCGCATTTCAGTCGTCTCAAATGCAAAGAACAAATTCGGTCGCGGCGGTTTGTTCGAATTCTTCAAAAGCTTGGTCAAATTGCTGGTCTATTGCACCTGCCTGGCGCTGTTTCTTCGGTCAAACCTGTCGGACATCCTGACGGCCAGCACCGCGCCGGCCAGATCCTCGATCCCGCTGATGATGGCGTTGCTGTTTCGGTTTCTGTTGATCGTAATCCTGATCGCCCTCGCCATCGGAGTGGTGGATTACCTGTGGCAACACGCTGAGCATCAGCGCAAGAACAGAATGTCGCGAAAGGAAATCCAGGACGAAACCAAGGACGCAGAAGGCGATCCTCATGTCAAACAACAACGCAGACAACGCGCGCAGGATATCGCCAGCAACCAGATGATGACGGATGTGCCAAAGGCGGATGTTGTCATCGTCAACCCCACCCATTTCGCCGTTGCCCTAAAGTGGTCTCGCGCATCGGGCTCGGCTCCGATCTGCGTGGCCAAAGGCGTGGACGAGGTGGCGGCAGCGATCCGGTCCAAGGCCGGTGACGCGGGCGTTCCGATCCATTCCGACCCACCCACAGCTCGGGCCTTGCACGCGACGGTTGAGATCGGCCAGGAAATCTCCGAGGAATATTACCGCCCCGTCGCCGCCGCCATCCGGTTCGCCGAAGCCATGCGAAAGCGAGCCAAGGGGCAAATCCGATGACCAAGATCCGCCTGTCCGATTTGGCCACTGTGACCGATGCAGTATTTCAGCGCGAATACCGAGAGCTAAGACCTGTCCTGCAGAAAGAGGCCCGTTTGCTCGCGCAACTGGCTCGGCTGGATCAGCAGGTCGCCGAAGTGAAATCAGAAAGCGCAAAAACAGATGGATACACCGTCACCGGGGGCGATATGCTCTGGCACGGTTGGGAATCCGCCACCCGCCGAAATCTGAATATCGAACTAGCACGGGCGCGGGCGCAGAAACTGGCCGCGATGGACAACCTACGCACCGCGTTCGGACGCAAACACGCGGTGGAAACTCTGGTCAAACAACAAATTACAAAAAGGCGCGGCCCATAGGCACCGCCGATTGTGGGGTGCCGGGTTTTGACGCCATGATCAGGTGTCCTGTCGACTGACATTCATGATCAGCACCCGCGACACATCCGAACCCATTTCTTTTTTAGCCTGCTCCAGCAAGGCCTGTCGCAGCGATTCAAGATTGTCGGACGTGGTGAACACCCCGTCGAAACCGCCCGTGTTGGCGTGATCGAACATGACCTGCAGAAAACCGTCCCTGAGTTTCGGCTCGATCTCATAGATTTCCTCGGCAATCCCGGGTTTGGTTTCAAGGCTCAGCGACATTGTCACCAACGCTGAAACCTCATCCTGGTCAACGACGGGTACAACAAACTGCTTTGAGAGCTTGAAATATTCATGCGTGTTCGACGTCGTGCCGTCTTTGGTCTTTTTCGCGCTGGCCTTATCCATTTTTGGTTTGGGTTTCGCCTCGTTCTCGACTTTTGGCGCGTCCTTTGCCGCGCCAGAGGACAAGACCCAACCGGAGCCAGCGCCCGCAGCGACACCCACTGCCAGAAGAAGAACGGGTAGAAGTTTCGCAATCATTTCTGCACCTCAGAACGGCAATAGAGTGTCAAGAATCTGCTGTCCGTACCGCGGTTGCTGGACATCGCTGATTTGACCCCGTCCGCCATACGACACGCGGGCCGATGCAATCTTGTCGTAGGTGATTTCATTCTGGCGCGAGATATCTTCGGGGCGGACATATCCGGCGACCAACAACTCTCTCAGTTCGAAATTCACCCGCAATTCCTGCGAACCCGATATGGACAAAACACCATTGGGCAGAACGTCCACCACAGTCGCCGCGACGCGCAACGTCAGTTTTTCCTTACGCTTGACCGAGCCTTTTCCTTTGCTGACCGAGGATGAATCGACGGAAACCGCGTCATCCAATGTTGCACCAACCGGCAATTTGTCCGCGGCCCGTTGGGGCAATCCCAATAGGCTTGGAATTTCAAGGTTTTCGGACCCCGAACGTGAACGGTTGGTATCGTTCGAGAATTCAGCCTTTTCATCCAGTTCGATCACGACTGTCAGAATATCGCCCTTCTTCATCGCGCGCTGATCGCCCAGCAGCGAGTGTTGCCCGCCGCTCCAGAGTGAGGCCTGATCAACAGTCCGCCGCGACTGCGAGTGTAGCGGCAGGCCGGGCCATAGCATGGCAACATGTTCCGGTGACTCGGTGTTAGGAGTCAGACTGGGAGGCCTGCCGAGATGGTCCAGCCGGGCGCAACCTGATATGGCGAGAACACCTAGAAAAACGGTTCCGGAAATACGTGACATTACCTGACCTCGATTTGGCCATCGGCTCGGACAACTCCGGTCACGGTTGTTCGCGACGTCAGATTCATAACGCGAATCCTGTCGCCAACAGCACCGCGACCCAATGCGCGACCTTCGGCAGTGATGGAAAGTGCGACCTGATGGAAGACCAAAGTCACCAACTCATTGCGATCAACGATCGCGGGTGGACCGACATCCGCAGTGCGGATAGGTCGCCCTGGGTACAAAGCCACGCGGGCCTCCTGACCGATCAATTCGGTTGGGTCGCGAAAGGTGCCCGCTGCGTCCAACGGCTTGACGTCCAGATCCCCGGCCGAGATGATTTCCTTGGCGCGAATGGTCCGGGTGGGCACTACTGTCTCAGCCACAGCCGCCACCGGAAGTAGCGCCAGGAATGCAATCAGAATCCGCATCATCGCACCTGCGTCGTTGCGCCCATCATCTGATCAACGGCCGAGATGACCTTGGCGTTCATCTCATAGCCCCGCTGGGCCTCGATCAACTCGGTCACCTCACGCACCGCATCGACGGAACTGTCTTCGAGATAGCCCTGCCGAACCGTGCCCAATCCGCCCTCACCCGGGGTACCCACGATAGGCGCGCCAGAGGCTTCGGTTTCTTTGAAAAGGTTGCTGCCGACCGCCTCAAGACCTTTGGCATTCGAAAAGCTGGCGAGGGTGAATTCACCCAAAAGCTGACCCTCGGCTGCGTCCTCGAAATAGGCATAGACCTCGCCTGATGCGTTGATCGAGATCGAGCTCGCATCGTCGGGAATTGTGATCTCGGGGGCCACAGCGAAGCCGTCAGAGGTCACGATCAACCCTTCGGCAGACCGTTTCAGACTGCCGTCTCGCGTGAAGGCGGATTGACCGCTGGGCAAGGTTACTTCCAGATAGCCGCGCCCTTCAATTGCAATGTCCAGATCGCTGCCGGTGGCGGACAATGCACCTTGCTCCAGCTGAACGGTGACGGCAGCGGGACGGACGCCCAGACCCAACTGAATTCCGGTCGGCAGAACCGTGCCGTCGTTGGCATTCACGGTACCGGCCCGCGCCATCTGCTGATAGTGCAGATCGGCAAATTCAGCGCGGCGCGCATTGTAACCCGTGGTGTTCATATTCGCGAGGTTGTTCGAGATCGTCTCAACCCGCATTTGTTGCGCCGTCATGCCCGTCGCTGCGATTTTCAATGCCCGCATGTCAAATCCTCCAGTACAAAGTCAGCGCATCAGCGCCTTGAGCGCGCCGCGCACCCGCTCATCTTCGGTTTCCAGAAAGCTCTGGCCCAGCTCATAGGCGCGCTGGATTTCGACCAGCCGTGTCACCTGTTCGATCGCGTTGACGTTCGAGCCTTCGAGGAAATGATTGAGCACCACGGGTGTTTCGACCGGTACAACCTCGGCGTCGGCCCTGAAGAGATTACTACCCTCGCGCACAAGGGACTTGGGATCAGCCACGCTGTAGACACCGATCTGCCCCAAAAATTGGCCCTCGACGCTAAGTGTACCATCACCGCCCACATCGATGGACGCTGCATCAGGCGGAACAAACACCGGCGCGCCGGTGCTGTCCAACACGCGGTGCCCATCCATAGTCACCAGATCACCATCGGCATTGGGGGAAAACGCTCCGGCGCGAGACAGGCGATTGCCACCCGGCGTTTCGACCATGAAGAAACCGTCGCCTTCGATGGCAAAGTCAAACTGCCCTCCGGTCTCGGTCAGGACCCCCTGTTGCAACGAGGTATTGCGCACCTCGGCCCGTGCCATCGACAGGGACGGATTGCCCGGCATGTCGCGCACAAACTCGGAAAATACCAAGCCCTGCGCGCGGTATCCGGTCGTGTTGGCGTTGGCGATATTGTTCGCCACCAGCCGCATTTCATTCATCAGCCCCGACTGGCGGGACAAGGTGGTGTAGGCGGTATCCATCAGCGACCTCCGGCGATCAGCGGGATGAGGGTTGAGGTAAAGAACGTCACAAGCGTCTGGGTCATGAAACCCATGGAAATCCAAAACACGGCGACAATGGCGATCAGCTTGGGCACGAAGGTCAGTGTCATCTCCTGCACCGAGGTCAGCGCCTGGAACAGGCCAACCACGAGGCCCGATACCAGCGCCACCGCCAGGATCGGGACCGAGGTGATCACCGCGACCCAAAGCGCCTGACGCACGATGTCATAAAACAGACCTTCGCTCAGCATCGCGTCAGACCGGCATCCGCAGGATTTCCTGATAGGCCTCGACCACTTTATTGCGCACGATGACGGCAGTTTCCACGGCCAGTTCGGTTTGCGCCAGCGCCTGAACCAGCGCGTGCGGGTCGGCCTGGCCGGTCATGGAGGCCTCAGACATTTGCTCAGACTGTTTCAGCGTTGCCGCAAAGTCCTGAAAACCGGATCGCAACCCTTGCGCCATTCCGGTGTGGTCGGGATCGGCCTGAGTGGCGGGGCGGGCGCCGGCATAATTCTGTGCGGCATTGAGGGCTCGGATATCCATTCTGGTGTCCTTTATTTTCTGAGGAGGTCCATCAGGCTCGACGACATCTGACGTGTCTGGTCGAACATTTTGAGGTTGGCTTCGTAGCTGCGCTGCGCCTCGCGGGCGTCGGCAATCTCGATCATCAGATCGACGTTGGAACCGCGATAGTGACCGGTGTCATCCGCCATCGGATGGCCGGGGTCATAGATCCGCGACAGCGCGCGCTGATCCAGCTTGACCCGCCCGGCTTGTACCATTTCCTTGCCGCCGTTTTCGACGGATTCAAAAGGCACGGTCTTGCGGCGATAACCTGGTGTGTCGGCGTTCGAGATATTCTCGGACACATGCCGCAATCGCGCCGCTTGCGCACGCAAAGCGCTGGCGGATGCTGTCAGAGAATGGGAAAAATCGCTCATACCACGTCCTCCTTATGCGCGACCCAAAGAGGTGCGCAGGATGCCGATGGAAGACTTGTAGATCGCCAGAGCGCGGTCATGCTGACGTTTGACCTCGACCGCTTTCAACATCTCTTCCTCGATGGACACGCCGTTGCCATTGGGATCGCCCGAGGGCGCGGCCTCGTGCTCTGCCCATGGCACGGCCACCGAGGCACCGTTCAGATGCCCCGCCCGCGTGGCGGTCATGTCGGCTTGATGGCCGGACTTCTCGAATGCGGTTTGAAAGGCCTCAAGATCACGCGGCTGGTAGCCCGGCGTATCCGCATTGGCCATGTTGCGCGCAATCACCGCCTGCCGTTGTCCGGCATGGGTTGCCATTGCGTACGCTGTCTTAAAGACGTTCAGGTCTGTGAACATCGGGGCTTCTCCCTCGATCAATTTCAATCAAGGCTTAACCCCGATTCCTTTAGAAAGCGTTTCAGCGAACCTGTTGGAGAATCCACAATGTCCGATCTCGACCCGATGCTTCTGAAATGCGAATTCGACCGGCTTTCCGCCATGCGCCACATGGGCCGCGTGTCCAGCGTGGGGCGGGGGGTCATAGAAATTCAAGGGCTAGAGGGGCAGGCCCGCATCGGCGACCACCTGACCCTGAGGCGGCGCAGCGGTCCTGATCTGGCCGGAGAGGTGCTGCATGTCGAATCGGACGTGGTTCACATGATGCCCAGCGCCGCGCCCGATGGTGTTTGCCTAGGTGACAGGGTGTTTCTGGATCAGACCCCCGCCTTTGCGCCAGGGATGCATTGGTTGGGGCGTGTCGTCGATCCGTTCGGCACACCGCTGGACGGAAAACCTCTGCTATCGGGCGCTGAGGAACGTGACATTATGCAGGCCCCGCCCCCCGCCGTGGCCCGTAAACCACTGGGCGCGCGGATGGAGACCGGACTGGCCATGCTCAACACCATGCTGCCTGTGGTGCAAGGGCAGCGGATCGGGTTATTCGCGGGGTCTGGCGTGGGCAAGTCGACCTTGTTGGCGACGCTGGCCAGATCGATGCAGGCGGACGCGGTGGTGGTTGCATTGATCGGCGAACGCGGGCGCGAGGTGAATGAATTTGTCGAACACGCAGTTGGCGCCGAGGGGATGAAGCGCTCGGTCGTTGTGGCGGCGACCTCGGATCAGTCGGCGCTGGCGCGTCGGCGCTGCGCCTGGTCGGCGATGGCGGTGGCCGAATATCTGCGCGACCAGGGGCTGAATGTCCTGTTTCTGGCCGATTCGGTGACCCGCTTTGCCGAGGCGCACCGAGAAATCGCCGTGGCCATGGGTGAGGCCCCTTCCTTGCGGGGTTTCCCGCCTTCCGTCACGCCACTGATTGCCGGGTTGTGCGAACGCGCTGGACCCGGCACGGCAGAACAGGGGGATATCACGGCAGTGTTCAGCGTTCTTGTCGCCGGTTCGGATATGGACGAACCCGTCGCCGACATTCTGCGCGGCGTGCTAGACGGCCACATTGTCCTGAGCCGCGAGATTGCCGAACGTGGGCGGTTCCCGGCCATTGACCTCAGCCGCTCGGTCTCGCGCAGCCTGCCAGGCGCCGCGACATCGGACGAAAACCAGATGATTTCAGAAACCCGCAAACTGGTCGGCAGCTATGAGCAATCTGAGGTGATGATCAAAGCGGGGCTTTATTCCGAGGGCTCGGACCCGTTGCTTGATCAAGCCGTACGCGTGCATGACGACTTGGACACATTCTTTGCCAAGCCCGAGCCGGATGGCATCAAGAACAGCTTCAACCACCTGCAGCTGATCCTGCGGCGCGCGGGGTCGAACCTTCCGCGCTAAGGAAATCGAGACAGTTTTAGGTGTTAAACCCACTTTAAGACCTGCCCGGCTACCCCTGTTATTGGGTGATAGAAAAGGTGGTGGAGATGGGTGCGCAATCCAATGCGGCGCCAATCATCATCAAGAAGAAACGTGTGTCGGGTGGCGATGGTCATCACGGTGGGGCGTGGAAGGTCGCGTATGCTGACTTTGTCACGGCCATGATGGCGTTCTTCATGTTGATGTGGCTGCTGAATGCAACGACGGAAAAACAACGTAAGGGGCTGGCAGATTATTTCTCGCCGACGATTCCTGTGAACCCAGTTTCGGGTGGCGGCGACGGGGCCTTTGGCGGCGATAACATGTTTTCGGAAAAGACCATGGTGATGGATGGCTCGGGCGCGAGCAACCGCCGTCCTACCGACGCCAAACAGGCGCGTGGTTCCACCGGGGTTGATGCAAAAGGCGGCGGCAAAGGCGCGTTCGAGGATTTTTCGTCCCTCGAAGCACAGCTTTTGGGCCGCACGGGTGAGAGCATGGTGTCCGACAAAGTGCTCAAGCACATCGTCACGCGGGTGACCGACAAAGGCCTGGTGGTCGAGCTGTTCGACACGGAAGATCAGCCACTGTTTGAGCAGGGAACGGACAAGCCAACGCCGATGATGCAGGCACTTGTTCTTCTGGT
Source organism: Ruegeria sp. AM2 (assembly GCF_056540685.1). Classification (NCBI taxonomy): domain Bacteria; kingdom Pseudomonadati; phylum Pseudomonadota; class Alphaproteobacteria; order Rhodobacterales; family Roseobacteraceae; genus Ruegeria; species Ruegeria sp. AM2. The sequence continues at coordinate 42,942 of NZ_JBQFXE010000003.1, read as the reverse complement.
TGCGCGCTCGTCCGATATCGTGACAAACGCGATGTCCGTCGAAGGTCATGTGCGTGCATCGCCAGTGGTTTTGGCCAAAAACCCGGTCTGGGGTGTTTCCACAACCCGCGCGCAGACTGTTCGGCAGATGCTTCAGGACAGGGGTGTACCCGCCCAGCGCCTTGACCGCATCACCGGGCACGCAGATCGAGAATTGGCTGTCAAAAACCCAATGGCTGTGCGGAACAACCGGATCGAGATCGTTTTCCTGCGCAATCCCTGAGACAAAAACTATGGACTGCATTTTACATGTTAGCCTGCTGTTAAGGCCGCGTGCGTTAGCTGTTGCATCAAGGATTGACGCAACAGAAGGGCGTGCCAATGACCATTTCTTCTTCGCTGAATGCGGGCGTGGCCTCGTTGAAGGCCAATGCCAACAGGCTTGCCACGATTTCAGACAATATCGCGAATTCATCGACCTTCGGCTACAAGCGGGTCGAAACTGATTTTCATTCGATGGTCACCGCAGGCCAGGGCGGCAGTTATTCCGCTGGGGGCGTTCGTACCACCAGTCAACGGTTGATTGACCAGCGCGGTTCGCTGGTGACCACCAGCAATTCAACCGATCTGGCCGTGCGCGGGCGCGGGATGCTGCCGGTTCGTCCCAGCTCGCAAATTGCAGGTGGATCGAACGAAATGCTGCTTGCAACCACGGGATCTTTCCGCACCAATGAAGAAGGGTACCTGGTAACTGAATCTGGCCTCGTGTTGCTGGGTTGGCGGGCCAACCCCGACGGTTCAATTCCCGCTGTTCCTCGGGATACACCCGCCGCGCTGGAGCCGATTCAACTCAGCGTCAACCAATTGTCCGGGGCGCCCACCACGCAGATGAACCTGCGCATGAATCTGCCCGCAACGGCCACCGACGCCGGGGCACCAGGGAACACGCAACCTCTGTCGGTCGAGTATTTCGATAACCTAGGAAAATCCGAGAGCGTTGATATCGAACTGGTTCCGACCGTGCCAGCGACAGGCTCAAGCAATACCTGGACGATGACGCTGCGCGATTCGGCCTCGGGTGGGGCGGTGATCGGCGAATATACTCTAACCTTCACCAACAACCGCACTGCTGGGGGAACCCTGGCAAGCGTCGCGGCGATTTCCGGCGGCGCGTACGATCCGGTAACCGGCAGTGTCGTCGTGAACGTCGCGGGCGGACCGATGGAGATCAATATCGGCATGATCGGAGACTCGGACGGGATCACGCAGTTGTCTGACACGTTTGCCCCAGTGTCGATCACCCGCGATGGCTCGGCCGTGGGAACAATGACCAGCGTGCAAGTGGACGAGAACGGCTATGTCTACGCCTTCTACGATACCGGTGTCAGCCGCCGCATGTTTCAGATTCCGTTGGCCGATGTGCCCAATCCAAATGGGTTGACCGCACTGGACAGCCAGACCTACGCACCGTCACGGGAAAGCGGAACTTTCTTCCTTTGGAACGCAGGCGAAGGCCCGACGGGTGAGTTGATCTCATTCGCGCGCGAAGAATCGACCACGGATGTCGCAACGGAACTGACATCGATGATCCAGACCCAGCGCGCCTACTCATCCAGTGCCAAGGTCATCCAGACGGTCGACGAAATGTTGCAGGAAACCACCAATATCAAACGCTGATCCCACTGGTGACCAAAGGCAAGGAGCTTTGTCATGAACATGTCGACAGCCCTGAACAACGCACTGGGCGGCCTGAGCGCGGCCAGCAGAGGTGCAGCTGTTGTTTCGGGAAACATCGCCAACGCGTTGACGCCCGGCTACGCCCGAAGATCGGTTGAATTGGCAACCAGTCAAATTTCCGGAAACGGCGTACGCGTTGTCGGTGTCACCCGTCATCAGGACCCGGTTTTGATGGCCAACCGGCGCGAGGCCGATGCCGAGCAATCAATGGCAAATACTATTGCAGAGTTTCACGTCGGGCTTGAAAAGCTGGTGGGCACGGCAGATGACCCATCGTCAATTTCGGCGCGGCTGGCGGCGTTCGAAAGCAGCCTGATCACGGCAGCCAGCCTGCCCGACTCGGCGCAGCGCCTTGATCAGGTCGCCCGTGCTGCCGGTGCGCTCAGCGACGGCCTGAATGCCGCATCCGAGGGTGTGCGCCAGATGCGATCTGATGCGGATCGAACAATTGGCAAGCAAGTGGAAACGCTGAATCAAACCTTGAAAGACATAGAAGCGCTGAACGCTAAGATACCGGCCATCCGAAATTCTGGGGGTGACATTGGCGCTCTGCAGGACCGGCGCGCGGTTTTGATCGATGAACTCAACGCCTTGGTTCCTGTAAACGTTGTGGCCCGCGACAATGATCAGGTTTCGCTCTATTCGGACGGCGGTTTGATCTTGCTGGAGGGTACGGCGGTCGAGTTTCAGTTTTCGACCACAGGCGACACGAAGCCGCATATGACCGTTGCCAATGGGCTGCTTTCCGGTCTGTCCGTCAACGGACAGCCCGTGCGGGTCGATGGCGATTTCGCGCAGATTAGGGGCGGTGCTCTGGTTGCCCAGTTTCAAATACGCGATGAACTTACTGTCGAAGCGCAAGAAAACCTGGACGTCCTTGCCCGGGACTTGATCGAACGATTTGAGACGCCTGGTTTGGATCCGACGGTAACTGCGGCCGATCCAGGCGTGTTCACCGATGACGGGGTTCGCTTTGATCCGTTGGCACCGTCGGGCCTTGCCTCACGCATATCGGTGAACGCCGTCGTGGATCCGGATCAAGGCGGTGATAGCTGGCGATTGCGCGCCGGACTTGGCGCTGCCAGTCCTGGAGCGCCGGGCGACGCAAGCCAATTGCGGGCGTTCGGAGCCATAATGACACTGGCGCGCCCCGTCGCCGGTTCGATCTTTGGCACCGGCGATCTAAGGGCAAGTGAATTGTTCGAAGCCATGCAATCCAAAGCCGGTTCAGACGCCCATGTGGCAAGCGAGCGGCTGGCCTTTGCGGCAACCGCGCAGCTTGAGATGCAGAAAATCGTGGCTGAACAGGGCGTTGACAGCGACACAGAGCTGCAAAACCTGATGCGGATTGAACAATCCTACGCCGCAAATGCACGCCTCGTCGCAGTGGTCGACGAACTGATGGACACTCTTCTGAGGCTCTGAACATGACACTTACCTCTATTGGCGATCTGGCCCGCGGGCTGACATTGCGCAGCCGAAGCACCGAGATAAAATCGCAAATCGAAACCCTGTCGCATGAGATGTCGTCCGGTCAGGTTCAGGATATCTCGGGCCAATTGGGCGGGGATTATTCGCACCTTCTGGACCTGGACCGGGGCCTAGAACGCCTCAACGCGTTTTCCGTTGCAACGGCCGAGGCGCGCCTGTTCACTGATGCAATGCAGGCAAGCATGACGACGTTTTCCGACGCCGTCACAGAAATCTCATCCAGCCTTTTGTCATTCGGAACTTCAAATCAGGCGGTGACGCATGAACATGCATCGGTTCACGCTCAAAACCAACTGGATTCGATGATCTCTGCGCTGAATACACGTGCCGGGGGGCGCAGTTTATACTCTGGTACAGCCACGGATGTTTCGCCGCTTGCCTCGGCGGATACTTTGCTGAGCGCATTACGGACACAACTGACAGGCCAGGTCACCGCTGCGGACATAAGGTTGGCCGCTGAAAACTGGTTTAACAATCCAGCCGGGTTTGACGCAGTAATCTATCAGGGATCGTCCAATTCCCTGGCCCCAATGCAGATTTCGGAAAACGAACACATTGACGTGCCAGTCAAGGCAATTGACCCGGCGCTCAAAGATGCCATCAGGGACGTTGCGGTCGCTGCTTTGGCAACGGATGCCACGATTGGGCTACCTACCGTGCAGCGTACGGCCCTGTTCACCGATCTTGGTCTCGATCTGGCCAGATCCAAAGACAAGGTCGTGAACATTCGCGCCGATATTGGTGCGGCCGAGGCCAGGGTAGAGCATGCTGCGACCAGAAATGCCGCCGAAAGGACCAGCAAAGAGTTTGCTCGTAGTGCATTGATCGCCGCAGACCCTTACGAAACGGCAGCGCGATTGCAGACGGTTCAGTTTCAGTTGGAGAGCTTGTATTCAGTAACCGTTCGCAACGCGAACCTTTCCCTGGTGAATTTCCTGAGATGAAGCTGATTTTTATACTGCTTGTATTGCTGCCCTGCATGGCAAGCGCCGGCTCCATTCGACTGAAGGACCTGGTCGATTTCGACGGGGTCCGCGGAAATGACCTTGTTGGCTATGGCCTTGTGGTTGGCCTGAATGGCACGGGCGATGGCCTACGTAATTCTCCGTTTACCGAAGAAATCATGTCCAATATCCTCGAACGACTGGGCGTCAACGTGAACGGAGAGGATTTTCGCCCCAAGAACGTGGCCGCCGTTTTGGTCACTGCAAGCTTGCCCCCCTTTGCGCGCGTGGGCGGGCAGATTGACGTTACGGTCTCGGCCATCGGGGACTCCAAAGGGTTGCTTGGTGGCACGCTGATCATGACGCCCTTGAACGCGGCGGATGGTCAGATCTATGCGGTGGCCCAAGGCACTGTTCTGGCTGGTGGCGCAGCAGCCGAAGGCGAAGCCGCGTCGGTTGTGCGCGGTGTTCCGACCTCGGGCGTTATCCCGTCTGGGGCGCGTGTCGAACGAGAGGTCGGATTTGAACTCTCTGATCTGACGCAAATGAGGCTGGCGCTCCGCGAACCCGATTTCACGACAGCGGGTCGCATCGAATCCGCAATCAATACCGAATTCAACCGCGCCGTGGCCATCATGCGAGACGCCGGAACTGTCGAACTGAACATTGCTGCGACGCAAACAGCTTCGACCGCACATGCGATTGGCCGGATCGAGAACATCCTGGTCGAACCGGAAAGCAAAGCTCGTGTTGTGGTCGATCAAAGATCGGGCACCATCGTCATGGGTCAGGATGTCCGCATCTCGCGGGTCGCGGTATCACAGGGCAATCTCACGCTGACGGTCGAAGAGGCCCCGATTGCGGTCCAACCCAACCCATTCGCGCAAGGTGAAACCGTTGTGGTCCCCAGAACTCTTGCAGGTATTGAAGAAGAGGATGGAACAGGGCTTGCCGAAATTCCAGAAGCGACCACCCTGTCCGAAGTTGTGGCAGGGCTGAACGCCCTTGGTGTGTCACCTCGGGACATGATTGACATCCTAAAGACAATCAAGGCCGCTGGAGCGTTGCATGCGGAATTCGTCGTACGCTAGCTACCCCTTGCGGATATGGCGAAGGGATCGGGTAAACCCAGTCATTACTTTGACTTCCAGCTGTCCAGCCATTGTTTGATCCGGCCGCTCTTTTCTTCAATTGCATCACCGGCGGCATAGAAACCGTCTTCCACATTCTCAAGCATCGGGTCGATGCGGCGCTGCCGGAAGCGCCGCCACCGGACCCAGATCGCCCACAGAATGGCAAAGAAAACCGTCAGGAAAATGATGTTGAACCAGGGGATCAAACGAACATCAGGACTGTCGACAGGTCGCACCGAAACTGCGTTGGGGAAAATGGACATAAGCTGATTGCGCCAGCCATAGTGGCGCAAAACCACCCATTGCGGATCGGCAGCGGTTGAGACCAGGTTGGTCAACTCTGCCTGCAGGTTTGAGCTGTCCAGCTTGAAATAGGGCGGCCAGCCCCAACCGGTGTCCTCGTTGCGATAAACACGCGGCTTCCCATTGGGGCGGAAGGTTTCGACAAAACGCACATCCCGGTTGACGGTCTGCGCGCCCTCCTGTCCGGTATCCTGCTGCGCCCAGAAGATCGAGTTTTCACCGAAATCGACCCGACGCACCTCGGTTTTCACGATCCTTACGACGTCCTGCTGTGGCAGAGTGTATTCCAACACCGAGGCCACAAGCCCCCAGAAAACGACTATGAACGCCCATTTGACATAGACCATCTATCCGGCCCTCATTTGAAATTTGTTATATAGATCAGCAGGACAATCGCCCCGATGGGGATGACATAGATGCCCAGCAGCAGTTTCTTTCGAAAAGACTTGTCGTATTGCCGCATCCCTCGTTCCAGAAAAGCATCGCGATCCCCCGACAGTCCCTTTTTCTCCCAATGCGCGATGAGCTTACCGCGCCGCACCCAGCGAGAATAGAGCGACACAACGACATAGATCACCGTCAGGACGATCAGCAAAGGGATCAGAAAACGCAGGGCAACAAACATTCAACCTCTCCCAATTGCACCCCAGGGACCGACACGCGCAACAAGGTCATCGAGGCCCCTGACATCCCCGCTCATATCCGGTTCATGACCGAAAAGGGCGGCACGCGCACCTGCCTTGTCCACCTGATACTCACGCGCGAGGAAGTCGGCAACATAGGCTTTCTTGGTCTCGGGCCAGGTTTTGTAGGTGCTGTAGAACAGCTCTTTATGGCAAATGAACAGCTGGCGCGGGTCCAGCGGGGCCAGCTCTGCCAACAGCATGTTGACCAGATCACGGTTTGGCGTATCCGCCGCGCGAAGCGTATAGAAATAGGCCGGGTGGTCCGAGGTGATGCGCGGCCAAGGCCCACCATCGGTCGCCCAGCGCAGCAATTGGGCAAGCCCGTGATAGGCTTCGGGCAACTGATCCGCGTGGGTCCTTGCAAGCCGACGCATATCGCTACGATCCAGCCCGGTCAGATCGACACCCGCGTCAGCCGAGGCGGCAATTGTCAGGAAATCCATCTTTTGTTGCAGGATGGCCGAGGAATCCACGCCGCGCGCCTCAATAATACTCTCGACCAGACTGTTGTAGTTCAGAAACTTGGCAATCTGGTTGGTCTGAAATTTTTCGAACACAAACTTCAATGGCAGGTCGTCTGGTCTGTCACCCATGCAAATCGCGGCAGGGTGGTCCAGATCCGGAAACAGAAAAAGACCGCCAAAATGTGCAGTCCAGAAATTCGGCTGCTCGAATGCAGTGTGGCGCAGATGAACGGGGTTTCGGGTGACGTCGCCGGTCTCCTTGGCTGTCTCGATCATTTTAGCGATCAGCACATCATCGAACCAGGCGTCATCTTCGGTTTTGAATTGTTCAACCATCCCTGCCAACTGCGTCGCCTTACGCAGAGTCCCACCCGCGGTATCGGCCTCGATCTCGATCTTACGCAGGTTCAGCAGATCGGCTGGGGTGCTGAGTTTGAAGACAGAGTTCACCAGTTCTCCGGCCACCGCATCGGTGGCGGTCAGGGCGAATAGCTGCGCCTCGTTCATCTCGATAAATTCGCGCAGAATATCGCGCGAGGTCGAGAATTTGACATTCAGCAGAGGCGCGCGTTTCTGCTCGGTCGTCAGCAGGATGAACTGCCGGTTGACCCCGTTGGGGTTGAGGTAGAGCTCGTCCTCCAGCTCAATCCCCACCTCGGGGGAATAGCCCGAGATATCGACATGGAAATCCGTCAAAGTCGTGGTCTTGCCCGCCAGATGCTGCAGTGCGCGGTTATACCGCTCGACTAAGGCCGGGCTGGAGATGTGGACTAGATTGCCGAACATCAGGCCTTTTTCGATGAGGCGGATCATTCTGACCACCTGTGCGTGACTTGCAGGTCAATTCCCTTGACCAGTCCAACCCAATAAGGCGCTGACAATATGAGGCCGCCAACCAATACCACAGAAGGTTCTAGCCTTTCACTTAACCCCCAAGTGTCAAAAATCACCAAGCCACATACGGCAATCAAACCATAATACACTGCAACCGCGACGCCTAAACTAGCGGTCCACCAAAAAAAGAACCGGAGCCACATAAAGCCACCCAAAGGTACGGGTAGACTGCGCCTGATCACCCATAAGACAAACTTGATGCCCGAATAGGCAAGGAGCGCACAAGTAATGAGGTAGAGGATATCAAGCACTCAATAACTCCTAGCAAACCGACCAACAACCACAACCGCCAACACCAACACCAACAATGGTAATGCAAACGCTCGCCCTGTGATCTGCAAGTTGAACCCGAGGTAAGACACAACGCTGCCCTCAAACAGGATCAGGGACTCTTCCCATGAGGTGCCCTCAAACCCGCCGCCCGCATTGACGCCGAACTGAGTTAGAAACAGCACCGCCGCGGCACCCAGAAATCCGATCACCCCCCAGCGCAGAGGCAGGATCAGGCCCAATACAAGCGCAAAGCCGGAAATCGCGTAGACGAGCACTATCCCTTCCCCTCCAAATACCGCCGCTTGGCTTCTTCCATCCTGCTCATTTCGCGCACCGCATTTTCGATGGCGACCTCGTCGCTCTTGTCGGCATAGCGGAACTCGCTGTCGGCGTAGCGGTTGATTTCCTGCATCACCATTTCCACAGTGATCGGCTGGCGCAGGTCCTCGATCATGGCCTTCTTGGTGTCGTAGTCGCGGAACAGGAACAGGTCGGGGTTTTCCATCCACTCGTCGGGCAGTTCGAAATCCATCGCGCGGACCTTGACCGCGTCGGTGATGTTCTTGATCGCGCGGCCGGTGAACCGCTCATCCGCCTGTTGGATCGCCTTGAGGTAGGTGCCCAGCTTGGCAATCGTGTCCATCTGGCCGATATCGTCGGAGACCCGGTCAAAGACCTGCAGCAGGGAGTCCTCATGCGGGCGGGAGTGGCTTTCGAAGCTGGCGGCGACGGCCTTTTTGATCTCTTGCGCGGCAAAGGCTTCATGCTCGCCCAACGGGATGTCGTGGTTGCGGCCCATCAGCAGGTGCAGGATGTCGATGTAATCCTCGCGCGTTTGCGGCCCGTCCACCAGAAACCGCGCCCCCGCACGCTGACGCAGGGCGTCGTCCACATTCTCGGGGTAGTTCGAAAACATGCCAAAGGTGCAGTTGCCGCGCACGACGGTGTTGGCACCGGCAAAGCTCTCCATCAGCACGGCGGTGATTTCCAGTTGCCCAGCTGACGACTGCCGGTCGCCGCGTTTGCCCGCAAGCTGGTCGATATCGTCGATGGTGCCGAACCCGATGACCGAGGGGTCAATGATCGTGTTGATAAACGCCTTGGCGTTCTGGCCGGACTTGCCCTGATAGCTGTCGATATTGTCGGTGCTCAGGTTCTGATAGCGGAACGGATAGCCCGCGTTCTGGCAATAATCGTTGATCAGCCCGGCCATCATCTGGATCAGAGTAGTCTTGCCGGTGCCCGGTTTGCCGTCGCCCATGAAAGTAAAGATGAACCCGCCGAGCTCGGCGAACGGGTTCAGGCGGCGGTCGAAATCATAGGCCATCACCATCTTGGCCAGCTTCATCGCCTGATACTTGGCGATGTGGTTGCCGACCACCTCGTTCGGTTTCTTGAACGTCATGGTCAGGGTGGTGGATTTGGCCTTGGAGGCGGGCTCGAACCCCCGGATCGTCAGGTCATCCGCCTCGATATGCCACGCGGCGTTCTGGAACGGGGCCAGATGATCCGCCGACTGCGCGCGCAGGGCGGCCTTGTCCATCAGTTTTTCAGCATAGGCGCTCGTGGCCGCGATCAGATGCGCGTCGTCGGGGGCGTGTTTTGCCAACACTTGATCCAGCTCCCACAGGGTACCGTGCAGAGCGAGTTGACCATTGTCGGTCAGGACCTCTTCGATCTCGCCGAGGTCGACGGTGGTCTCGCCCAGATGCGAAGACATCAGGTAGGCCAGCGCATTCCCGAAAGTATGGGATGTGATCAAAGCTTCGGCCGTCAGCAATTCCGAGAATTCTGTTTTGCGCGCGGCGGGCAGATCTCCGGCCAGATTGGCCCGTTTCAGATCGGCCAATGGGGTCTGCTCCGCATAAGCCTCGGCCACGGCCAGAGCGATTGCAATCGCGCGCCGAATGGCCCGCTGCGCCGTGGCCTGAGGGGGTGAGACCAGCGTATCGCCATCATCCGAGGCCTCGATCCGCTCAACCAGATGCACGCCATCAGCGCGTGCAGTACGACGCGTCACCAGACCCGGAGTCGTGGATCGGAATCGCCGCCCCGTCGAAACACCCGAAGATCGCTCAACGACCGTCTCAACCGGTTTTGCAATCCGCGGCGCGTGCTCGAACCCGTTCAACAGGGCCGTCGCCGCCGGGTAATGCTTGCGAATGTCGTCTTCGCGCAATTCCAACTGATCTGACGTCAAACTCATCTCAAAAACCGCCCATTCTTCTTCTGTTCAAAAATACCTCCGCCGGAGGCAATAAATCTAATAGCGCAACACCTGCCCCGTCTTGCTGACCACGAATTTGCGTACATCGGCAAAGCCCGGCGGGTTGCGTTCGGCCAGAACCTGAAACGGACGCTGAGGCAGAATGATCGAGCGCTGCGTCCGCGTGGCTCCGGTCTCGGCCCCCTGCCCGCCGAACGGGTCCAGCGCAAAGACCTCGCGTTCGACGGTCGAGAACCACCCAGCGCGTTCCTCGATCACCTCCTCGCTTTCCAGCTCTTCCGTAGTCCAGGCCAGCGCCCAGTCCTGCCCCTGAGGCGCCTGCGCGTCCTCAAGCACCTGCCGCAGCGGGCCGGATTGTTCGGTATAGGCCGAGGAATACATCGGCCCCACATGGATGCGACGCAGGTGTTTGGGGTGCAGGTCGTCGAAATCCTGATCAAAGCCCTTGGCGATGGTCACCAGCTTCAACCCGCCCAAGGACTGCGCCATCAGATGCGCCTGCACTTCGGGCCAGCGGCGTTGGTCCTTGGGCAGGGCCGTTCTGCCGCTGTCCTCAAGCTGCATCAAGTAGATGACTGGCAGGTTGATCTGGCTGTCATAGACCGCCCAATGGACCATGAACTTGCGCCGCTCGCCCTCATTCCCGATCCAATGGCATTCGGGATCGTTGCGGGCCCAGAACAGCTGACCTTTCAGCAATTCCTCGTAGTAGAGCCTTTGGGATAGCGCGAATTGCAGCTTGGTGGGGATTTCCTGATCGCCAATGATCGTCCGCACCATGTCGGTTTTCAGGTCATCCTCCGAGGGCATATTCGCCAGATGCACCTGCGCCTGTTGCGCGTCATTGGCCATGGTCAGCAACTCAGCCGCCACCGGAAACCCGCTGTCACGCTTGTCCATCGCAAGGCTGCCAAAAAACCGCCCCGTATCGCGCCCGACCAGAAGGTATTTCATACTGAGCGCGCGAAAGGTGTAGAGCAACCCCGAGAGGTAGCGCGACACGATCCGCACCTCTTGCTTGCTGATCGCGCCCTCAGCCTCCATCGTCGCGGCCACGCGCAGGAGGTGGACAGTGATCACCTCAAATTTGCGGAAATAGCGGCGTGAGGCGAAGGTGTCGGTCAGGCCGACATGATCTTGGGTGGGGTTAGTCATTCGCTTCTTTGTTCGAACGAAGTAGTTTGATCGCAATACTTACCATTGAACCGAACGCGCCGCCTATCGCACCGAAGAAACCGGTCGGACTAAATTCATAAAGACCTGCATAATAGACACCAATAAGAATCGCTGACAGGAGTGCGACATCGGTCCACCAATCGAGCCAACGTTCTATCCTCCCGAATAGAGGAAATCTCTGCAATTTAACCCCCATACAAATTCTTATCATGCTTCTCGACAATCGAGGCAAACCGGCGGGCAAAGCGTTCATCTGCCTTGGCCTTTTTCTCCAGCACGTCGCGGGCAAAGACCATGTGGTCCTCATGCGCCTCAAGCATGTCGGCCATCTTCTGGTTGGTCGCGGTGCCGATGGCGGCCATCGCCGTCTGCGCCTCCTGGTCGGTCTGCACGCCGATCTCGTTGATGCGATGGGCCACGTCTTGCTGCTGCGCTGTTTTCAACGATTTGGTCAGGGCGTCATACAGCACCACGCGCTGTTGCGTGTCTGTTTGCAACTTGTTGATCAACACCATCTGCGTCGCCGCCTGGTTCTGAAGTGAGTCGACCCAGGTCTTGCCCTTTTCGATATAGCGCTCCAACGTCTGGGATTTGGCCAGCTTGACCTGCTCTTCCTGCACCTTGGCGTTGTATTGCTTGTTCAGCTCGGCCAGTTCAGTTTCCAGCTGCGTGCGCGCGGCGGCGTCCTGCTCGACGCTGATCTTGTTTTCCAGCGTGATAATGGTCGGGTCCATACCCTGAATCTCGACGCGCAGCGCCTCTAGTTCGGCCACCGTCGCCTCACGGTCGTCCAGCGTGACGGTCAGGTTGTCCTCGACCTTCACGCGCTGGTCTTCCAGCACCGACAGCTGGCCTTCCAGCAGCTTTACGATCACGTCCGATTTGGCGATCAGGTCCTGCAGCTTGTCGTCGATATTGGCGGTGCGCATACGTTCCTGCCGCATCGACTCAGATTTGCCTTTCGAGAAAACGCCCACAAAGCTCTCCCACCCGGTTTTCGAGCGCATTTCGTCGAAATCCTTGGAGAACGCGTTGGTGACGTCGTCCAACCCCATGATCAGTTCGGCGATGTTGGCGTTCATCACCTCGGTATGGGCGTGCACGTCTTCCAGAGTAGCATTTTCGATGTCGATATTCGCTTCAGCCGTGCCAATCTTGGCGCGGGCGGCCTCGATCCGCGAGGTCAGCCCTTCGATCTGCGACTGGCTTTCGCGCACCTTGGCCTGAGTTTCCTGAATCAACGCATCAAACTGCTGGTTCGACATCTGCTATCCCTTTTTTCGTTATGCACCCAATTAGATAGGTAATGTTACGCCCATTTACATCCCCTTGGGCGCGAAATTCCCTCGAAGAATCGCAAATTCATCCTGTAAAAGATAGCGCCAACGACCGGGCGCAGTGCGGATTTGGCGCTGCGCGGTTTTGCTGCAACGCCGGGCGCGGTTTGTCATGAAACTGAAGCAAAATCGTCACGTTGGTGCAACACACCGCGTCCATGCCCCCTGCATCCAAATGAGAAGAGGAAATCCACCGATGTCATTGCGCATTGTCTGCCTGACGTCTGCCCTTGCCCTGACCGCCGGTCAGGCTGCGGCAGAGATGAATTTCAATCGAATTGCGTCCTTCCCGGTCGTGAAAAACATGGCCGATGGGGCCGATACTGCCCGCGAAACGTCGCCCGAGATCATCGCAGCCACCGCTGATGGCATGACGCTGGTTTATACCGACAGCCCGTTGGGCGTGATCGGTATGGTTGATATTACTGACCCGGCAAACCCAGCGCCCTTGGGAGCGATGGATGTGGGCGGCGAGCCGACCTCGGTCGGGATCGTTGGCGCGACTGCCTTTGTGGGTGTGAATACCTCGGAAAGCTATACAGCGCCTTCGGGCAAGCTGATATCGGTTGATATCGCAGGCAAGGCCGAAACCGGTGCCTGTGATCTGGGCGGTCAGCCCGACAGCGTGGCCATCGCCCCCGATGGCAGCTTTGTGGCTGTGGCGATTGAGAACGAGCGTGACGAGGATCTGAACGATGGCCTCATCCCGCAATTGCCCGCCGGGTCGCTGGCTTTGGTGCCGCTGAAGGATGGTGCACTGGATTGTTCGGGCCTGACTATGGCCTCGCTGACCGGTCTGGCCGAGGTTGCCCCGACCGACCCCGAGCCGGAGTTCGTGGACATCAACAGCCTTGGTGAGACCGTCGTCACCCTGCAGGAAAACAACCACATCGCGGTTGTTGCCAAAGACGGCACCGTGATCAGCCATTTCTCGGCCGGCAGCGTGGATCTGGAAGGCATCGACGCCACCGATGAGCGCGGCGCGCTGATCTTCACCGAAAACCAACCGGGCCGCTTGCGCGAGCCGGATGCGGTGAAATGGATCGACGACAACCACTTCGCCACCGCCAACGAAGGCGACTATGAGGGCGGATCGCGTGGCTGGACGATCTTCAACAAAGACGGCACCGTTGTTTATGAAAACGGCACCGACTTCGAGAAAGCGATCATCCAAATCGGCCACTACCCCGACAAACGCTCGGACGCCAAAGGGGTTGAGCCCGAAAGCGTGACCGCAGCCACCTTCGGCGGCACACCGATGATCTTTGTTGGCGCCGAGCGTGCCTCGGTCGTCGGGGTCTATGACGCCACCGACCCTGCGAACCCGGTTCTGAAACAACTGCTGCCCTCGGGCGTTGGACCGGAAGGCTACGTTGCGATCCCCGAGCGGAACCTGCTGATCTCGGCCAATGAAAAAGACCTGATCGAAGATGGCGGCCCGCGCGCGCATGTTTCGATCTTCGAGTATCAGGATGCACCCGCCGCTTACCCGCATCTGACGTCAGAAGGCGCGGATGAGCTGATCGGATGGGGCGCTCTGTCCGGTCTGGTCGCTGACGAGGACGGCATGATCTATGCGGTCAATGACAGCTTTTTTGGCTTCCAGCCTTCGATCTTCAAAATCGACCCCAGCCAGCAGCCCGCTCGCATTGTGGACGTGATCCGCATCCACCGTCAGGACGGCAACCCGGCGCAAAAGCTGGACCTGGAGGGCATCACTCTGGACGGCAAGGGCGGCTTCTATGTTGCCTCAGAAGGGCGCACCGATCGTGTGATCCCGCACGCGATCTACCACGTCTCGGCCGACGGTCTAGTCAAGGACCGCAAGGGCGAAATTGGCCTGCCTGCCGAGCTGATGGCGGTCGAGAAACGCTTTGGCTTCGAGGGGATCACCAAGATCGGCGACACCCTGTGGATGGCCGTACAGCGTGAATGGAAGGACGACCCGGAAAACCACGTGAAGCTGGTGGCCTACAACCTTGAGACCAAGGAATGGGGTGCGGTTCACTACCCAAAGGCAGATCCGGAAACCGGTTGGGTCGGCCTTTCGGAAATCGTGGCCTTCGGTGACCATGTCTATGTGATCGAACGCGACAACCAGCATGACCACCGCGCTGTGACCAAGAAGGTCTACCGCATCCCGCTGTCCGAGATGACCCCGGCCCCGCTGGGCGGCACCCTGCCTGTGGTCAGCAAGCAAGAGGTCCGCGACCTGCTGCCCGATTTGACCCTTACCGGCGGCTACGTTCTGGACAAAATCGAAGGTCTGGCCATCTTGCCCTCGGGCGAGGCGTTTGTGATGACCGACAATGACGGCGTCGACGATGCCTCGGGCGAGACGATGTTCTGGTCGATCGGATCGGTGACGGCTGGCAACTGAATCACGCCGCCCTAAAGACTGGCGCCGCGCAGTACATGCGCGGCGCTTAACGTTTCAGCTTGGGTGTTTTCCTCAGTGGCAGGCCGACTGACCGGCGTACATACCCAGTCCAGCGCCCGCCGCGGTGGCAAGTGTATTGCCTGAACCACCTCCGAAGCGATTGCCGACGACTCCGCCGACAGCGGCCCCACCCAAAATACCCGCAGCGCAACGCGCATCATGCTGTACCTGAGCCTGAGTTGGGGTCGTTGGTGCACCACAGGCCGCCAAGGCCATCGCACCAACAAGCAAGCAAGAAACCGTTAGCTTCTTCATGTCAGTTTCCTTCCATTCACTCGTACAAAGTTGCTTTTGTTTTTGTCCAAGATAGTCCGACGAATTCGCGAATGTCGGCAGTGCCCCGAACAAAGCAACGCAGGTATTCAGATAGCGCGCTGAATATTCGGCCTCAGTGCAGAACAGATGCTGATCCGGGGAACAACGCCCCGCGTCTGGAGGAACGCGGGGCGTATGGTGCGATAACCCAGAGAGGAACGATTATCGCGGCGTAATGATCGTCCGCCTTAGTTCACGGCTTTGGCGTCGACCACATCCTTTTCGATGGCCTGGCCGGACGAAATTTCGATCCGGCGCGGTTTCAGGGCCTCAGGCACCTCACGCTTCAGTTCGATGTTCAGCATGCCGTTTTCGTGGCTTGCGCCGGTGACCCGGACGTGGTCCGCCAAGGCAAAGCGGCGCTCGAACGCGCGGGTGGCGATGCCACGGTGCAGGTAGCTGCGATCCTTGTCCTCGGCCGCTTTCTTACCGGCGACGACCAGAGAGTTCTCTTTCACTTCGACCGACAGGTCGTTTTCGGAAAATCCGGCGACAGCGACCGAGATGCGGTAAGCGTCGGCATCGGTTTTTTCGATGTTATACGGCGGGTAGCTGGGCTGGGCCACGTCATTGGTCAGCACGCGGTCCATCATGTCGGCGATCTGGTCGAAACCAACGGTGGCGCGGTGCAGCGGTGCAAAGTCAAAAGTACGCATGTGTCGTATCCTCATGGTTGAGCGATTTACGAAATGTGCCCTCCGTTCGGACGGGCGGTGATGTTGTCCGGACCCCGTGTGTGGCGATCCGGTACATTTCACATGGGAAACGATCTGACCGAGTTCAAGACCCGCCCGAACTGATGAATTTCGCGCCCGAGCTTGATTTGGCTGATCCCGGCTGTAGCCGCCTGACGGTTGCGGTTGGACGGGGTGCGTCCCGACGTAGAATGGCCTTGAGGTCCGAGACAATTCCGGCCAACTCCATTCCGTAGCCGACCTTGATCTGCCCGTCATACCCAACTGCCGACACGACCGAGAGAATCTGCCAACGCGGCCCGTTTTTTGCCAGAATTGCTGAACCGGAGGACCCAAAGGTCACATCGCAGTTGAAACTGATCAGCCCCTGTCCGCGCTGCAGAATCTTGCAGGTACGCTGTCGGGTGATCGCCTCGGCACGTCCCCGCCCGTAAGAGGCAACACTAATCTCATTTCCGGCCACGCGACCGCTGTGAAGGGCAAATGGATCGGCGACGGAATAAGGAATTGGTTCTTCCAGTCGCATGAGCGCGACGTCTATACGCACACGCGGGGCCGAAACCGGCGCGTTCGCTACAAAATCTGGATGCGAAGCGATCTGGATCACCTTGCGATCGGCCAATGCCTTGCCGTCGCTCAGGCCCGCGCGAAAGGTCACTTCACCCGGCTCAAACGGTTTACCAGTCGCCTTGTCCAGCGCGCAGTGGGCCGCCGTCAGCACGATGTCTTTTGCAATCAGCGTACCGGTGCAAAACCCCTGATCACCGATATCAAGACGCCCAACAGCTTCCCATCCGTACAGGTCGTCGCGGTCGGTCAGGCGCCGCTTTTCGGCAATTTGCGCCGCCGAAGCGGTGGCGAACAAACATAGTCCGGCAACGATGCTGACAAACGATTTGTTCATGGCTTGATGAACCTCGCGCCAACGTTTTTGCCAATGCTGGAGGACAAACCGAACCCTCGGCCTTCAGACAGCTCCGCCTGCAACAGCTGCAGGGATTCCTCTAACGCGGTGCCCAACGCCACACGTTGCCCTTCCAACTCGGCCTTGGCCGAAACAACCGATACGATCCGCGGGCGTTCCCCTTCGAACGAAAAGATCGGCGCGCCAGAGGCTCCGAAATCCACGTCGCAGGACATGATCAGAACACCCGATTGTCGCTCCATGACCGAGCAAACCTCTTGCAGCGAAGGCGCCTCGGCCCGGTCATGCGCATACGAGACAATGCCGACGTCTTCACCGCGCGCGGGTCGGTATCCTGTTTCGAATGGAATGACCGAAGTGTTTCGGATTGGCTGCCAAAGTTCAATCAGCGCAACGTCGTGCTGAACCCGTTCCGCCGACACTTTGCTGCTGTAATTGTATCGCGGGTGGATGACCGCCTGACGGGCCGCGCGATAGGCCGATGCATGGCCACGACGCCAACCGGCCAGAAACTCGATCTTGGATGGATCGATCCGCTGACGCGTCGCCTTGTCGAACAGGCAATGGGCAGCCGTCAGCACCAAAGTCGGCGAAATCAGCGCGCCGGTGCAAAATCCGGTTCCGTCGATATCCAGGCGTCCCACAGCCATCCAATCCCGCCCGGAATCGGTGGTCTCAAGGCTTTTCAGCTTTGTGTCCTTGGCCGATGCCACCAGCGGCAAAAGGCCCAGAACAACGGTAATGATCCAGTGTCGCACGCAAGTCTCCGGTCATACGTCCCGGCTTAGGACGTTAGGCAGCGCGTGCGGCGAAATTAGGGCAAGGCACGACTTGATGCGTTTGGTGAATGCGTTGAAACACAGTCGTCACCCCTCAGTTCACCGCAGCATCGGAACGGCTGGCGTTGCCCCGGCACCTGCTTGCAATGCGCGCGGTTCAGGACCGCCTGTTGCCCAATCCAACAGCTCAACCGTGTGCAAAACAGGAATGCCGGTGCCAGAGCCAATTTGCATCATGCATCCGATATTGCCTGCGGCGATCACATCAGGTTTTTTGGCCTCAAGCGTCCGGACCTTGCGTTGTTTGAGTTGCCCCGAAATCTCGGGCTGCATCAGGTTATATGTCCCGGCACTTCCGCAGCACAGATGGCTATCGGCGGGTTCAACCACTTTGAATCCGGCGCGCTTCAACAGGTCTTTCGGATATGTCTTGATCTTCTGGCCGTGCTGCAATGAACAGGCCGCGTGATACGCTACGGTCATGTCCTTGTCGTCACCTTCCGGCACATCCAGTTGCATCAGCAACTCGCTAATATCCATTGCAATCGCCGAAACGCGCGCGGCATCTTCGGCTAGGGCATCGTCGCGGAACATGTGACCGTAATCTTTGACCGTTGTACCGCAACCCGATGTATTGATGACGATTGCATCCAGCCCTGTGCTATCCATCTCGGCCACCCATGCGCGAATATTGGCGGCAGCCGCTTTGTGGCTGGCGTCAGACTTGCCCATGTGATGAGTCAGCGCTCCGCAGCAGCCCGCACCTTCAGCCACCACAACCTCGCAGCCCAGCCGTGTCAGCAGGCGTATGGTCGCGTCGTTGATATCCGTATTCAGAGCCTTTTGCGCGCAGCCCGTCATGAGCGCCACGCGTTTTTTGCGCGAACCCATGGGTGCAAAGCTCTGCGGATCATCATTGCGACTAACCGGAGGGATGCGTTTCGGCGCCATATCCAACATTGCGCGCAGCCGCGCATCCGGCATCAGGAACTTGAATGGCCGACCCAGTTTGGCCCCGATCAAAGCCCAGCGGAACCGCATCGGATAGGGCAGAATCTGCGCCAGAACCCATCGCAAAATGCGGTCGGTCAGGGGGCGCTTGTAGTTTTGTTCGATATATTCCCGCGCGTGATCCACCAGATGCATATAATGCACGCCCGAAGGGCATGTCGTCATACAGGCAAGACACGACAAGCAGCGGTCGATATGCTTGACCGTTTTCTCATCCGGGACACGCGCGTTCTCCAGCATGTCTTTGATCAGGTAGATGCGTCCTCGAGGGCTGTCCAACTCGTCCCCCAGCACTTGATATGTGGGGCAGGTCGCGGTGCAAAACCCGCAATGGACGCAGTTGCGCAGAATCTCATTGGACCGCTTGATGCCCGGATCCTGAAGCTGTTCTTCGGTAAACGTCGTTTGCATGTGCTTACCCCATCAGTCCCGGATTGAACAAACCACGCGGATCAAACCGCTGGCGAATACCTCGTGTCAAAACCGCAAGGCCCGTGTTTTCGGGCTGAAACCGCCCCAAGGTTTCGATCGTCGCGGCATCTGCCCGCACCAACGCTGCATGGCCATCAAACACACCAAGGCGGGCGCGCACGTCCGTGCCCTTCGGCACCAGCGCCCAGATCAACCCCCCGCCCCAATCAAACAGCGTTTGATCCGCGTCCAGCCGGCCCGCAATTCCAGGCGCGTCCGAAGGTTTGACGGAAATGCGCCAGACATCCCCGTCCGCACCCTGAAACGCCGAGGCATCCCGGATCGCGCGCCACAGGTCTGTGTCTTCAACCTCGGCGACATCACCAAATTGCAACAGGACAGACGTCAACTGGCCCACTCGATAAGCAACGGAATCGACGAACCCTTCGAGACGCAACAGCGCTTGGCCCTTCTGCGGATGATAGGCCGCCCCGCTTACTTCGAACGGAGATTTCAACGCTGCCGACAAAACCGCTACAGCGTCAGAGGCATTCTTGACCGGCACGCCTAGGGTTGCCGTCGCCTCGGGTTTGGGCAGCACTTTGAACGACACCTCCGTCAGAATACCCAACGTACCCCAAGACCCGCCCATCAGTTTGACCAGATCGTATCCGGTGACGTTCTTCATCACGCGGCCACCGTTCTTGACCACCTGCCCCAGGCCATCGACATAGCGCACACCCAGCAGGAAATCGCGGCAAGCCCCGGCCTGAATCCGGCGCGGGCCCGAGATATTGGCGGCCACAACACCGCCAATCGTTGGCTCACCGTTCGTACCCAGCAATCCTCGATGATCCATCGGCTCAAACGCCAATTGCTGCCCTTCGGCCTCTAACGCCGCCTCGATCTCGGCCACCGGGGTTCCGGCCTGCGCCACTATTGTCAGCGCGCCCGGTTCATACAGGGTAATCCCGCTCAACCCGCCGGTTTCGATGGTCATCTCTGGCCCACCGATCCCGCGGGATCCACCACCGGCAATTCGCACGGGGCCCTGCAGCCCGGCCACTATTTCGGCCAGTTCGGCCTCTGTTTCAGGTCTCATGACACTTCTTCTGTTCAAAAATACTTCGGGGGAATCGCGGCTAGCCGCGATAGGGGCAGCGCGCCCCTACTCGGCAGCAATCCGGTGCGCCTCAGACACATCCAAAGGAAACACCTTGGCCGGGTTCAACAACCAGTTCGGATCAAACACGTCCTTGACGGCCATCTGCGCCTCAAGATCAGCAGGTGCGTATTGATGGGACATCAGATCCCGCTTTTCGATCCCCACACCATGTTCGCCGGTCAAGCATCCCCCCACATCGACGCAGAGCCTCAGGATATCCGCCCCAAACGCCTCGCATTTCTCAAGATCGCCCGGCTTGTTGGCATCAAACAGGATCAATGGATGCATGTTGCCATCGCCCGCGTGGAATACGTTGCCAACTGGCAGGCCATAGTCTTCGCTCAACTCTCCGATCCGGCGCAAAACCTGCGGCAAGGCCGAAACCGGGATCGTACCATCCAGACACATGTAATCGTTCATCTGCCCCATCGCGCCAAAGGCCGACTTACGGCCCAACCAGATTTTGGCGCTCTCCTCAGCTGATTGGCTTTCACGCAGCTCAACGGGGTTGTGACGTTTGGCGATCTCGATGATTTTAGAAAGCTGATAGTCGATTTCGGCCTCGGAGCCCTCGACCTCGACAATCAACAAAGCATGGCAATCGGGATAGCCGGCATGCGCGAA
This sequence comes from Ruegeria sp. AM2, assembly GCF_056540685.1. NCBI lineage: Bacteria > Pseudomonadati > Pseudomonadota > Alphaproteobacteria > Rhodobacterales > Roseobacteraceae > Ruegeria > Ruegeria sp. AM2. The sequence continues at coordinate 21,933 of NZ_JBQFXE010000003.1, read as the reverse complement.
ATTCTCGCAGGCTTTGATGCAAAGCGTATCCATGAACTCGATCGCCACGGGCAAAATGCCCGACTTGATAATGTCCGAGACGCATTGCCCGGCAACCTCATTGTCATCGAACCCCATCAGCACGGGCCGCGCGCCTTCGGGTTTGCGCAGGATGCGTAGGGTGGCCTCGGTGACCACGCCCAGCTGCCCCTCGGACCCGCAGATCAGCCCCAGCAGATCCAACCCGCCCGCATCCAGATGCGCGCCACCGATCTCGACCACACTGCCATCCATCATCACCATCTTGACGCCCAGCAGGTTGTTCGTGGTCACGCCGTATTTCAGACAATGCGCGCCGCCCGAGTTCATGGCGATATTGCCCGCAATCGCACAGGCCAGTTGCGACGACGGATCGGGCGCGTAGAAAAAGTGGTCCTCCTCCACTGCTCCGGTCACGCTCAGGTTGGTGCGACCGGTCTGTACGCGGATGATGCGGTTGTCATAGTCGGTTTCCAGCACGTCGTTCATACGGGCAATGCCCAGAATGACACTATCCGCCGTCGGCAACGCCCCACCCGCGAGCGACGTACCAGACCCTCGCGGCACAACCGGAACGCCTTCTTCGTTGCAGATACGCAATACGTCCGAGACCTCCTGAGTCGTGGACGGCAGCACAGCCAGCATCGGAGGGCAGCGATAAGCTGTCAGCGCGTCACATTCATAGGCCCGCGTTTCCGCCGGATCGTGAATCACCGCGTCCTCGGGCAGCACCTGCAGAATTCGGCGCAGCACCGCATCCTTTCTGCGCAGGATGTCGGGGTTTGGCGTGGGCATTTCCATGGCTGATCCTCCGGTTTGGTAAAATAATATTACCAATTTTCCGTTCTGGCAAGTTTTTCCGGTTGAACGTAGGGTCACAGCCATGTCGTGGATCAGTCAATCATTGCCGTTCTCACCGCTGGATTTCTTCGGCATCGCCCTTCTCATTGGCGCGTGGCTCTGGATCGGTTGGCGGATCGAAAACCCGTCGCCCAGCAGACCCTCTGTCGGCATGATCATGGATGACTACCGCCGAGACTGGATGAAAGAGATGGTCACGCGTCAGCCGCGCATGTTCGACGCTCAGGTGGTGGGAACGATGCGACAAGGCAGCACGTTTTTTGCCTCAACCACTATGATTGCCATTGGCGGCGGGCTGGCTCTGCTGGGCAATACCGAGCGTCTGTCGGGTCTGGCGCAGGATCTCGCGCTTGGCACCGCGCCGGCGCTGGTATGGGAGGTCAAGATATTAACCATCCTGCTGTTTCTGGCGAATGCGTTCTTGAAATACGTTTGGGCGCATCGCTTGTTTGGATATTGTGCCGTCCTGATGGCCGCTGTCCCGAACGAGCCCGATGACCCCGCCGCTTATCCCCGTGCTGCACAGGCGGCAGAAATCTGTGTGACCGCAGCGCGCAGCTTTAATCGTGGCCTCAGGGCGACCTATTTCGCACTGGCGGCGGTTGCATGGATTCTGGGCCCCATTGCTTTGACCTTAGGAACATTGGTCACACTGGCGATGTTGTACAGGCGCGAGTTCGCGTCGCATTCGCGCACGGTTCTGCTCAACACCAGATCGTGATCGCCGGTTTGCATTCGAAAGGTTAGGTTCACATCATGAGATATCTTGTTCTGACTGCTCTTCTGGCCACTCCGGCGCTTGCCGATGACCCGGTTATCGAAAACGTCACCGCCAAACAAAGCGGTGAGACATGGCGATTCGACGTCACCGTCTCGCACCCCGAAACGGGTTGGGATGACTACGCTGACGGGTGGCGTGTGCTTGATATGGATGGAAAAGAACTGGGGATGCGTGTCCTGCATCACCCGCATGAGAACGAACAACCGTTTACCCGCTCGCTCAGCGGTGTTGCAATCCCTGACGGCACCACGCAAGTGCAGATTCAGGCCCGCACTAATGCAGACGGTTGGGCCAAAGAGACTTTTGTTTTCACCCTTAACTAAATTTAGAACACGCCCATCTCCAACCCGGCGGCCATAGCCAACCCCAATTCGCGGCAGTGTTCCAGCTGATCAGCGTGAATGGTTTTCTGGGCCAGAATCGCCTCGGGCGTCTGCGCGTGGGTGCAGATGATAAGGGGCGGTTGCACTTCTTTTAACCGCCAACCCGTCGCAATGCGGGCCGTTTGACGGGCGGCGTTTTCACCGTCGGACCCGGCGCATATCATCTGCGCATAGGGGCGACCTTCGATCCGGCCCAGCACCAGGTAATAGCTGCGATCAAAGAAATCCTTCATCACCCCGGATATCGCCGCCAGATTCTCGGGCGCGCAAAAGATATAGCCATCTGCCGCCAACAGATCGTCTGGCCCGGCCTGATCGGCGGAATTCAGAACAACCTCGGCCTCAGCCCGCGCAGCCTCAGCCGCCGCCTCGGCCATCTGCCGCGACCCGCCGGTGCGCGAATGGTAGACAATCAAAAGCTGCGCCATGTCAGACCCGGTGATAGGGGCCGCCCGACAGAATGGTTGCGGCCCGATAGAGTTGTTCGGCCAGCATCACACGGACCAGCATATGGGGCCAGACCATCGACCCGAATGAGATGGAAAAATCAGCCTCAGCCCTCAGATTAGGGTCTATTCCGTCCGCTCCACCAATGATCAGAGCCAGATCCTGCCGTCCAGCATCACGCCAGCCGCCTAGTTTCTTGGCAAAATCAGGTGAGGAAATTACCCGCCCGCGCTCATCCAAAGTGCAGATCACCGCGCCCTTGGGCAGCGCCTTGCGCAGCAATGCGGCCTCGGCGCCCATGCCTGCGTTTTTCTTGTCTTCGACCTCGATCACCCGCGCGGGACCAAGGCCCAGGCCACGACCGGTCCGGTCAAAACGGGTCAGGTAATCGTCAAGCAGGGTCTTCTCCGGTCCGGCGCGCAATCGCCCAACCGCAACTATGCTGATACGCATATCTCTCTCGCCTCCGGCCCTTCAATACAGGCCGGGATGGCGCCTCAGTTGGTTGAGGCGCTGCCGCCCGCAGGCAGCCACATCTTTTCCAGCTGATAGAATTCACGCACTTCGGGGCGGAAGATATGAACGACAACGTCGCCCGTATCGATCAGCACCCAGTCGCCGGCATCCTTGCCTTCGACCTTCGAGGTGAAACCGAATTCCTGCTTGATGCGATCCGTCAGCTTTTCCGCCATGGCCGCCACCTGACGGGTCGACCGACCCGAGGCAATCACCATATGATCCGCAACAGAAGACTTACCTTGCAGGTTGATCTGCACAACGTCTTCGGCCTTGTCATCGGAAAGTGAGGAAAGGATGCGTTCAAGCAGCTTGTCGCTGATTGACTGAGAGTGGGCCATCATTTTGGCCCCATCTTCGGCGGGCAAACCCGCCTGAGTATGTAGAGACAGGACATAGTCCTCCTTTGCAACGCGCCGCACATCCCCGGCGCCGGGGTAGGTATAAGGTAACAAGCGGCCCATGACATTTCAATGAATGCCGCTGAACGCTCGCAGGAATGTGCCCCAACGGCATCTGAGGGGCGTTCCAGACCTTGATAGATGCGGCCGGTATCTATATCTCAGCCGTCATGAGACTCACAGTGGCCCAAATTCAGAATCTGGAAGACCGCGCGCGGCTGCGTGAACGGTTCTTTGGGGCTGCCCGCACGGTCCTGGCGCGCCTATCCGTCGCCTGAGCCACCTCGCCAGCTATTTCTCATTACATACGGGAGAGGACCGATGTCCCCCAAAACACTCTATGACAAAATCTGGGATGCCCATGTCGCCCACGAGGCCGAAGATGGCACCAGCCTTCTCTATATTGACCGCCACTTGGTCCATGAAGTGACCAGCCCGCAAGCCTTTGAAGGGCTGCGCATGGCCGGTCGTCAGGTGCGTGCACCCGAAAAGACCATCGCGGTACCAGATCACAATGTGCCTACAACACCGGATCGTGCAAACGGGATCGAAAACCCCGAATCGCGCATTCAGGTCGAAGCGCTGGACAAGAACGCCAAGGATTTTGGCATTCACTACTATCCGGTACATGACGTCCGTCAGGGCATCGTCCACATCGTCGGCCCCGAGCAAGGCTGGACCCTGCCCGGCATGACCGTCGTCTGCGGCGACAGCCACACCGCCACCCATGGCGCGTTTGGCGCTCTGGCCCACGGCATCGGCACCTCTGAGGTTGAACACGTTCTGGCCACACAGACCCTGATCCAGAAGAAGTCCAAGAACATGAAGGTGGAAATCACCGGCAAGTTGCAGCCCGGCGTGACCGCCAAGGACATCACTCTGGCCGTGATCGGAGAGACCGGAACGGCTGGTGGCACCGGTTATGTCATCGAATATTGTGGCGAAGCGATCCGTGATCTGTCGATGGAAGGTCGCATGACCGTCTGCAACATGGCCATCGAAGGCGGCGCCCGCGCGGGCCTGATCGCCCCCGACGAGACCACGTTCGAATATGTCAAAGGCCGACCCCATGCACCGAAAGGTGCCCAGTGGGAGGCCGCGATGGACTGGTGGAAAACGCTCTACACCGATGAACACGCGCATTTCGACAAGATCATCACCCTGCGCGGCGAAGACATCGCGCCTGTCGTCACCTGGGGCACCAGCCCTGAAGACGTGCTGCCGATCACTGCATCGGTTCCACACCCAGAAGATTTCGAAGGCGGTAAGGTCGACGCGGCCCGCCGGTCGATCGAATATATGGGGCTTGAAGCCGGTCAGAAACTCTCCGACGTGGAAATCGACACCGTCTTTATCGGCTCCTGCACCAATGGTCGGATCGAAGACCTGCGCGCCGCAGCCGAGATTCTGAAAGGCAAGAAGATCAAGGACGGGATGCGTGCCATGGTCGTGCCTGGATCGGGTCTTGTGCGGGCGCAGGCCGAAGAAGAAGGCCTGGCGGACATCTTCAAAGAAGCCGGGTTCGAATGGCGTCTGGCGGGATGCTCAATGTGTCTGGCGATGAACCCAGACCAGTTGCAACCGGGCGAGCGCTGCGCCGCGACCTCGAACCGCAACTTCGAAGGTCGACAAGGCCGCGGTGGACGCACCCATCTGCTGAGCCCCGCGATGGCTGCCGCAGCGGCAATCACTGGGCGGCTGACAGATGTCCGTGAATTGATGTAAGACTCTCTCATATCTAGATATTTGATGGAGATACAAAATGAGTGATTGGGTCAAATGGCTGCTGCTGGGGCTGCTGTCCATTGCGTTCGGCGTCTTTGTGCTGGGCGCGCCGGTGGTGGCATCCGTTGCCGTAACGGTGGTAACCGGCGTGTTGCTATTGATTGCGGGCGCATTGCAGATCGTTGGCGGCTTTACCGTTGAAGGTACCGGCAACAAGATCCTGTCGCTCATCATGGGTGCGGTCATGCTGTTTCTGGGCTGGTCCTTTCTGGATCACCCCCTGCAGGGCACGCTGACGTTGGCGACGGTGATGCTGATCCTGTTCATGGCAGGCGGCATCGCGCGGGTCATTCTGTCGTTCCAGATGAAGGGCACGCAATTCTTCTGGCCCACGATGATCTCGGGCATCCTGTCGATCGTGCTGGCCGGTATCATCTGGTCTTATGCCGCGGCGGAACCGGCAGCCTTGCTGAGCTTGCTGGGCATCCTGTTGGGCATCGAGATGCTGTTCAACGGGTTAGGCCTGATCTTCATGGCGTTCTTCATCAAGAACGCACCCAAAGACGAAACGAAAGAAGCTTAAAAGCGAGGCAAGGGCGCGGCCCTACCCCGCAGGAGTGTAGACATGGAAAAGTTCGACAAAGTCCACGGGGTGGCCGCCCCGATGCCGCTGATCAATATCGACACCGATATGATCATTCCCAAAGTGCACCTGAAAACCATCAAACGGTCCGGCCTTGGCGTCGTGCTGTTTGATGAGATGCGTTATCATGAACACGGTGGCGAGAACGAGGATTTCGTTCTGAACAAGCCCGCCTATCGTAAGACCGAGATTCTGGTGGCCGGTGACAATTTCGGCTGCGGGTCCTCGCGGGAACACGCGCCTTGGGCGATCAAGGATTTTGGCATCAAGGTTGTGATTTCGACCAGCTTTGCCGACATCTTCTTCAACAACTGCTTCAAGAACGGCATCCTGCCCATCGTGGTCGAAGAAGAGCACCATTCAATTCTGATGGATGACGCACACAAGGGCGAAAACGCCCGCATGACCGTGCATCTGGAAGATCAGAAGATCACCACCTCGGACGGGGTTGAGATCGCGTTTGACATCGACCCCCACCGCAAGCACTGCCTGCTGAACGGGCTGGACGATATCGGCCTGACGATGGAGAAGGATCACCACATCGACAAGTTCGAAGAACACGCAAGTCAAGCGCGGCCTTGGGTGTAAGCCTGAGGGCGAATCTGTGGATACTCAACCTAATGGGGTCGCGATGGCGGCCCCGTCTTTTCATTGGGGTGATGAACCCGGCAACCACAACATGTAGCAGTCTTTTTAAATTGCACGTCGGATTTGCGTCCGGAATGATGCAATGACGCACCAGTTTCGCCATCATTTTGCCCGAAATCAGGTGTTTTCTGCCCCTTGGCTTGAGCGATAAGCGGGTTTCCGCCAGTGTTGGCGCTAAACAAGCATCCGCCAAAAAATAACTGGCGGGCTCAAGTTGGAACTTAAGTCGACGCAGAATCGACAAGTCCAGTTTGGAAAGGGTTCGGATAGTGATTGCACGCACAACGGGAGCGGCGATTCGGGGATTGTTAGTGGCACTGATGGTGCTCACCCCTGCGTTGTACCTTCCGGCATCAACGTCAAACGGAACAGAGATCGTCGTTTTCCTGGCGATTCTGGCGTTCATCCTGACGTTCTCCGAATACAACTCCGCCTTCCCCAGCTTCATCGAATTCCGGGACGCGCCACCGGTGAACCGGTTGCGGTTCGTTGGGTTGATGTCGATGGTTATGTTCCTGACCCTGATCTGTAAGAACGTCTATGCCCCGACCGAGCTGACCGGCCTGTTTTTCGCCTTCGGCTATGCCGTCGCAAGCGTGGCTGACTTCCCCTATTCACCGGTGCGCCTGATCGTCCTGATGCTGCCGGGTGATACCAACCAGGGGCTGGAGGATCTGGTTCGCATTTCCGCCAGCATCGCCTATGTCGCCGCTTTGGTCACAATCGCAAGCTTTGCCTATGCAGTAAAAATGCGCGGGTGGCCCACCGGCAATGGCGCATTCAACGTCTGGACCAACCTGCCGCTGTTCGACCCCACCAAAGGCGGAGACGTCGTGACGCGTCTGCAGCGGGACGGAAAACTGAACATTGCCATTGGCGCGCTGCTGCCGTTCCTGATCCCTGCTCTGATCAAGTTGACGGCCGAGTTCCTGACCCCGGTCGCGCTGAGCAATCCGCAAACGCTGATCTGGACATTGTGCGCCTGGGCATTCCTGCCGGCCAGCATGATCATGCGCGGTATGGCGACCTTGCGCATCGCTGGGCTGATCGTTGAAAAGCGACGCGCCTATTCGACGACCGAGGCAACTCAGACTGCATGATCCGAGCTCTGGTCGTCCTGCTGCTTCCGCTGGCGGCACAGGCGGAAACCTTACGCGTTGCTACTTTTAACACTGAACTCAGCCGCGACGGTCCTGGCATATTGCTGCGCGATATTCGCCGCGGCGATCCACAGGTAGATGCGGTCGTTCAAGTTCTCAAAGCTGTCCAACCTGATATTGTCGCGCTGCAGGGCATCGACTGGGATTTAGACGGGCAGGTGCTGACCGCCTTGGTGGGTTCGTTGCGCGCAGCCGGTGTGAACTATCCGAATCAATACGCGGCGCAGCCGAACGCAGGTATGGCGACGGATCTCGATCTGGATGGCGACGGAAAAACCCAAGGACCCGGCGACTCACAGGGCTGGGGCCGTTTCACCGGTCATAACGGTATCGCGGTTCTGTCACGCTACCCCATCCTGAACGAGGATGTTGTCTCCTATTCAGAGATTCTATGGCGTGATGTGCCGGGTGCCACCCTGCCAGAGACAGAAGGTGCGCCTTACCCGTCCGCTCCTGCGCAGGCGGTTCAGCTGCTCTCTAACACGGCCCATTGGATGGTTCCTGTCCAATCGCCCCTGGGGTTGGTCAACTTGATGACGTTCCACGCCTCTCCACCTGTTTTTGATGGCCCCGAAGATCGCAACGGGCTGCGCAATGCAGACGAAATCCGACTTTGGTCGCATGTCCTGAACGGGGCGATGGGACCAAAACCGGCGGACACCTTTGTCATTGCCGGAGACGCCAACCTGGATCCCGAGCAGGGCGAAGGGCGCAAGAAGGCCATTCTCGACCTGTTGTCCCACCCAGCCCTTCAGGACGCCCGGCCTACAGACCCATCCGGGTCGCAGGCGACCGTGTACTGGAAGGGGGTCGGCGCAATGCGCGTGGATTACGTGTTGCCTTCGGTTGATTGGCACGTTGTTGATGCGGGCGTGTATTGGCCAGACGCAGATGGCGATCAACGCGCAATTGCCGAAGCTGCCAGCCGGCACCGCCTGGTCTGGGTCGATCTACAGGTCAAATAAAAAAGGGCCACCGCAGGGTGGCCCTTTTTCATCGCGAGGATCGCCTTAAAAACCAGACGAACTTGTTACCATACAATCATTGCGATCAGGGTGAAGACCCGGGTGGCGTACCCGGTGTCGATGTTCCACCCGTTGGATCGGGTCGACTGCCGGTGGACGAGCTTCCACCCGGATCTCGCCCGCCATTGGTCGAACTGCCTTCGCGGTCACCATCCTCGCCCGCAGGCGGGCAGGGAATTCCAGTTGAAATCTCCACACAATCATCTGGCGGAGGCGGAGGCGGCGGGGGCACATGGCGACAAGGGTTGGCCGCATCCGCACCATCAGGACTGGAACCGTCGGAACACCCCACAACATCACCGTATTTGTTGAAAATGGGTTCAGCCTGAACCGGCGGCGGGGCCTCGGTCTGGCTGCAGGCCACGACAAGTGACAGGCACAGGGTCGCGGTCCAGAGTCTTGAGAAATCTCGCATTCATGTTTCCTTTTAAGCCGGGCCAGCCCCCGTACGGGACCGCCCACCGCCTTTCAGAAAAGACGTGTTACTAACCCATTGTGAAATAACGGAAATAGCCGAAACCAGATGGGTGGCGCGACTTTAATCGGGAAATATCTGGACAAAAAGCCGCTAACCTGCATCAAGATCATGCGTATTTGCAGGATTTTGACCAAAGGATGCCGCATCATGAACTGGGACAACCTCAAGATACTGCTGGCCATCAGCCGCGCGGGGTCGCTGACCGGGGCGGCGCATCAGATGGATGTGGATCCGACCACCATGGGCCGCCGACTGACCGCACTAGAGCGCGATCTGGGCACAATTCTGTTCGTGCGCGCCAAGTCGGGCTTTGTCGCCACCGAGGCAGGCGCGATCGCGATTCGCCGCGCCGAAGAGATTGAGACCGGTTTTCATTCCATGACCGACGACATCTCGCGCTCGCAATCCGGGGCGGTTGGAACCATGCGGATCATCGGGAACGCCTGGACGATGCAGCAGCTGGCAAGCGCAGGGATGGAGCGGTTCCTGACGCGAAATCCCGGGCTAGACCTGCGGCTGCTGACGCGTGCGCCTGCTGCCAAGGTGACCGGTGAAGCCTCGGTGCAGATCTGGTTCGAGGTCCCGCCCCAGTCTGCGGAATATACGATCACGCTGGGACATGTGCCTTATGCGGTATACCGCGCAGCCAGTCAGAAGACAGACCCCGACGCCTGGGTCGCGTTCTTCGATGAAGAGGCCAGCCGACCGATCATCACCCGCGCCATGGACCGCCTCAGCAACGGTGTAGGGGCGATCCGTCTGACCGCAACGGATGCCAGCGTTCTGGTCTCGGCGGTTGCCGCAGGGGTGGGCAAAGGCCTGCTTCCCATGTGCCTGGCCGAGGGGCGCGACGATCTGGTGCGTGTCGGAAACGGGCGGCCGGAATTCAGCCGCACCCTGTACCTGTATCTGAACCCCGACACGGTGGGCTACAAACGGGTGCAGGTCACGGTCGAGTGGCTTCGCACCGCGTTCAAGCAAGCCTTCGTGCCGGACTACAAGACGCCGGTATAAGTGCCGCGCGCCGGGTAATTGTTGGCAAGCGTAAATTTTATCCCCCCGATAATGTCCGCCATGGCTGGCCGGGCAAACGGCGTTGTTTGCTGCCAGACGTAATACAAAGTCTGATCGGCAGCGATGTAGAAATGACCTGGTTCGGCGAACAAGGCGGGCTCGGCGCTGCCTTTCCGCGCCTCCGAAATGTTCAACCCCCAGACATCGCGCGCCTCGGCCAGCGGCAGGCTGTGGCCCACGCGCAGTTTTGACACTCCGGCCTTCTCGACCGTTTCGGCGGCACGGTGGGCGGTGTCGGTGGTGACCATGATGACCTCGATTCCCAGTTCGGCGAAATCATCCAGCGCCGCTTCGATCTCGCCCATCTGGCGAATGCAGATGGGGCAATGCAAGCCGCGATACTGAATCACGAGTGTCCCGTTTGCACCGGCGTCAGCGCCTAGATCGAAGCTGCCATGGGCCACGGTTTCAATTTTCAGCGACGGGGCGGGGATTCCGGGTGTCAGCATCAGTGTTCCTTGTGTTTTGGCCGGATCGTCTCATTGACCCGATGCGCCGCAAACGCTAGGGCCTGTGCAACAAAACGCAAGGAGACTATCCATGTCCAACCCCTCGCTCCTTATCCTTCCCGGAGACGGAATTGGCCCCGAAGTCATGACCGAAGTGCGCAAAATCATCGATTGGTTCGGCGACAAACGCGGCCTTCACTTTGACGTGAGCGAGGACCTGGTGGGCGGCGCGGCTTATGACGCGCACGGAAAGCCTCTGTCCGACGAGACCATGGCCAAGGCCCAAGAGGTCGACGCCGTTTTGCTGGGCGCAGTGGGCGGGCCGAAATACGACGATCTGGATTTTTCGGTAAAGCCCGAACGCGGCCTGCTGCGTCTGCGTAAGGAAATGGACCTCTATTCGAACCTGCGTCCGGCGCAGTGCTTTGATGCGCTGGCCGACTTTTCGTCCCTGAAAAAGGACGTGGTCGCGGGGCTGGACATCATGATCGTGCGCGAGCTGACCTCGGGCGTCTATTTCGGCGAACCGCGCGGGATTTTTGACGAAGGCAACGAACGCGTTGGCATCAACACGCAGCGCTATACGGAATCCGAGATCGAACGCGCCGCGCGCTCGGCCTTTGAACTGGCAATGCGCCGGAACAAAAAGCTGTGCTCGATGGAAAAGGCCAACGTGATGGAATCGGGCATTCTGTGGCGCGAGGTTGTGGATCAGGTGGCCAAAGACTACCCCGAGGTCGAGGTCATCCACATGTACGCCGACAATGGCGCTATGCAGTTGGTACGCGCGCCCAAACAGTTCGACGTGATCGTGACCGACAACTTGTTTGGCGACATCCTGTCGGACTGTGCCGCGATGCTGACCGGGTCACTGGGCATGCTGCCGTCGGCGTCGCTGGGCGCACCGATGGCCAATGGCCGCCCAAAGGCGATGTATGAACCAGTCCACGGCTCGGCCCCGGATATCACCGGTCAGGGCAAAGCCAACCCGATCGCCTGCATCCTCAGCTTTGCAATGGCCCTACGCTACAGCTTCGATGAGGGCGCTGAGGCAGCGCGTCTGGAAGCCGCGATCGAGAAGGTTCTGGCCGACGGGGTACGCACTGCCGATCTTCTCGCCGAAGAAGGCGTTGAGCCGGTTTCGACCTCAGAAATGGGCGATGCTATTGTTGCCGCATTGAACGAAAGCCTCTGATCCAGCGATCCTGTTGGCATCAAGGGCGAAGTTGTCCGGCAAGTCTTTTGCCAGACGTTTTGCTGTGCGAAAAACAACGTAAGGCGCAATGGGTTGTTATTATGGAAACACCCTCGCACTACCTGCGGGGGTATTTCTAGTTGTGTAGGTCTTGTGGAAAAAGGTGTCGTTGTCATCTAGAACCTCAGTCGCTAGATTGCACGTCGCGGCCCCGTAGCAACGAGGCACTGATGCGGAAAATCATCGTCACTGGAGCAAATGGTGTTGGGAAAAGCCGTTTCGCTTCGGAGTTATCTTCCGTACGGCCAGAAATTCCGGTGATCTGCTTCGACGCAATCAAACTTCGTACAGGTTGGCAACAGCGCGCTCGACCCGAGATAGACGCGGCTCTGGCACTGGAACTCGAAAAAGAAGAATGGATACTTGAGGGCGGCCCAAGCATTTTGTCTCAAGCGGTTAGTCAGGCTGATGCGCTGGTCTGGCTTGACCCGCCTGAGCTGGTTAGAGCATGGCAGCTTGCAACTCGACCATGGAAGTTTCTGGGAAAGACTAGACCGGAATTGCCAACTGGGAATGTCGATTGGCCTTGGCAGCAGTACAAATTCGCCCTTCGCAGTCTCAAGAACAGATCGAAATTTCGCAAATATATCTCGGAAGTCTTTCACGGCTCAGATGAGGTTAAAAAGTGGAGATGTCGCAACAACGCAGACCGAGCCGCTGTCATCAGAGAGTGGGCACAGCAACGACCAGATTGAAGGTATGCGCTCAGACCGGACATTGAATTGCCGCTAATCCCAAACCCGCATGCTCATGATCGAAAACACCTGAGGTAAGAGGCTCATCCGGCGTGCCGCCCTTTTCTTTACTCGGTCAATTGCCGAAGATGTTGTTCAGCAGATTGTTAATGGCCCGGTCCAACCCGGTTTGCTTCTTGCGGCGCGGCTGTGGCTGAGCGGTTTTGACCGGCGGTTCCGGTGACATCATCGGCAGCGGTGTGGGCGTCATTCCCTCGGTCACGCGGACCATCGTCTCTTTCCAGATTTCGGCAGGCAGGCCACCGCCTGTCACGCCGGACAATGGCGTATTGTCGTCATACCCCATCCAGACCCCGGTCACATAATCCGCGGTGAAGCCGATGAACCACGCATCCCGCGCGGCCTGGGTTGTGCCGGTTTTGCCCGCCACCTGCCACCCGGGCAGCTTGGCGCGCCCGCCAGTGCCCTCGGACACCACGCGTTCCATCATCCAGGTCAGTTGTTTGGCGGCGTTGTCGTTGATGACACGTTCCCCGATGCCGGTCGTTGTCACCATCACCGGCGTGTCGTCGCCCAGCAGTTTCAATTCGGTCAGACCATAAGGTTCAACCGCCGAGCCACCGTTGAGGATACCGGCGTAAGCCCCGGTCATCTCGATCAGCGTGCTTTCCGAAGCGCCCAGCGCGAGCGCCAGTCCTTGCGCCAGATCGCTTGTGATTCCAAAACCGCTTGTGACGGTTCGTACGTTCTCCAGCCCCGAAATATCCGCAACCTTTACCGCCGGAATGTTCAGCGAGTTCTTCAGGGCATCCGCCAGTGTTACCCGGCCATAGAACTTGTTGGTATAGTTCTTGGGGCACCACTGACCGGACCCGGCGATATCCCAACAGGTCGGTTCGTCCATGACCGTATCCAAGGGCGAATACCCCAGTTCCAGCGCGGTGGCATAGACAAAGGGTTTGAACGATGACCCGGTCTGCCGCAGCGCCTGTGTAGCGCGGTTGAACGCGCCGGACACGCGCGTCTTGCGCCCGCCGACCATGCCACGCACGGCCCCATCGGCGGACATCACGACAATCGCGGCCTGCGCCTTGGACCCTTCACGGACCTTTTCCTGAAAGATGAACTTCAACGCCTCCTCCGCCGATTGCTGGATACGCTGGTCCAGCGTTGTACGGATCACCACATCCTCGGTGGTGTTGCGGGTAAAGAACTCGGGGCCACTGGCCATGACCCAATCGGCGAAATAGCCGCCCGCACGCGCCGCAGCAGCTTCGGACAGCACCGCCGGACGGCTGCGGGCCTCGCTGGCCTGAGCGCTGGACAAATAGCCCTGATTCTCCATCAACCCAACGACCAGCCGCGCCCGGTCCTGCGCGCGTTGCAGGTTGTTGGTCGGCGCATACCGCGAGGGTGCGACCAGCAAGCCCGCCAGCATCGCTGCTTCAGCGGGTGAGACCTCAGCCGCCGACATTCCGAAATACCGCTGGCTGGCGGCTTCGAACCCGCGCGCCCCCGCACCCAGGAAGGCGCGGTTCAGGTAGATCGTCAGAATCTCGTCCTTGGAGTATTTGACCTCCATCGCCATCGCATAGACGGCTTCCTTGGCCTTGCGCCACAGCGACCCCTGTCGACAATCGGATTCGTATGCGGCCTCGGATTCCCAGTCATCCGGCACGTATGGCACCCCCAGACACAACAGCTTGGCCGTCTGCTGCGTGATGGTCGAGCCACCATGTCCCGACAGCGGCCCGCGCCCTTCGCTGAGGTTGATGCGCACGGCGCTGGCCACGCCGCGGGGGCTGACGCCGAAATGACGGTAGAACCGCTTGTCCTCGGTCGCGATCACCGCGTTCTTGAGATGCGGCGAAACCGTGTCCGCCGTGATCACCCCCCCGAACTGATCGCCGCGCCAGGCAAAGACTTTGCCGTCCCGGTCCAACATCGTAACCGACCCACGCGCCCGTCCGTCCAGCAGGGAATCAACATCGGGCAACGTTGAGTAAACCACCCCGATCGCCAGCGCCAGAAGCACAGCGCAGACTGCCCCGACCCGCCAGGTCACGCCCCAGATCAACCGCCACAACCAGCGGAACATGCGGCGGAAAATACCGCCACCACCGCCCGTTTTTCGGCGTGTTTTCTTACGTTTGGTCCTGCGTGTGGTCGTTTTGCGCGCCGCAGCCTTCTTGCCAGCGGGCTTGGCCGTCCGCTTGGACGCCGCGGGCTTACGCCCCTTTGATGGATATCTTTTGTCCGCGACAAGCGGTGATTTGCGACGCCTGGACTCAGTCATGCTCAAACTCTGCCCGATTTTGCTTTTGGGGCACCATACCCCGGCAACACTGGCATGTAGAGGTGCGAAATTCCGTTAATTTCCCTTCCAAGTAATGCGTAATTTTTAATCAAAAGTAGGTTTTTGTGCAAAAAATGTGCAACTTTGCTGCTTTTTCCCTCACGTCGGGACGTGGAAATCGTTCCCTACCGCGCTTGCCCACGCTTTTTCTGCAAGTGCAAACATACCGGACTGATCCGGAAAGCAGAGGGGACAAACGTGAAACTCATCATTGCGACAATCAAGCCGTTCAAGCTCGAGGAGGTGCGCGAAGCACTGACCGAAGCGGGCGTACGCGGCATGATGGTGACCGAAATCAAGGGCTTCGGCTCGCAATCGGGTCACACCGAGATTTATCGCGGCGCGGAATACGCCGTGAATTTCGTACCCAAGATTAAGCTCGAGATCGTGGTGCCCGCCACAATGGCCGACCAGATCGTCGAAACCATCACCAAAACCGCCAAGACCGGCAAGATCGGCGACGGCAAGATTTTTGTCCTTGATGTCGAGCAGGCGCTGCGCGTGCGGACCGGGGAAACCAACGAGGAAGCGCTGTAAGCGCGGCCACTCACCACTATTCGAGGAAGACACATGAACCTGATGAAATCTCTCATCCCTGCCGCCGCGATTGTCGCGCTGCCGCAGATGAGCCTTGCGCAGGAGGCCGCCGTTGGTGAGGCCGCGCAGCACACGCAATATATTTTCACCACCTTGCTGTTCTTGATGGGCGGCTTTCTGGTGTTCTGGATGGCTGCAGGCTTTGCCATGCTCGAAGCCGGTCTGGTGCGCTCCAAGAACGTGGCGATGCAGCTGGTCAAGAACATTGGCCTGTTTTCGTTCGCCGCCATCATGTACTGGCTGGTCGGTTTCAACCTGATGTATCCCGGCGACGGCTGGACCATCCCGGGTATTCTTGGCGCATTCGCCCCGACCTCGCTGGAGCCTGTTGGACTGGCCGACACTGAAACCGCGCTGGATTATGCATCGGTCGGTTCGGACTTTTTCTTCCAGTTGATGTTCTGTGCCACCACTGCGTCGATCGTATCCGGCACCGTGGCCGAGCGCATCAAACTGTGGCCCTTCTTCATCTTCGTCATCGTCCTGACCGGCATCATCTACCCGATCGAGGCGTCCTGGCAGTGGGGCGGCGGCTGGCTGTCTGAAATGGGCTTCAGCGATTTCGCAGGCTCGACCCTGGTGCACGCCGCAGGTGGTTTTGCAGCGCTCGCCGGTGCCATCGTGCTTGGCCCGCGCATCGGCAAGTACAACAAAGACGGCAAGGTTGTTCCGATCCCCGGCTCGAACCTGGCGCTCGCCACTCTGGGTACATTCATCCTGTGGCTGGGTTGGTTCGGCTTCAACGGCGGTTCGCAGCTGGCGATGGGCACCATCGGTGACGTTGCAGACGTCAGCCGCATCTTCGCCAACACCAACATGGCCGCTGCTGCGGGCGCCGTTGCAGTCCTGATCCTGACGCAGGTGATGTATGGCAAGGTCGACCTGACCATGGTGCTCAACGGCGCACTGGCCGGTCTGGTTTCGATCACCGCTGAACCTCTGGCCCCGTCGCTGTTCCAGGCGCTGATCATCGGTGCAATCGGCGGCATTATCGTGGTCTTCACCGTGCCGATGCTGGACAAGATGAAGATCGACGACGTCGTAGGCGCAATCCCGGTTCACCTGATCGCAGGCTTCTGGGGTACCTTCATCGTGGCTTGGACCAACGGTGATGCGAACTTTGTGACCCAGATTATCGGCTTCGCAGCGATCGGCATCTTCGTCTTCGTGGTCAGCTTCATCCTCTTCTCGATCCTGAAGGCGACTGTTGGCCTGCGGGTTGGCGAGGAAGAAGAGATCAACGGTCTGGATATGGGCGAGTTGGGTATGGAAGCCTACCCTGAATTCTCAAAAGGCTAAGACCTGCGAATAACAACCTAAGGCCGGGCGTTCGCGTCCGGCCTTTTTCGTTCGACAAACAAAAAAGCCGCGCCCAAACGGGCACGGCTTACGTCCTTTTCGAGAGGCTGGGTCAGACGCCGACGTCGACAATCGCCTTGGCCAAAATCGCTACCGTGTTGGCGTTCAGCCCGGCGATGTTCAAACGGCTGTCACCAACCATGTAGATGCCGTGCTCATTGCGCAGTTGCTCGACAAACTCAGGTGCCGCCCCGAGGCGCGAGAACATGCCGCGGTGCTGAGCGATGAAGCCGAACCGGTCGGAGCCGCTCAGGCGTTGCAACTCTTTGGACAGTTGCTGACGCAGGCCAAGCATCGACAGGCGCACCTCTTCCAGTTCAGCTGCCCAGTCGGCACGCAGGGCGTCATCGCTCAGGATCATGGTCACAACACGTGCGCCGTGGTCCGGCGGGAACGAATAGTTCTGGCGGTTCAGGAAGGCCAGCGTCCCCTGGTTCAGGGCGGTCTGCCCGCCATCATTGCTGATGGCCATCAACAGGCCGGTGCGTTCGCGATAGACACCAAAGTTCTTGGAACAAGAGGCCGCAATCAGACATTCCTTGACCGAAGAAGCGACCAAACGGGTGGCCTGAGCATCTTCCTCCAGGCCATCGCCAAAGCCCTGATAGGCAATGTCGATCATCGCAACCAGGCCAAGGTCGTTGATCACATTCACGACCTCTTGCCACTGAACCATGTTCAGGTTCGCGCCAGTGGGGTTGTGGCAGCAGCCGTGTAACAGCACCACGTCGCCCGCTTTGGCCGTTTTCAGATCCGCGATCATGCCGTCGAAATCAACGCCTCGGGTCTCGTCATCGAAGTACCGGTATTGAACCGTTTCCACCCCCAGATAGTTCAGGATCGACAGGTGGTTCGGCCATGTGGGGTTTGACACGAAAATGCGGGCCGATGGGTTCGCCATGCGGATCATCTCGAACGCCTGTCGACAGGCACCGGTTCCGCCGGGTGTGGCAACGGCCGCGATGTTGGCGCGCGGCACGGACGTCCCCAGGATCAGGCCGATCATGGCATCCGCAAAGGCCGGGTCGCCAGCCAACCCGGTATACGCCTTGGTCTGCTGTTCTTCGACCAGACGGCTTTCGGCGGCTTTGACCGCGCGCATCACGGGCGTCACGCCTTCGGCGTTTTTGTAGACGCCTACACCGAGGTCGATCTTTTGATCGCGCGGGTCGTCGCGATACATCTGCATCAACGCCAGGATTTTGTCGGCGGGCTGCGGTTTGAGATTCTCGAACATCAGGTCTCTCCGGTTGCGACGGGCAGGGTCGGGAAAGCACCCCATTCGGCCCAGGAGCCGTCATAAAGCGCGTGGTCTTTCTTGCCCAATCGCTCAAGCGCAAGGCTGAGGATCGCGGCGGTTACGCCCGAGCCGCATGAGGTGATTGCCGGTTTCGACAGATCCACGCCTGCGGCTTCGAACACGTCGCGACACTCTTCGGGCGACTTCATTGTGCCGTTCTTGTTCAGCAGCGTATCGAAGGGCACATTGCGTGCGCCGGGAATGTGGCCCGACCGCAATCCTTCGCGGGGTTCGGCCGCAGTTCCGGCAAAACGCGAGGCCGAGCGCGCGTCGATGATCTCATGATCATTCAACTTGGCCGCGGCAGAAACCTGCGTGACATCCCGAACCAGATGGTTCTGAACGCGCACCGTCATGTGCCGGTCGCGGATCACGGGGGGCAGGTCTTCGACCTCGCGCCCTTCGGCCTGCCACTTGGGGAAACCGCCATCCAGGACGGCGACATTTTCCTGCCCCATCAACCGGAACAACCACCACACGCGTGCGGCCGACATCAGCCCTGCGCCGTCATAGACGACGACTTGATGGCCATCCCCCACGCCCATTGCGCGCAGGCGCGACATGAACTTCTCGACCGGAGGCGCCATATGCGGCAGGTCGGATCGGTGATCGGAAATCTCGTCAATATCAAAGAAACGCGCGCCGGGGATGTGGCCCTCGTTATACTCGGCCTTGGCATCCCGGTTCTGCGCGGGCAGATACCAGGACCCGTCCAGAATCCGCAGATCCGGGTCTTTGATATGCGCGGCCAGCCATTCAGTTGACACCAGGGTTTTCGGATCGTCCTGCATCAAAGCCTCTCCTCAGCGAGCTTGAAAATTCCCTATACCCGGCAGCATAGGGGTTCAAGGCTGGATGGCTCTATTCTGAAGTACGTTTTAGGCGAAAATACTGAAAAATCCCGATGATGCTGATCAGAATCCAGAACCCTTCGATCAGCATCGAGGCCAAATTGAAATTGTGGACCAGAGAATAAACGATCAGGACCGACCCCAAAAGGTTCACCACCGGAAAGGCCAAGTCGTCAGAATTCATCATCCGCATCTGCGTCGCAAAATAGGCGGCCACAACGATCAGGGCACCGAATGAGCCAACGGCGTCAACGATGGTCAGACTGTCAAGAAAGGCTGTCATGCGTGTGCCTTGCCATTTTCAAACCCATCCGCGTGCTGGGCATAGTGATGCATGTTCAGGAAAGTCGTTCCCTCTGCCCCGGCGCGGTATCCATGGGGGATGTCCGCCGCGAACCGCAGACCCTGCCCTTCTTGCAAGGGAACCCAGTCTTCGCCGCGCAGAACCTCAAGCGTACCGCTGAGCACAAACACCTCTTCCGTGACGCCGTTCGCATGGGCGGGCGATTCGTGGCTTTGGGCGGGCGAGAGGCTGACGTGAAACGTCTCGGCCCCCAGCACAGGGT
Organism: Ruegeria sp. AM2; assembly: GCF_056540685.1. NCBI lineage: Bacteria > Pseudomonadati > Pseudomonadota > Alphaproteobacteria > Rhodobacterales > Roseobacteraceae > Ruegeria > Ruegeria sp. AM2. The sequence continues at coordinate 2,345 of NZ_JBQFXE010000003.1, read as the reverse complement.
CGTAAGGAAACACAATCTTGACCTCGATACTGCCGGGGAAGGTCACGGTCTGGAACACCGTTCGGTCCCCAATGGCCGTATCGATCAACGCGCTGAGCGGCACCTGAAATCCTTTGGCGATCTTCCACAAGGTTGCGATGGTCGGGCTGGACTCTCCGCGCTCAATCTGCCCCAGCATGGCTTTGCTGACCCCGGTCATCTCGGCCACCTTTGACAGACTCAGCCCGGAAGCCGCCCGCACGTCCCGCAATTTCAGAGTTATGTCGTCCGGTGCCATGCCATCAACTTTCGAATCCTCTTGTGCGTTATAGCGCACATGTGATACGTGCGCTATAACGTACAATCCTGAAGACATGCAACCCGAGGCAATAGGGAAACAGCATCATGCCACTCTACCGTTCCAGAACCTCAACCCATGGCCGCAACATGGCGGGCGCGCGCGGCCTTTGGCGGGCCACCGGTATGGGCGACGATGATTTCGGCAAACCGATTATCGCCATCGTCAACTCGTTCACCCAGTTCGTGCCGGGTCACGTCCACCTGAAGGATCTGGGCCAGATGGTCGCGCGCGAGGTTGAGGCCGCTGGAGGCGTTGCGAAAGAGTTCAACACCATCGCCGTGGATGACGGCATCGCCATGGGCCATGACGGGATGTTGTATTCCCTGCCCTCGCGCGAAGTGATCGCGGATTCGGTCGAATACATGGTTAATGCGCATTGTGCGGATGCGATGGTCTGTATCTCGAACTGCGACAAGATCACGCCGGGCATGCTGATGGCGGCAATGCGTTTGAATATCCCGGCCATCTTTGTTTCGGGCGGGCCGATGGAGGCGGGCAAGATCGACATTGCCGATTTGGACGCCAAGAAGATCGACCTTGTGGACGCCATGGTCGCTGCCGCCGATGACCGATTCACCGATGAGCAGGTCCAGCATATCGAGGAAAACGCTTGCCCAACCTGCGGGTCCTGCTCGGGCATGTTCACCGCGAACTCGATGAACTGTCTGGCCGAGGCTCTGGGTCTGGCCCTGCCGGGCAACGGGTCAACTCTGGCCACGCATGCCGACCGTAAAGAGCTGTTTTTGGAAGCGGGCCGCCGCATCGTCGAGATCACCAAACGGCACTATGATCTGGACGAAAAAGGCTTCCTCCCGCGTGAGATCGCAACGTTCGCAGCCTTTGAGAACGCCATGAGCCTCGACATCGCGATGGGCGGATCGACCAACACCGTTCTGCACTTGCTGGCCATCGCCCATGAGGGCGAAGTGCATTTCACCATGTCCGACATGGACCGCCTGAGCCGTCAGGTCCCCTGCCTGTGCAAGGTCGCGCCCAACACCGAGAACGTACATATGGAAGATGTGCACCGGGCTGGTGGCATCTTCTCAATCCTTGGCGAACTCAGCCGCGCCGGTCTACTGCATGAGGGCTGCAGCACGGTGCATTCTGGCACGATGGGCGAAGCAATCGCGAATTGGGACATCAAAGTTGCCAATAACCCAAGGGCGCAAGACCTGTTCAAGGCCGCACCGGGAGGCGTGCGGACGACACAAGCCTTCAGCCAATCGAACCGGTACAAAGAGCTGGACACTGACCGCGAAGGTGGTGTGATCCGGTCCCAAGAACACGCGTTCAGTCAGGATGGTGGTCTGGCCGTGCTGTTCGGCAACATCGCGCGCGACGGCTGTATTGTGAAAACGGCCGGTGTTGACCCGGCCAGCCTAACCTTCACCGGCTCGGCCTATGTCTGCGAAAGTCAGGATCAGGCCGTTAACGACATCCTGACCGGCAAAGTGAAAGAGGGCGACGTGGTGGTCATCCGCTACGAAGGCCCGCGCGGCGGCCCGGGAATGCAAGAGATGCTGTATCCGACATCGTACCTGAAATCCAAAGGTCTGGGCAAAGCCTGTGCTCTGCTGACCGATGGTCGGTTTTCGGGCGGTACGTCAGGGCTTTCGATCGGCCACGTCTCACCTGAGGCAGCCGAGGGCGGAGAAATCGGACTTGTGCAAAACGGCGACAAGATCGAGATCGACATCCCCAACCGAACGATCCATCTGGCCGTGTCCGACGAGGAAATGGCGGCGCGGCGTGAGGAACAGGACGAGAAAGGCTGGGAACCCGCAGCGCCGCGAAAACGGAAGGTTTCGACCGCGCTGAAAGCCTATGCCAAATTGGCCACCAGCGCCGCGAAAGGGGCTGTGCGGCAGGTCTAACGATTGGGTCAGTCCGCCCCTTGCATGACGCTCTGACCGGTTTACAAAAGCTCCCGCGCCCGAAGCGCACTATCGGCTGCGCCGATACTACGTTCGGCCTTGGGCCCGGCGCCGCGCTACGCGCGGCG